>NZ_FNRV01000001.1:1980000-2280000 GCF_900105115.1 Pseudomonas mohnii
CGCTACACAGGAAATTCCACCACCCTCTACCATACTCTAGCTTGTCAGTTTTGAATGCAGTTCCCAGGTTGAGCCCGGGGCTTTCACATCCAACTTAACAAACCACCTACGCGCGCTTTACGCCCAGTAATTCCGATTAACGCTTGCACCCTCTGTATTACCGCGGCTGCTGGCACAGAGTTAGCCGGTGCTTATTCTGTCGGTAACGTCAAAATTGCAGAGTATTAATCTACAACCCTTCCTCCCAACTTAAAGTGCTTTACAATCCGAAGACCTTCTTCACACACGCGGCATGGCTGGATCAGGCTTTCGCCCATTGTCCAATATTCCCCACTGCTGCCTCCCGTAGGAGTCTGGACCGTGTCTCAGTTCCAGTGTGACTGATCATCCTCTCAGACCAGTTACGGATCGTCGCCTTGGTGAGCCATTACCTCACCAACTAGCTAATCCGACCTAGGCTCATCTGATAGCGCAAGGCCCGAAGGTCCCCTGCTTTCTCCCGTAGGACGTATGCGGTATTAGCGTCCCTTTCGAGACGTTGTCCCCCACTACCAGGCAGATTCCTAGGCATTACTCACCCGTCCGCCGCTGAATCAGAGAGCAAGCTCTCTTCATCCGCTCGACTTGCATGTGTTAGGCCTGCCGCCAGCGTTCAATCTGAGCCATGATCAAACTCTTCAGTTCAAACATCTTTGGGTTTTGAGAAAACCCTAAACTTGGCTCAGCAATCGTTGGTTACATCTTTGATTTCTCGCGGAGTAACTTGTGATGCTGATAATCTGTTGACTAGCAGTCTGACTCCACAAGCACCCACACGAATTGCTTGATTCAGTTGTTAAAGAGCGGTTGGTTAAGATCTTTCGTCTCAACCGAGGCGCGCATTCTACAGCAGCCTCATTTGCTGTCAAGTGATTATTTTCAGAAGTTTTCAAGGATTCCTTAACAACTTCAACCACTTGCGCCTTCGATCTCTCGTCAGCGGGAGGCGAATTCTACAGCGTTACTCGCTGCTGTCAACACCTCTTTTTCAACTTCCTTTCGACTTCGATGACCTGAAGCAACCTGCTGCCGAAAACTGCGCAACTCATTGTTTATCAAGGAGTTTTCCGTTTCGACTGCGCCGGAAGTGGGGCGAATTATAGGCTTCCAGAATCTGTCGTCAACCACTGATTTGGGTTTTCTATCAATTACTTGCAGAAGACAGGGCAAGATCACCTTCTCTTCTATATAGAAGAGATCACCAGTGTCTGAAGAATTCTATGGCCACGGTCGGTTCGTGTTGCGTGGTAGGCGCCAGTGCCTGTCCACCTGATGACATGCGCGGCGAGCAGCGACATGGATTTTCCGTAGTGACCGACGAAGTGCGCAACCTGGCGATGCGCACTTGGGAGCCGGCCAACTGATTCAGACTATGTTCGAAAACCACTCGCTCAGGGCCCACGAGGACCTTGAGCAGGTGGTTGTTCGAGGTACAGGCTCAGGCTCACTATCGGACCGCTTGCATGCTGCCCGTTTCGTTCAAGCGGATATGCCAGCTCAACGCCTGGTTGAGATCGTGAGGAGTATGCCCGCCCAAGCGGCAAGCAGCGGTGAAGTAATCGTTGAGTGCCTCCTGGTAGTCCGGGTGCACACAGTGATCGATGATGATTCTGGCTCGTTCCCGAGGCGCAAGCCCCCGCAAGTCAGCCAGTCCTTGTTCGGTTACCAGAATGTCGATGTCATGCTCTGTGTGGTCGACGTGGCTGACCATGGGCACTACGCGAGAGATTTTCCCGTCCTTGGCAATTGATTTAGTCACGAATATCGACAAGTGGGCGTTGCGGGCAAAATCCCCCGAGCCGCCAATGCCGTTCATCATGTGTGTACCGCCGACATGGGTGGAGTTGACGTTGCCATACAGGTCAAACTCCAGCGCGGTGTTGATGGCAATGATCCCTAGACGCCGGATGACCTCCGGGTGGTTGGAGATTTCCTGTGGGCGCAAGACCAGGCGCTCGGCGTATTGCCCCAGGTTCTTGAAGACCCGCTCGCCACAGGCACTGGAAAGGGTAATGGAGCACCCCGAGGCAAATTTCAGCTTGCCGGCATCCAGCAGATCAAAGGTGGAATCCTGCAATACCTCGGAATACTGAACCAGGTCGTTGAACGGGGCGTCGATCAAGCCGCACATCACTGCGTTGGCGATGGAGCCCACCCCCACTTGCAGCGGCGCCAGGTTTCTCGGCAGGCGCCCCATTTCCACCTCATTCTCGAAAAACCGAACCAGATGATTGGCAATGGCCTGAGTGTCGTTGTCAGGCGGCAACATGGGAACGGCCGCCTCAGCTGTGTTGCTGATAACGATGGCGGCGATGCGTGACGGGTCGATCTCGATAGCATGGCTGCCAATGCGGCTGTTTGACTGGAGAACAGGAATCGCGCCACGGTGTGGACGGTTCTGGGGTTGGTAGATGTCATGCAGCCCTTCAAAATGAGGACTGCTCGCCAGGTTGAGTTCAACGATGACCTGCTTGGCGGCCAGTGCCAGGCTGGCCGAGTTGCCCACCGACGAGGTGGGCACGATATGCCCCTGCTCAGTGATGCACACTGCCTCGATAACCGCGATATCCGGGGTCGGCAGGTAGCCACCGCGCAACTGCTCGACCACTTCCGAGAGGTGCTGGTCGATAAACATCACCTTCCCTTCGTTGATTGCCTTGCGCAACACAGGGTCGCCCTGAAAAGGCATGCGCCGGGCTAACAGACCCGCTTCGGCCATCAACCCGTCCAGACCATGGCCAAGGCTGGCGCCGGTGATCAGGTTGATTTTCAGCGGGTCGCGCCTGGCCTGTTCGATCAAGGCCAGGGAGACTGCCGTGGCGTCTCCGGCACCGCCAAAACCACTGATGCCGATGGTCATGCCGTCTTTAATGAGCAGGGCGGCCTGTGGTGCACTCATGATTTTGTCGTGCAGGGAAGCCAGCCGGATACGCGCAGCGTGCATGGAAAAAACCTCGAAGGTAGGGAATAGCAGGCGGGTCACCGGACATCTGCCACTCAACCGGTAATCACGCCCATTCCGGGCAGTGCCACTGAGAGGCACTGCTCGTCGGATTGTTCGTTAGTCTGGGCACAAGCGAAGGCCGAGACGATTAAGGCAGGCGTCGCCAAGGCGTGTGGCGAAGGCCATCACCTGGATCGCTCAGGCCCGCGCAGGGTCAGAACTGCTCATCGTCCAGCGCCATGATGCTTTTACTGCCACCGCCAATCGCCGCCAGCAGCGCGTGTACGCGAGGCAGCAGTTGCTCGGCATAGAAATTGGCAGTAATCAGCTTGGCACCCAGGAACTGCGGATCACCATTGCCCGAGTCCAGCAGAGCTTGAGCACTGAGTGCCGAGCGGGCCATCAACCAGCCGCCACTCAGGTAGCCGAACAGCATCATGAAATTGACGCTGATGCTGCCCGCCAGGTGGGCGTCGTTTTGGGCATTGTCGAGGAGCACGCGCAGAGCGGCGCGACCTGCGCACAAGGCATCGTCCAGTGCCTTGGCCTGATGGACCAATGTGGCCGAACCTTGTAGCTGGGCGACGGTTTCACCGATTTCGTCCAGTAAACGGGTGAGCAGTTCGCCTTGGTTGAGCAGGGTCTTGCGCCCGACCAAGTCCAGTGCCTGGATGCCGGTGGTGCCTTCATAAATGGTCAGGATACGGGCATCACGGTAGTGCTGGGCTGCGCCGGTTTCTTCGATAAACCCCATGCCGCCGTGAATTTGCACACCGAGCGAGGTCACCTCTTGCGCCATTTCTGTCAGCCACCCTTTAACGATAGGTGTGAGCAGGTCGACGCGACCTTGATGGACCTTCGCCGTCTCGGCGTCAGGCGCGTGAGCAGTGCGGTCCACTTCGGCAGCGGCCACCAACGCCAGGGCCCGCATCGCTTCGATGGACGACTTCATCTGAAGCAGCATGCGACGGACATCGGGGAAATGGATGATAGAGAAACGGCTGCCATCCTTGCGAGTGCCTTGCAGACGATCTTTTGCGTACTGACGCGCCTGCTGATAAGCCCGCTCCGAGATGGCCAGCCCTTGCAGGCCAACGCTTTGCCGGGCGTGGTTCATCATGGTGAACATGCAAGCCAACCCTTGGTGCGGTTCGCCCACCAGATAACCGATGGCTCCGCCGTTGTCGCCAAAGCTCATGACGCAGGTCGGGCTGCCGTGGATGCCCAGTTTATGTTCCAGGGAGATGCAGCGGGCATCGTTACGTGCGCCGGGCTCGCCTTGAGCATCCAGCAAGAATTTAGGCACCAGGAATAGGGAAATCCCTTTGACGCCGGCCGGTGCATCCGGCAGCCGGGCCAGTACCAGATGGACAACGTTGTCCGTCATCTGGTGGTCGCCCCAGGTGATAAAGATTTTTTGCCCGCTGATGAGGTAGTGGTCACCCTGAGGAATGGCGCGGCTCTTGATGGCGGCCAAATCCGAACCGGCATCGGGTTCGGTGAGGTTCATGGTGCCAGTCCATTCACCGCTGACCAGTTTGGACAGGTAAGCCTCGCGCAGGGCGGGCGAGCCATGGTGCGCGATCGCTTCAATCGAGCCTTGGGTCAGCATCGGACAGAGGGCGAAGGCCATATTGGCCGAGTGCCAGATCTCACTGACAGCGGTGCCAATCACGTTGGGGAGGTTTTGGCCGCCCCAGGCTTCAGCGGCGGTCAATGAAGGCCAGCCGCCAGCCTGGAATTGGTGGTAGGCGTCGGCGAACCCGGGAGCTTCCTGCACGCCTTGCTCATTCAGGCGCGAGCCTTGGGTGTCGCCAATCCGATTGAGTGGTGCCAATACCCCGGAGCCCAGTCGACCGGCTTCGGCCAGAATCGCGGAAACCAGCTCATCGTTGACGTCGTCCAGATGGGCCGACGCGCACAAGGCTTCAAACTCGACCAGTTCTTTGAGCACGAACGTGGTGTCGCGGTAGGGGTGGGTGTAATCACTCATTTTTGTTTCCTCACTAAAACGATGCGTTAGGCAGACCGCCTGTGTCAGCCACAGCGGGGCAAACGACTGGGTAATAACGGGCGTGCTTCAGTGTCGACCTGAGTCACGTCAGGCCTTGGCTGATAGCACTCGGTAATCGACTAAATTGGCCATGTTCACGGACCTCTTACTTCAAACGTTACGCACCAGGTGGCGCCGGTAATGACCACGGCGTCGCAGATGCAAAGACGTTCATTGGTGCCGTGCCCGGCCCGGGAACCGGCGCGGCAATTGGCGCGTATCGGGAAGGCTGTGCGTCGCAGCGGCGTACGTACACACTGCAACGGTGGCGCGCCGACTTGTCTAGCGTGCGGTTTTTCAGGCGGGATGCATCTGTTTCGGATGCCGTCACGTTCTGGCGGACGGTAACCGCGTCGACTACTTGCACGTGCACGGACGGGCTTCCTTGGAGGCAATAACAGCGCTCTGACCGGGTCAGACAGGCGTCTACAGGTGGCGGCTAGCTTCTATCGGGAGGCCCCTCGGCGACAATAACGAAACCAGTCTAAAAATAGACATTATCGGACAGCACTTAGGCGATAAACTGAACGTACACACAGCAGGAATCTGCCTCCGATGGGCATCGAACGCTATTCAATCTCTATCCATTTCGCCCGAATGCTGATGAATGCCGGCCACCGTCTTCAGCTCGACGAAGCGGTGCTGCTCAAGGAAGCTGGCCTTAACCAGCGCATGCTGGAAAATGCCCATCTGCGGATCACGCCTGACCAATTCAGCCGCCTGATGCGGGCCGTCTGGCGCCTGGCTGACGACGAGTTTCTTGGCATGGGCTCGCAACGCTGTCCACAGGGTGTCTTTGCCATCATGGCCAAACAGGTCATTCATTCGCACAACCTGCATTCGGTGTATTACAAGCTCAGCCACTTCTACAACGTGATCAATGACTCCCTGCATCTGTCACTCGACATCGTTGGCGATGAGGCGTTTTTTTCGATGGCGCTCAAGGACCCGGCCAAAGACCAGGATTACTTGTTGAGAGGTTTCCTGTTGCTGCTGTGGCATCGATTTCCCAGCTGGTTGATTGGCCAGCGGATCCCCCTGAAACAGGTCGCGTTTGACCATCCTGCACCCAAACACCTGACCGAATACCGCTTGATGTTTCCTTGCCCGGCGAAGTTCGACCAGGCCGTGACCTGCCTGGTGTTCGATGCCGCGATACTCACGGCACCGTTGGTGCAAACGCCCGAGACCCTCGGCCATCACTTGAAGCGGGCACCATTCGACTGGTTCACTCGCCCTGCCTATTACCCGGTTTATACACGGCGGGTACTGGATCATTTGGAGCGTTCCGAGGACCTGGCTGAAACAACCATTCAAAGTGCCGCCCTTGAATTGCACCTCACCGAGAGAACGCTCAGGCGAAAACTCGCGGCCGAAGGCAGCCAATTTCAACGACTCAAGGACGGAGTGCGTCGCGACATGGCGATCCACTACCTGAGCCAGACGTCGATGTCGATCAGCCTCATTTCCCAAATGCTGGGTTTTTCCGAGCCGTCCGCGTTCACCCGAGCGTTTCGGCAATGGACCGGCGAGCTACCCAAGAACTACCGAGACGTGGCGCGCCAAAAGAAATAGCCCTCAGTCTCTTTTCGGACGGTTCGGTGAGCTCTGCTGGTCTGAATCAATCGCTGCCCCGTTATCGCCGCCACCAAGCCCCGCCCTCCCCCCCGGCCCAGCCTCTTATCCATATTGCTACGCCGGTTTCCGCAAAAGACTTAATGCATCATGTTGTATAGTCTTTGGCCAAACTGCATCCGGTGATTCATGCCTTACCCCTTCGACGCGATCACTCACACCTATCTGGGCAGCAACGTTTACTCCCAACTGCGCAACGCCTTGATCACGGGCAGCCTCAAGCCTGATGATCGACTGCGCATCCGGGAGCTGGCCAGCCAGCTGGGAACAAGCGTCACCCCCGTGCGAGACGCCATTCTGCAACTGGCGAAAGAGAAAGCGCTGGTGCTCAAGACCCCCAAGGACATTCGAGTACCGGTGCTCGACAGTGCGGCCTATCTGGAAATCCGCACGCTAAGGTTGAATCTTGAAGGCCTTGGTGCCGAAACCGCCGCGCGGCTTGCAACCTCAAACGACCTTAAGCGCATCGACGCCAACATTCAGCTCAACCTCGAAGCCATCAACAATAGCGACCTTCCTGAAGCGCTACGCCTGAATAGCGAGTTTCACTTTTTGATCGCGGAAGCTGCACGCATGCCTTTGCTGCGCAGCTATCTGGACAGTCTGTGGATGCGCGCAGGACCGCTGATCGCACAGGCGTATGCGCATTTCTCCCTGACCATGGCCATTGAACACCATATCGAAGTACTCAATGCCCTGCGTCAGCAGGATGCGGCAGCCGCCAAACACGCAATCCAAGCGGACATTCTCGACGGCAATCAAAAAATGCTGGAGTTCATAGCCGTCAGTCAGGAAGCGGCTTCCTGACGAAACGATCCCTGATGCCCCTATTGACTACTTGCACGCCTGAAAACATGATGCATCAAACTTCAATTACGAAGAGCCGTGCTCATGAGCGAGAAAAAAAAGCTACTGTTAACCGGCGCCAGCCGCGGCATTGGCCATGCGACGGTCAAGCATTTCAATGCGGCCGGCTGGGAAGTATTCACCGCCTCCCGGCAAAGCTGGGTCGCTGAATGCCCTTGGGCGGAAGGCTTGCTCAACCATATCCATCTGGATCTTGAGGACATCGACAGTGTCAGCGCCAGCCTGGCGACCATTAAGGAAAAACTCGGGGGACGGCTTGATGCGCTGGTAGACAACGCTGGCGTGTCACCAAAAAGTCCGGAAGGTGGTCGACTTGGCGTGCTGGAAACCGATTACGCCACGTGGTTGAAGGTGTTCAACGTCAACCTGTTCTCTACCGCCCTCCTCGCTCGCGGCCTGTTCGATGAACTGAAAGCCGCCCAGGGCAGCATCATCAATGTCACGTCCATTGCGGGTTCCAAGGTGCACCCTTTTGCTGGCGTTGCCTACGCCACTTCCAAGGCGGCGCTCTCGGCTCTGACTCGGGAAATGGCCTATGATTTCGGCCCGCACGGGGTGCGGGTCAACGCCATTGCCCCCGGCGAAATTGACACCTCCATCCTGTCTCCGGGCACCACCGACATCGTCGAGCGACTGGTACCCATGAATCGCTTGGGCAAACCGGAGGAAGTCGCCTCGCTGATCTACTTCCTCTGCACCAGCGGCGCTTCTTACGTAAACGGAGCGGAAATTCACGTCAATGGTGGCCAGCATGTCTGATGCCATCATGGTCAAGGGGTGTTGCACCGAATTGATGACCACCCAGGCGCCAAACGTGTCGCCTGCCGAAGCACTGGAAATCGCTGATCGGGTATACGGCCTCAAAGGCACGCTGAAGCTGCTCAATGGCGAACGCGATGCCAACTTTCTCATCCGGTCCAACCGCGGCGCCTTCGTCCTGAAATTCATCAACCCAGCCGAAGATCCCGGCGTCATCAGCTTCCAGACCCAGGCGTTGCTGCACATCGAGCGGCACGGTGCGCACCTGCCGGTTCCGCGTGTGCTGCCTGCACTCAGTGGGGAGGTTGAACCGAAGGTGCTGGTGAGCGAGCAAACACTGACACTGCGCACCGTCAGCTACCTGGACGGTATTTCGCAGAATCTGGGCAAGCCCAGCGTTGCGCTGATGCGCGAACTCGGTACGTCCCTGGCCGAAATCAACCTGGCCCTCAATGACTTCCAGCACCCTGCCGCTCATCGCGATCTGCTCTGGGATGTCGGCCACGCGGAGCGAATCAGGCCGTATCTGGATAACCTGGACGTCGATCAACTGCCATTGGTTTGCGCCCTGCTGGACAGCTACGAGACTTCGGTAAAACCGCGTCTGGCCAAACTGCGTGCGCAGGTGATTCATAACGATCTAAACCCGCACAACGTCATGCTCGACTGCGAAACCGCCAGCCGCGTTGCGGCCATCATTGACTTCGGCGATGCCCTCCACGCCCCGCTAATCAACGAATTGGGAACGGCTCTCTCATATCAGTTCGACGCCGACGCCACCGACCCACTCTGGCAGATCAAGGCCTTTGTCGCCGCCTACCACGCAAAGATCCCGTTGCAGCGCGAGGAGCTGGCTGTACTCGGCGAACTCATCGCCATGCGCATGGCCATGGCCATTACCATCGCCCAGTGGCGCGCCAGCCTGTATCCGGAAAACCGCACCTACGTCCTGCGTAACCTGCGCACCACCTGGCGCAATCTGCAATGCCTCACCGCCTTGCCCGAGGGGTTGCTGACCCAAAGCCTGATCAACGCCTGCACACCGGAGGCTCCATGAGTTCATCCACCGCCGCTGAACTGATCGCCCGTCGCCAACGCGCACTGGGCGCCAGCTATCGATTGTTTTACGAGGAACCCTTCGCGCCGGTGCGGGGTGAAGGCGTGTGGCTGTACGACAAAAACAATGCCGCCTACCTGGATGCCTATAACAACGTGGCGTCCATCGGTCACTGCCACCCCGCCGTGGTCGCAGCCATTTCCGAGCAAAGCGCCCTGCTCAATACCCACACGCGCTATCTGCACCCATCGATCGTGGAATACGCAGAAGACCTGCTCAGCGAGTTTCCCCCGCAGCTCGATAACATGACCATGACCTGCACCGGCAGCGAGGCCAACGATCTGGCGTTGCGCATCGCACGATGCCACAGCGGCGGAACGGGCATCATTGTCACCCGCTGGGCCTACCACGGCGTGACCAGCGCATTGGCCGAGGTATCGCCATCGCTGGCCACGGGCCTCCCCACCGCCAGCCATGTGCGCCTGGTGGAGGCCCCGGATTCCTACCGCCGAACCGCCGATTTCGTTGCCAGCGTCAAAGCGGCCGTGCAAGACATGCAGGCGCAAGGCATCAAACCTGCGGCGCTGCTGGTCGACAGCATTTTCTCCAGCGATGGTGTGTTCAGCCCCGCGAACGGCGAACTGGCCGCTGCCGCGCAATGCGTGCGAGACGCCGGCGGACTGTATATCGCCGATGAGGTGCAGCCAGGGTTCGGCCGCACCGGTGGGCAGCGCTGGGGGTTTGCCCGTGAATCAGTGATTCCGGATCTGGTCACGCTGGGCAAACCCATGGGTAACGGCCATCCAGTTGCCGCGGTGGTCGGGCGCTCGGCGCTGTTCGATCAATTCGGTCACCAACAACGTTATTTCAATACGTACGGGGGTAACCCGGTGTCCTGCAAGGCTGCGCACGCGGTACTGCGGGTACTGCGCGAAGAAAACCTGCAAGCCAATGCCCGCGATGTCGGCAGCTATCTCAAGGAGGGGTTGCGCAAACTGGCCGAGCGCCATGAAGTCATTGGCGATGTACGCGGCGAGGGGCTGTTCATTGGTGTCGAACTGGTTGCAGACCGCGAGACGCAAGCCCCGGCAACAGTTGCCGCGGCGGCGGTCGTCAACGGCATGCGCCGCCGTCAGGTGCTGATCAGCTCGACCGGCCCCATGGCCAACATCCTCAAGATTCGCCCACCATTGGTATTTGCCCGCAAGCATGCGGACCTGCTGGTCGAACGACTGGATGCAACGTTGAACGACCTGCGCTGAACGTCACGCTTTACCGGCGCCGATTTGGCGGAGCCAGCCTCGGCGCCCGCTACAGGTCCTGATATGGGGTAATCCGGCATCGATTCAGGCGTCCAGACACACCACCGGGGCGCTGGTCGACGCGCATTAATGCAAATACCCGTCAATCCAGGACTGGTAGCTATAAGGAGGGATAAGCAGTGCGATGGGCGTAGTGACCGAAGCAGACACCGAGAGCGGTCAACTGCAATAGCTGAAAAATGAGAGGGTGGCTGGATATATGGTGTCCCAGGGCAGGTTCGAACTGCCAACCTTCCCCTTAGGAGGGGGATGCTCTATCCAATTGAGCTACTGAGACACAAACTGCCCGCAAGAATTTGCGGAGCAATGGACGGCGTGCATGTTAACGGGCAAGCATGGCTTTGTCATGTCGTCCTTAGGCATTTTAAGTGTAGGCATACGCCACGCAGGATCGCGAAATTTGCTGAGGAAGCCAAAAAAGATCCCTTGACGCTCCTTTCACCCAGACAGCTCGAGGATGCTACATCATACAAATCTAGTCGCCATCCATCCTAAATCGCTCTGAGTATGCACTTGGCCCTAGTAAATCGGCCATTTGCCACTATCCTGTAGGAGCAAGGAACAGCGATTGAATTCGCACGAAAGGCCCTTCAGATATTATCGACACTCTCAGTCGGGCAAAGGACGCGGCCAGCAATACGGACCCAGACCACTTTCCAGACCCGTCCGTATTTCTGATAATTGGTGCTGGCATAATGCCTTTATCCAGTTCAATATTTGTCACAGAATTGACGCCAATGATCTGGCTCAGTGAGGCATGATGCGAGCCTCTATCAATTCAGGTTGAACATTTGACCAGAGCGCTTGTCCTATCAGACATCCTGCGGTCAATCCCGAAAACCGCTCCCCTGAACTAACCGGTTAAATATATGCGCCCATTGAAACAGGCAATTTATTCCAGCCGTACGGCTGACAAGTTCGTCGTACGTCTGCCAGACGGAATGCGTGAACGCATTGCCGAAGTGGCTCGCAATCATCATCGCAGCATGAACTCCGAAATCATCGCGCGCCTTGAACAGAGCCTTATTCAGGAAGGCGCACTGGGCGAAGAACTAAGCATGCGCCTGGACAGTCCAGAGCTCTCATTGCACGAACGTGAATTGCTGCAGCGCTTCCGACAGCTATCCCACCGCCAGCAAAACGCTCTCGTTTCGTTGATTGCCCATGATGCGGAAATGGCCGCGGACGCCTCCTGACTCACACAGAAAATCTCAAGCCAGCCTAATCGCTGGCTTTTTTTCGCCTGCTTTTCGGCAACGCCTGATTCAAAACTGGCGCTCGAGAGCTCGACCATGGGCCTTTGTGACCCCGCGCAAGCGACCCATTCATCGTTGCCACTCTCAGCCTCGACTGCTGACCACTGGGTATGTCCAGTCGCTACGCTCCGCCTTTGGTTCTTTTTGGCGCGCACACCTTGCGGACGTTACTCACGGGCCAACAACCGAGCCTTGAGGACCGGTCAGCGCCTCCAAGACACCCGCCAAGCCGCCCCAGGCTGGTTACACCAGCGCGTAACACATCATGCCTGACGCACCGCATAAAAAAGCCCGCCGGAAGGCGGGCTTTAGGACAAACATCTCAGAGCAGGAAGATCGTTGCCAGACCAAGGAAGATAAAGAACCCTCCGCTATCAGTCATGGCCGTAATCATGACACTGGCCCCCATGGCAGGATCGCGCCCAAGCCGCGCCAGCGTCATCGGGATCAGCACTCCCATCAGTGCTGCAAGCAACAAATTGAGTGTCATGGCAGCGGTCATCACCACACCCAACGACCAACTGCCGTATAGAAGATAGGCAACAACGCCGATCACACCACCCCAGATCACGCCATTGATCAGTGCAACTGCCAACTCTTTGCGCATCAGTCGCGAAGTATTGCCAGTGCTCACTTGATCCAACGCCATCGCCCGAACAATCATAGTAATGGTCTGATTACCGGAATTGCCCCCGATACCCGCCACGATCGGCATAAGCGCCGCAAGCGCTACCAGCTTCTCGATTGAGCCCTCGAAAAGACCAATCACCCGCGATGCAACGAATGCAGTGATCAGATTCACCGCCAGCCAGGCCCAACGGTTACGCAGGGACTTCCAGACGGACGCGAAAATATCTTCTTCTTCGCGCAGACCCGCCATATTGAGAACTTCGTTCTCGCTCTCTTCACGAATCAGGTCGACCATTTCATCAATGGTCAGTCGACCGATCAACTTGCCGTTTTTGTCTACGACAGGTGCCGAAATAAGATCGTATCGCTCAAACGCCTGAGCTGCGTCGTAGGCCTCTTCATCCGGATGAAAGCTCACCGGATCGCTGGCCATCACTTCAGAAACCTGCTTGTCCGGATCGTTAACCAGCAAACGCTTGATCGGCAACACCCCCTTGAGGACGCCGTCGTAATCAACCACAAACAGTTTGTCGGTATGGCCGGGCAGCTCCTTGAGGCGCCGCAGGTAGCGCAAAACCACTTCGAGACTGACATCCTCACGGATGGTCACCATCTCGAAGTCCATCAATGCACCGACCTGATCCTCGTCATAGGACAATGCGGAGCGAACACGCTCACGCTGCTGACCATCGAGAGTTTCCATCAGCTCATGGACGACATCTCGCGGCAGCTCTGAGGCCAGGTCAGCAAGTTCGTCGGCATCCATGTCCTTGGCTGCAGCCAGGAGCTCATGATCGTCCATGTCGGCGATCAGGGTTTCACGAACCGAGTCGGATACTTCGAGAAGGATGTCGCCGTCGCGATCAGCCTTGACCAATTGCCAAAGCGCCAGACGATCGTCCAGTGGCAAGGCTTCAAGGATATAGGCGACGTCGGCGGAGTGCAGATCATCGAGCTTGCGCTGCAACTCGACGAGATTCTGCCGGTGGACCAGGTTCTCAACCCGATCGTGATGCGGGCCTTCCTGGCGATGAGTCAGGTCTTCTACTACTCGCTGGCGCTGCAACAGCTCAACAACTTGAGCGAGGCGGTCCTGCAAGCTTTCTTGCGTTTTCTTTACTTCAACTTCAGACATAGGCGAACTCCACTCCCAGCAGCGGGGCACGCCGGAAGTATCAATCAGTCAATTCATGATTGGAAAAACGGGAAATTAAGTAACTACTGGGTAAGTCCATGGAGGTATTCCACAAGCCCCGGCGGGGCTGACGGGCGCAATGATAACACCGCCCGACGGTTTTAAACGTTAAAAAATCGTGGCTGAAACAAGCGCTTGCGAAACAATCTTGAGCGCCATCCTGATCCTTCAAACTGCGACGACTCATCCCGAAAAGAAAACACACCAACAAATGAAAATGTAGCAGCTACCTTTGAACGAGCACCGTCACGGAGGACGTCGAATGCCACCAAAATCATCCTGCCTTCTACTGATCCCCCTTCTTTGCCTGCCACTCATCGTACGCGCCACAACCGTCCATCGCTGCGAAGCGCCTGACGGACGCCTCACCTTCACGACAATGGGCTGCGCAGCCGGCGAGCACCTTTCGACCCAGGAAGTGCAAGCCTACTCGCCTGGCACGCCTGTCGCGCTCATGCCGGACGCCAACCCTCGAGCAACACCGGGAAGGACATTCACAAACCGCGATATGACTGTCGTCGGCCAGCCAGAGGACAAATGTGGAAACCTGATCAGCGCCAGGGAGCGCCGAGAAGCAATCATCAATCAGCGAATTGTTGTCGGCATGAGCCAACAAGACGTCGAAAGCGCCCTGGGTAAGCCAGACAAGATCAACATTCGGAATTCGACCACGAGTTATCGCTACGATACCAAGCGAGGTCGAAGCGCAAACGTAGAGTTCGATGCGAGAGGATGTACGAAAGGAAAAGCCAAATCCAAGACGGCAAAAAGCCCGCATTAAATGCGGGCTTTTTGTTGTATGGTGCACTCGACAGGATTCGAACCTGTGACCGCTCGGTTCGTAGCCGAGTACTCTATCCAGCTGAGCTACGAGTGCATTTTGTGTTTTTATACCAGATCACAACTGGTTGAAGCCGAGCCATTCACATCACTGCAAACAACTCTTAAATGGTGCACTCGACAGGATTCGAACCTGTGACCGCTCGGTTCGTAGCCGAGTACTCTATCCAGCTGAGCTACGAGTGCATTTGTTGCCGCGCATTATAGGCCGTTAAATCTTTTTGTAAAGCGCTTTTTTCTAGTAATTTCAACAACTTACCGAATTAAGCCAGATTACAACGTACTACGAAAATAATGGCGGAGAACGGGGGATTCGAACCCCCGACACCCTTTTGAGGTGTACTCCCTTAGCAGGGGAGCGCCTTCGGCCACTCGGCCAGCTCTCCGCAACACGGGGCGTATATTAACCAGCTTCTTCCCCGTTTGCAAACATAAAAACGATAAAAATTAATGGCTTGGTTCTTCGTCCTTCTCTTTCTTGATACGCAGGTAGATTTCCTCACGATGGACAGCCACCTCTTTAGGGGCGTTCACACCAATACGCACTTGATTTCCTTTGACGCCGAGCACGGTCACGGTGATTTCGCCATCACCAATAATCAGGCTTTCTGCGCACCGACGAGTCAGAATCAGCATACCTTTCTCCTCACGCATTACATTTCAGGGACAACAGTCTGCAAAAAAAGAGGCACTCGACCTACAACCAAAACGGTCGCGGCCTGCATGCCTGAGTATTGACCAGCACGAGCAAAAGAACAGCTTCGGGTCGCGCCGTTCAAAAAACAAAGAGCGCGGTCAGACCGCGCTCCTTGGCAAACGCATCACTCGCCCTGGCGGGCCGGTGCGTCCAGTTCGAAAGCCGTGTGCAGGGCGCGCACAGCCAGTTCCAGGTACTTCTCTTCGATCACTACGGAGACTTTGATTTCCGATGTCGAGATCATCTGGATGTTGATGCTTTCCTTGGCCAGGGATTCGAACATGCGGCTGGCTACGCCTGCGTGGGAGCGCATGCCAACGCCGACGATCGAAACCTTGGCGATCTTGGTGTCACCCACGACTTCACGGGCACCGATCTCGCGAGCGGTGTTTTCCAGCACAGATTGTGCCGCCTGATAGTCGTTGCGGTGCACGGTAAAGGTGAAGTCGGTGGTGTTATCGTGCGCAACGTTCTGCACGATCATGTCGACTTCGATGTTCGCGGCACTGATAGGACCGAGAATCTTGAACGCCACGCCCGGGGTGTCTGGCACGCCACGGATGGTCAGCTTGGCTTCATCGCGATTGAAAGCGATGCCGGAAATGATCGGCTGTTCCATGGTTTCCTCTTCATCAATAGTAATGAGGGTGCCCGGACCCTCCTTGAAGCTGTGCAGTACGCGCAGCGGAACGTTGTACTTGCCGGCGAACTCGACCGCACGGATCTGCAACACCTTGGAACCGAGGCTGGCCATTTCCAGCATCTCTTCGAAGGTGATCTTGTCCAGGCGCTGGGCCACGGACACGACGCGCGGGTCCGTGGTGTAGACGCCATCGACATCGGTGTAGATCTGGCATTCATCAGCCTTCAAGGCTGCTGCCAGGGCCACACCCGTGGTGTCAGAACCGCCACGACCGAGGGTCGTGATATTGCCGTGCTCGTCGACGCCCTGGAAACCAGCGACAACGACCACACGACCAGCCTTCAGGTCGCCGCGAATCTTCTGGTCATCAATCTGCAAGATACGCGCTTTATTGTGCGCGCTATCCGTCAGAATCCGGACCTGATTACCGGTGTACGAAACCGCCGGCACACCGCGCTTGATCAGCGCCATGGCCAACAGGGCAATCGTCACCTGCTCGCCGGTGGAAACGATCACGTCCAGTTCACGCGGAACCGGTTGCCCGTCGCCACTGATTTGCTTGGCCAGATCGATCAGACGGTTGGTTTCGCCGCTCATTGCAGACAGCACAACCACCAGGTCATCGCCGGCATCGCGGAATTTCTTAACCTTGTCGGCGACTTGCTCGATTCTCTCGACAGTGCCGACCGAGGTGCCTCCAAATTTCTGTACGATCAAAGCCATTTCAAAGCCGCCTCTGCCCATGAAGGGCGCCCAAATAATCACTCAAACAGCGTTCCGGCCCGCCACTAGACTGCGGGCCGAGAGCACTGCCTTATAAACCCTGCTCTACAAATGGAACGGTCAGCGCCAGTGCTGCATCCAGTGCGCCAGCGTCGGTACCGCCGCCTTGCGCCATGTCTGGACGACCACCGCCCTTCCCGCCCACTGCCGCAGCGGCTTGCTTCATCAAATCACCGGCTTTGAGTTGGCCAGTCAGGTCTTTGGTTACGCCTGCAACCAGTACGACCTTTTCCTCATGGACACTGCCGAGCAGGATCACTGCGCGGCCGAGTTTGTTTTTCAGCTGATCGACCAGCGCCAGCAGCGCCTTGCCATCCTGACCGTCCAGACGAACAGCCAGCACTTTCACACCCTTGACGTCCAATGCCGAAGCCGACAGATCGTCGCCCGCGGCGCTGGCAGCCTTGGCTTGCAATTGCTCGAGTTGTTTCTCCAGCAGACGGTTGCGCTCCAGCACAGCCGACAACTTGTCGATCAGGTTGTCGCGGCTGCCCTTGACCAGGTTGGCCGCTTCCTTGAGTTGTTCTTCGGCCGCATTCAAGTAGGCCAGGGCCGCAGCACCGGTGACCGCTTCGATACGACGCACACCAGACGCCACACCACCCTCACTGATGATTTTCAGCAGGCCGATGTCGCCGGTACGGTTGGCGTGAATACCGCCGCACAGCTCAACGGAGAAATCACCGCCCATGCTCAGCACGCGAACATTGTCGCCATACTTCTCGCCGAACAGCGCCATGGCGCCTTTCTTCTTGGCGGTTTCGATATCGGTCTCTTCGGTTTCAACCGCGGAGTTCTTGCGAATTTCGGTGTTGACGATCTCTTCCAGCGCTTTGAGCTGTTCCGGCTTGATCGCTTCGAAGTGACTGAAGTCGAAACGCAGGCGCTGACTATCGACCAACGAGCCTTTCTGCTGAACGTGATCGCCCAGCACCTGGCGCAAGGCGGCGTGCAGCAAGTGAGTGGCCGAGTGGTTCAGCGAGGTGGCGTGACGCACGTCAGCCTCCACGTGGGTTTCCACCGGCGCACCGATCAACAGGCTACCCGACGCCAGCACACCGTGATGCAGGAACGCGCCACCGGTTTTGGTGGTGTCGCGCACATCGAAGCGCGAAGCACCGGCCTGCAAGTAGCCGCAATCGCCGACCTGGCCGCCGGACTCCGCGTAGAACGGGGTCTGGTTCAGAACGACCACGCCTTCTTCGCCTTCGCTCAATACATCGACCGATTGCCCGTCCTTATAGAGGGCAACGACTTTCGCCGAACCGCTGGTGGCGTGGTAACCGGTGAACTCGGTATCGACATCCACCTTGACCAGGCTGTTGTAGTCCATGCCGAAAGAGCTGGCCGAACGGGCACGGACGCGCTGGGCTTCCATTTCGCGCTCGAAACCTTCTTCGTCGATGGTCAGGTTGCGTTCGCGAGCGATGTCGCCGGTCAGGTCCATCGGGAAACCGTAGGTGTCGTAGAGCTTGAATACGACATCGCCGGGCACCACGTCGCCCTTGAGTTCGGCGAGATCCTGCTCGAGGATTTTCAGGCCCTGCTCCAGGGTCTTGGCGAATTGCTCTTCTTCGGCCTTCAGAACGCGTTCGATGTGCGCCTGTTGGGATTTCAGTTCAGGGAAGGCTTCGCCCATCTCGGCAACCAGTGCCGCAACGATCTGGTAGAAGAAGCTGCCCTTGGCCCCGAGCTTGTTGCCGTGACGGCAGGCGCGACGAATGATCCGGCGCAGCACATAGCCACGGCCTTCGTTGGATGGCAGCACGCCGTCAGCGATCAGGAAACCGCAAGAACGGATGTGGTCAGCCACGACTTTCAGGGAAGCCTGTGCGTCGTTGGTGCAACCGATGGCCTTGGCCGATGCGCTCAGCAGGCTCTGGAACAGGTCGATTTCATAGTTCGAATGCACGTGCTGCAGCACGGCACTGATCCGCTCCAGGCCCATGCCGGTGTCTACCGACGGCGCTGGCAGCGGGTGCAACACGCCATCGGCGGTGCGGTTGAACTGCATGAACACGTTGTTCCAGATTTCGATGTAGCGGTCGCCGTCTTCTTCCGGCGAGCCCGGTGGGCCACCCCAGATGTCGGCGCCGTGATCGTAGAAAATCTCGGTGCAAGGACCGCACGGGCCGGTATCGCCCATGGTCCAGAAGTTGTCGGAAGCGTAAGGAGCGCCTTTGTTGTCGCCGATACGAACCATGCGTTCGGCGGGAACGCCGATTTCCTTGGTCCAGATGTCATACGCCTCGTCATCACTGGCATAGACCGTGACCCAGAGCTTCTCCTTTGGCAGGTTCAGCCATTTGTCGGAAGTCAGGAAGGTCCAGGCGTAGGTGATGGCATCACGCTTGAAATAGTCACCGAAGCTGAAGTTACCCAGCATTTCGAAGAAAGTATGGTGACGGGCGGTATAGCCGACGTTTTCCAGGTCGTTGTGCTTGCCACCAGCGCGCACGCATTTCTGACTGCTGACGGCGCGTGTGTACGCGCGCTTTTCCTGGCCCAGGAAACAGTCCTTGAACTGGTTCATCCCCGCGTTGGTGAACAGCAGGGTTGGGTCGTTGCCCGGAATCAAAGAGCTGGAGGCTACACGGGTGTGGCCTTGCTCTTCGAAGAAGCGAAGGAAGGCTTCACGGATTTCTGCGCTTTTCATTAGGTTCTTCCACGGAGGCTGCGGCCAAAGGCCTGTTCGAAACGTCAACAGACGAAGCGACGGCAAAGGGCCGCATTATATCGGCCCTACGCGCGGGGTACAGCGTGTTTATACGATAGAAACAGTCAATTGGAGCGCTAACGCTATCACTTGCGCGAAAAGTCGACGAATGTCGCGACGACCTGCTCGATTTGCGCCGCACTGACATCCATGTGCGTGACCATTCGCAGGCGTGCGGCCGCGCTCAACTTGATCCCGCGCGCGTCGGCGAACGCCTTGAGCGCTTCGGCGTGGTCGCCCATCTGCACGTAGACCATATTGGTCTGCACCGGCTCGACCTCAAAACCTGCCGCGCGCAGGCCCTCGGCCAGCAATTGTGCATTGGCGTGGTCATCAGCCAGCCGCTGAACGTTGTTGTCCAGCGCATACAGGCCTGCCGCCGCCAGAATCCCGGCCTGCCGCATGCCGCCGCCGACCATCTTGCGCAGGCGCCGAGCCTTGCCGATCAACTCGACCGAGCCGCACAACACCGAACCCACCGGCGCGCCCAGGCCTTTGGACAGACAAACCGAGACAGAGTCGAAATGCTGGGTGATTTCCCGGGCGTCGACCCCGAGCTTGACCGCTGCGTTGTACAGCCGCGCGCCGTCCAGGTGCAGTTGCAGACCATGCTCACGGGTAAAACGGCGCGCCTTTGCCAGATACTCCAGCGGCAAGACCTTGCCCTGCATAGTGTTTTCCAGCGCCAGCAATCGGGTCCGGGCGAAGTGGAAGTCATCCGGCTTGATCGCGGCAGCGACCTGCGCCAAGTCCAACGAACCATCTGCTTGCACTTCCAGTGGCTGCGGCTGGATTGAACCGAGCACTGCCGCGCCGCCACCTTCGTATTTATAGGTGTGCGCTTGCTGACCGACGATGTACTCGTCACCGCGTTCGCAGTGAGCCATCAGCCCCAGCAAGTTACTCATCGTGCCGGTCGGTACGAACAGCGCCGCCGCAAAACCCAGGCGCCGGGCCAATTCGGCTTCCAGTCGATTGACCGTCGGATCCTCACCAAAAACGTCGTCGCCGGTGGCGGCGCTGGTCATCGCATCGAGCATGCCGGCCGTGGGTTGGGTGACGGTGTCGCTGCGAAGATCGATAACACTCATGAATCTGGCCTCGGTAAACAGGGGAAATCCCTTTCAGAAAAGAATTACTACGGTCATGCCGATGAATATTCAACCCTTGATGAAGGAAAAGTCGGGGTAACCCAGTGAAAAATTCGATGGAATTGATCTGAAAGCATCGATGCGTACGTAGGAAATATGTGTTAAAAACGCTGCGCCGCCAGAAAATCTGGCGGCAAAACGTTCTCAGGGCGGGGTGCAACTCCCCACCGGCGGTAATTGCGCGCAACGCGCATAGCCCGCGAGCGCTTGGCGACAGTACGGCTTCGGCGGTGACTGGCGGCAAGGTCAGCAGACCCGGTGTGATCCCGGGGCCGACGGTCATAGTCCGGATGAAGAGAGAACGGGATTGGCGCCGCCTAGGCTCTATACCAAAGCGCCGTCCGCAGGCACTTGTGCCTGCGTACCCTTAAATCCCATTCGATTCATAACGCCCTGTTTTTCACACAAACAGGAGTCAGAACATGCAACCCACCGCAATCGACAGCAAAAGCAAAAACCATCACGGCGAACGCGTTGCGTTCATCCAGGCCTGCTGGCACAAGGATATTGTTGACCAGAGCCGTAAAGGCTTCGTCAGCGAAATGATTGCCCAGGGTTATCAGGAATCCGACATCGACTTCTTCGAAGTCGGCGGCGCCTTTGAAATGCCCCTGCACGCCAAGCTGCTGGCCAAGACCGGCCGGTATGCCGGCATCGTAGCGGCCGCCCTCGTGGTGGACGGCGGCATCTACCGTCACGAGTTCGTCGCCCAGTCAGTGGTCAGTGGTCTGATGCAGGTTCAGCTGGAAACCGAAGTGCCGGTGTTCTCGGTGTCCCTGACCCCGCACCACTTCCATGCCGGTGAAGAACACCAGAAGTTCTTCTTCGAGCATTTCGTGCATAAAGGCCAGGAAGCGGCGAAGACGTGCGCGGATACGCTGCACAAGATCCGTGCGCTACGTCGTACTGAACCGCGCGCAGTCGCTGTTTAACACAGGACCTGTAGGAGCGAGCCTGCTCGCGATGGTCTTCAACGAAAACGCTGTGTATCTGATACCCCGCTGCGTTCTCAAGTCCATCGCGAGCAGGCTCGCTCCTACAGGGGTTATCCGGTCAGGCCAGATTTTCGTCGGTGGTCGGCACGATCAGGATGCCGGCACGCAGGCCATTCTTCACCTTGGGGTTCGGGAAGATGATCCGGGCGCCTTCCTCCTCGATGATCCAACGGGTCTGGGCGATGTCTTCGGCCAGCAGATAACCCACTTCCAGCTCCGAAAAGTTTTCGATGTCCGCTGGCAAGTTCAGGCGGAAGTTGTCGCTGTGCTTGATGATTTCCCGCGCAACGCTGAACAGCTTCAAGCCATCCAGCGCCACTTCATTCAGCGCCGGTTCGGAGCCTTCGATAATCTGTTTGAGGCGTGTTTCCAGCCTGGACACGTTCACCCCGTCGTTCTGCCCGAATGGCCGCGCCTTGCCCAACTCCAGCGTGAAGGACTCGGCACCGAGCTTGTCGTAGGTGTAGGAACTGAAAACGATGGACGGCTTGTTCTGCAGCAGCACCGCCTCCATGCCAGCGGCGCGCAGGCGGGCCAGCTCCTGGCGTGAATGCTGACGACCTTCCTTCCACGGGTACAACGCGAACTGCTCGATTTTCGAGCCGCGAATGGCGGTGTGCAGGTCATAGTGCAGGCGGTCGCGGTCCGGCAGGCTGAAAAAGCTCGCCGCCAGTCGCTCCAGCTCACAAGCGCGCAACGCTTCGGAGCCGCTGCTTTGTTCGTGACGGCCGTTGAACAGCCGATTGACGTCCTGTTCGACAAAACGCTCGCCTTTGCGAATCGCCTCGGGGTTGCCGAACAGGAACAGAATACGTGCACGCGGTTTCAGATCACCGCGGGCGATGTCATGCAACAGGCGATCGAGCAGTTCGATCGGCGCTGTTTCGTTACCGTGGATACCCGCCGACAGCAGCAGGTCCAGGCCATTGTCGCGAGCTTCAGGTGGCCGGACTTCCAGCGCACCTTCGCTCAACCAGCGCATGCGCACGCCTTCGACAGTCAGTTGAGTCTTCTCCGCCGGTTCACGGCCGGCGAGGGTCAGTTCAAGCAGTTTGCCGAGGGCGAGCATAGAGCGGTTTCCTTAGTGATCGTGATTGCAATCCGGGCCGTGAACGTGGTCTTCGTCGGCGACTTCAGCCGGTTCCATTTCCAGTTGCAGACTTACCAGATTAGTCGCCAATGGGCGCAGCAGCAGGTTGGCGTATTCGGCATCACCTTCTTCGACGTCCACGCCAATCAGCAACTGACCACGGCCATCGTGCTGGATCCACAGCTCCTTGCCTTGCCACATGACCGCGACGCGGGTGCAGGAGGTTTCCAGTTGCGTGCCGTCAGTGTCTTCAAGGATCAGCTGCAGTTTGTCGCTCATGTAATTACGCTCTCATTGGAGATGAAGCGGCGCGCTGTCGTGCCCGAGCGCGCGCCGTCGATCAATTGATCTGGAATGGATAAACCGAGCCCAGTTTAAGGATTTGTGTCAGTTCATCCAGTGCCGTCCGGCACTCAAGCAACAATTGCGGGTCCGCCAGATCGTTTTCGGTCATGCGGTCGCGGTAGTGCTTGTCGACCCATTCGGTCAACGTGCCATACAACGGTGCCGTCATGATAACCCCTGGATTGACCGCCGCCAGCTCGGTTTCGTTGAGAGCGACGCGCAAACGCAGGCAAGCCGGGCCACCGCCGTTCTGCATGCTCTGCTTGAGATCGAAGACTTTGACTTCGCGGATCAGGCCGCCGGAGCTGGTCAAACCCTGCAGGTATTGCCAGACACGCTCATTGCCACGGCACTCTTCCGGCACGATCAACAGCATGGAACCGTCTGGACGGGACAGCAGCTGGCTATTGAACAAGTAGGAGCGAACCGCGTCCTCAACGGTTACAGCCGAACGCGGTACGCAGATCGACTGAAATGCCCCGCCGACCCTGGCGAGCTTGCTCTGCAACTCGGCCAGCATCTGCTCGGTCTCGAGGAATGCGTCCTCGTGATAGAACAGCACTTCGCCATTACCCACGGCGATCACGTCATTGTGGAATACGCCCTGATCGATCACCGACGGGTTCTGCTGGCCGTAGACCACGCCGTCATCGCTCAGGCCGTGCAACCGGGCAACGGCCTGTGACGCTTCGAGGGTCTGGCGCGCCGGGTACTTCTGCGGTGCCGGGTAGCGGGTATCGAACGCGCTGCGACCAAAGACGAAGAATTCAACGCCGGCTTCACCGTACTCACGGCAGAAACGGGTGTGGTTGGCAGCGCCTTCGTCACCGAACTGCGCCACGGCCGGCAGGGCCGCGTGGTGCGCGAAGTGCTTCTGGTCGGCGAACATCGCCCCCAGCACGCGGCTGGTGGTCGGGTGTTCGATGCTGCGGTGATATTTGCAATTCAGGTTGGCGGCGGTGAAATGCACGCGGCCATCCGCAGTGTCGGCACTTGGGCTGACGGTAGCGGCGTTGGCCACCCACATGCTCGAAGCCGAGCAACTGGCGACCAGCAGGGGCATGGCGTCTTTGGCGGCGCGCTCGATGACTTGAGCGTCGGTGCCACTGAAGCCCAGGCGACGCAGTGCCGCCACGTCCGGGCGCTCTTGTGGCGCCAGCACGCCTTGCTGAAAGCCCATTTCCATCAGCGCTTTCATTTTTGCCAGGCCTTGCAGCGCGGCTTCCTTCGGGTTCGAAGACTGCTGACTGTTGCTCTGGGACGCCACGTTGCCGTAGGACAGGCCACCGTAGTTATGGGTAGGCCCCACTAGACCGTCAAAATTGACTTCATAGGATTTCATCAGCGAGGCTCCACGAATCTGTTTTTATAGGCATCAGTAACTAGTTTGAGACCGAGGCGCGGCCATCGCCAGCAGGCTGGCTCCCACATGGATTGCGTCGTACACGAAATGTATGAACACCACCGAACCTGTGGGAGCGAGCTTGATCGCGAATGGGCGTCAGGCCATTTTCACGCCGGGGGTCAGGGCCGACGGCAAGGCCAGGCTCGGGGTTTCCAGCGAGGCCACCGGATACGCGCAGTAATCCGCCGCGTAGTAGGCGCTGGCGCGGTGGTTGCCCGAGGCGCCGACGCCGCCGAATGGCGCGCTGCTGGCAGCACCGGTCAACTGCTTGTTCCAGTTGACGATACCGGCACGGCTCTCCAGCCAGAATTGCTGGTAACGCGCTTCGGAATCCGACAACAGACCCGCAGCCAGGCCGTAGGCCGTGTCGTTGGCCTCAGCAATCGCCGATTCAAAATCAGCGTAGCGGATCACTTGCAGCAGCGGGCCGAACAACTCTTCGTCTGGACGATCCGCCACGGCGGTCACATCCAGAATGCCAGGGGTCAGCAATGCGGATTGCGCCTGAGGCTGAGTCATCTCCAGCAACGACACGGCGCCGTTGGCCAGCAAATGCGCCTGGGCGTCCATCAGCGCTTTAGCGGCGCCCAGGGAAATCACCGAGCCCATGAACGGCGCCGGCTGCTGATCGAAGGCCCCGACTGAAAGCGTCGAGCTGACCGCCACCAGACGCGCCAGCAGGGTGTCGCCCCAGGCGCCTTGCGGCACCAGCAGGCGGCGCGCGCAGGTGCAACGCTGACCGGCAGAAATGAATGCCGACTGGATGATGGTGTAAACAGCGGCATCGAGGTCGGCGACCTGATCGACCACCAGCGGGTTGTTGCCACCCATTTCCAGCGCCAGGATCTTGTCCGGACGACCGGCGAACTGCTGGTGCAGATGATTGCCGGTACGGCTGGAACCGGTGAAGAACAGACCGTCGATGCCCGGGTTCGCCGCCAGGGCAATACCGGTTTCGCGAGCGCCTTGCAGCAGGTTCAACACGCCGGCTGGCAAGCCGGCTTCGATCCAGCACTTGACCGTCAACTCGGCCACTTTCGGCGTCAGCTCGCTCGGCTTGAACAGCACCGTGTTACCGGCCAGCAGCGCCGGCACGATGTGACCGTTTGGCAAGTGGCCAGGGAAGTTGTAGGGACCGAACACGGCCACCACGCCATGTGGCTTGTGACGCAGTACGGCGGTGGCGTCGCCCAGCGGGCCGCTCTTCTCGCCGGTACGTTCACGGTAACTCTGCACCGAGATCGCAATCTTGTTGACCATGCTGGTGACTTCGGTCGCCGCTTCCCACAGGGGTTTGCCGGTTTCCTCACCGATGGTGCGGGCCAGTTCGTCAGCGTTGTTCTTCAATGCCGCGGCAAAAGCCTCCAGCACCGAGATACGTTCTTCCAGCGTGCGGCGGGCCCAGCCCGGGAACGCCTGGCGCGCCGCTTGTACGGCCGATTCAACTTGAGCAGCGGTGGCGCCTTCGCCGGACCAAACCACCTGTTGGGTCACCGGGTTCAGCGACTCGAAGGCTTCGCCCTGACCGGCCAGCCATTCACCTGCGATGTAAAGCGACTTCATTATTTCGACTCCCGAGCAGCGGACAACGGAACGGCGCGCACTTGATCGCCGGCGTTGAGTTGAAGACGTTTGGCAGTCAGCGGATCGACCACCAGCGTACCGGCGGCGAAGCGTGCGGGTGCGGCAGTGATCCGGCAGTCTTCGCGCTTGCGGTTGTGAATAATGAATGGCGTGGCGTCGTCACCCGGCGTGCCGATGGCCAGTACCAGGGCCTGGCTGTCGCGCACCGCTCGGATCTTGCCGGTTTCGCACTCGATGGCCGGGCCGGCGTCGAAGATGTCGACGTAGCCTTGATAGCTGAAACCTTCGCTCTTGAGCATCGACAGCGCCGGCTCGGTGTCCGGATGAACCTGACCGATCACGTTGCGCGCCTCTGGAGAGAGGAAGCAGGTGTACAACGGGAATTTTGGCATCAGCTCGGCGATGAACGCCTTGTTACCAACGCCGGTCAGGTAGTCGGCCTGGCTGAATTCCATTTTGAAGAAGTGCCGGCCCAGGCTTTCCCAGAATGGCGAACGCCCGGCTTCGTCGGACACGCCGCGCATCTCGGCGATGATCTTGTTGCCGAACAGGTGCGGGAATTCGGCGATGAACAGCATTCGCGCCTTGGACAGCATGCGGCCGTTGAGGCCACTGCGGTAGTCGGCGTGCAGGAACAACGAGCACAGTTCCGAGTTACCGGTCAGGTCGTTGGCCAGGAACAGCGTCGGGATTTCGCGATAGATTTTCAGCTCCTGCGAGGCACTGACCGTCAGCCCCACGCGGAAGTTGTACCAAGGCTCACGCAGGCCTACGGCACCGGCGATGGCGGAAATGCCCACCACGCGACCGTCGTCGTCTTCGAGTACGAACAGGTAGTCCGCATCGCCTCGCCCGGCTTCGCCACGGAAAGTCTTCTCGGCCCAGCCGACCCGATGGGCCAGGCGCTCTTCGTTGGCTGGCAAGGTAGTCAGGCCGGTGCCGGTGCTGCGGGCCAGGTCGATCAGAGCGGGTAAATCGCTGCTGCGTACGGGACGAACGATCATGCTATCTCCTCAATCGGGTCGCTTGCGCCACCCGCGAAACTCGCTGCTTTCTAAGCATTCATTGAAGCAGGCGTTAAACCGCCACCAGGCGCACGCTGGCACCTTCACCGACGCCCAGGGCTTCGGCTGCTTCCAGATCCAGGGTGACGGGTTTGCCCGGCGCGTAATCAAGCTCGAGCAATACCGCGCGGTAATCCTGCAACTGGGCGTTGGCCACCAGGTACTGACGACCGGCGCCTTTGACCGGCTCACCGATTTTCACCGGCACCACACGGCTCTGGGCAATCGAACGGATCCCCGAGACACGGGCATGCAAGGTCGGGCCGCCGTCGAAAATGTCGATGTAGTGATCGGTCTCGAAGCCTTCGCGCATCAGGATGTCGAACGTGATCTGCGCCCGCGGGTGCACCTGCCCCATCGCTTCTTGCGCCGAATCCGGCAGCAACGGCACATAGATCGGGTAATGCGGCATCAGCTCGGCGAGGAACGTCCGGCTCTTGAGGCCACACAGACGCTCTGCTTCGGCGTAGTTGAGGTCGAAGAAGTTGCGACCGATGGCGTCCCAGAACGGCGAATCGCCATTTTCATCGCTGTAACCGACGATCTCGGTCACCACCGAATCGGCAAAGCGCTCCGGATGGCTGGCCACGAACAGCAGGCGACCACGGGAATTGAGTTCGGCCCAAGGCGAACCCACCAGCTCGCGCTGTACGTAGAAACTGGTCAGCAAGCTGTTGCCGGTCAGGTCGTGGCACTGAGAAAGCACGTGAATCTTGTTATGAATCTTCAGCTCGCGGGAAGCGTGCACGAAGGTTTCATTACGGAAACTGTAGAACGGCTCGGAATAGCCGGCCGACGCGACGATCGCCGAGCAACCGACCAGTTTGCCGGTCGCGGTGTCTTCGAGGACGAAGAAATAGCTCTCTTCACCGTTGAAGCTGACTTCGGCAGCGAATGAGGCTTCGCTTGCCGCGATCTTGTCGCTCAGGCGTTCAACGTCATCCGGCAGGGAAGTGACACCAATCGGGCTGTCCGCAGCCAGACGCTGTACCTCGCCCAGATCAGCCATTTGCGCGGGGCGCATCACCAGCATGGTGTCACTCCTTAATCTCAGAACTTACAAAAGAAAAAATCCCGGGCCATCCCTGAAACAACTCAGAGTCAACTGTGGGAGCTAGCCTGCTAGCGATATCGTCCTGTCAGGCAACAATGATGCTGGCTACCAGGCCCTCATCGCTAGCAGGCTAGCTCCCACACTTTTGATCCAGCCCGAAACAAAAATTTGGATCGACGCCTGAAATGTCAGGCGTCGAAAGGTCTATCAGGCTTGTGTCAGCTTGGCTGCGGCGCGTTCGAAGCGGTCCAGGCCGGCATCGATATCAGCGTCTTCAACCACCAGGCTCGGGGCGAAGCGAATCACGTCCGGACCGGCTTGCAGAATCATCAGGCCTTCTTTTTCAGCAGCGTTGAAGATGTCCTTGGCCTTGCCTTTCCAGGCATCGCTCAGTACACAACCGATCAACAGCCCCAGGCCACGCACCTGGGTAAACAGGCCGTACTTCTCGCCGATCTGCTCCAGGCGGGCCTTGAACTTGTCGTGCTTGGCGTTGACGCCGTTCAGCACTTCAGGGGTGTTGATCACGTCGATCACGGCTTCCGCGACTGCGCACGCCAGCGGGTTGCCGCCGTAGGTGGTGCCGTGGGTGCCGACGACCAGGTGTTTGGCCAGGTCTTCGGTGGTCAACATCGCCGCGATCGGGAAACCGCCGCCCAGGCTCTTGGCGCTGGTCAGGATGTCCGGCGTCACGCCGTAGTGTTGGTAGGCGAACAGCTTGCCGCTGCGGCCCATGCCGGTTTGCACTTCGTCGAACACCAGCAGCGCGTTGTGCTCGGTGCACAGCTCGCGGGCGCCTTGCAGGTAGGCCAGTTCGGCCGGCAGTACGCCGCCCTCACCCTGGATCGGCTCCAGCACCACGGCACAGGTCTTGTCGGAAACGGCGGCTTTCAAAGCAGCCAGATCGTTGTAAGGGACGTGAGTGATACCGGTGATTTTTGGACCGAAGCCGTCGGAGTACTTCGACTGGCCACCCACGTTCACGGTGAACAGGGTGCGACCGTGGAAGCTGTTCAGCGCGGCAATGATTTCGTATTTTTCGCTGCCAAAGCGATCGAACGCGACGCGACGGGCCAGCTTGAAGGCAGCCTCGTTGGCTTCAGCACCGGAGTTGCAGAAGAACACGCGCTCGGCAAAAGTGGCATCGATCAGTTTATGGGCCAGGCGCAAGGCCGGCTCATTGGTGAACACGTTGGACACATGCCACAGCTTGTTGGCTTGCTCGGTCAGCGCACCGACCAGCGCCGGATGCGCATGGCCCAATACGTTTACCGCAATCCCGCCGGCGAAGTCGATCAACTCGCGGCCGGACTGGTCCCATACGCGGGAACCGGCGCCACGCACTGGAATGAAAGCGGCAGGCGCGTAGTTGGGAACCATTACCTGGTCGAAATCGGCGCGTTGTACCGCAGCGTGCTCAACGGACATCGGAGTCTCCTGAAGACGAACACTCGCCTGAAACTGGCGAGCGATGGGGGGGATTGTAAGGACAGTTTTCAGCCCGGCCTTGCCGCCAAGCGACAACTTCTTATAGCGCAAACCCCGGATTTCCCCGGGTTTACGGCAATGCGACATATAGGGTCGCAAAGGCGCAGTTTAACTGGCGGCGAGCGTTTGCGGCAGGCTTGCTCCGTTGTAACCGATAGCGATTGGGTGAGTGAGGTAAATATGTACCGCACGTCGTCCGCCTTCGCGCGGTTTCCTAAGGGCCTTATCAAACTTCGATGGCGCTCTAGACCCCATGACTACCCAAGTTACCCTCCTGGCGACCGATGCCTTAAAGCCGGACGCCCACTTTCAGCACCTGATTAAAGTCATCCCGTCCTGGCTGCGCCAGGCAACGCCCCAACGGCGTGAAGCACTGAGCAATATCACCCCGGGATTGCCGGCCAGTCTCAAGGACGCCCCGCCACATCGGCACGCAGAACTGGGCAAACTCATCGCCCGTCATGTGACCAGCCAGAATCGGGTCGATCAGATGATGGCCAATCTGCAAAGCCCCGCCGACTTCGCCCGACCACTGCTGGAAACGGCGCTCAAGAGCCAGTTCGGTCTGGAACCGAACGTCCGCAAAACCTTCCTGCGCCTTTACATCCCCACCCACCTACCCTGGCTACGGTTGAAATCCGGGGCTGCACGCATCTGGACGGTGTCGCTGCTGGACGCGGCGCTGCACAACTTCGAAAGCGCCGAAACCGAAACTGACGCCTTCGAACCCGCCTCGACTTACATCACGACGCCCTCGGCCGATGGGCGATTCGAGACCTTGCCGCACATAGCAGAAAAAATGCCCATCACGGCGTTCACCCGCCTGTGCCGGGAGCTGGATATCGGCCAGCGCTATAAAGAGTATCTGGAGGACAACCTGGGCATCAGCAACCCGGTGGCGGCGGCACTGCTGCAACCGAAAATCCATGACAGCCAGAAAACCGCGCTGATCGCCGCACTGCATATGGCGCAGATGCAAAAACGGCTGGGCAGTGATGTCCACCAACTGATTCTTGGCCTGCTGGACGACCTGCCTTATCTGCGTTTGCGCGGCCAGCCATGGGGCTGTCATAAGTTGACCATCATGAACGCGCGCCTGACCGGTGTTCTGTTATTTGCCCCGGACCTTGAAAGCGCACGCGAAGTGGCCAGGGTCGTGGCCTATATCCCTGATGACCCCGAACATCCGATCAAGGAATACTCATCGTCCGCCGCCTTTGCCGAAGAACTGAGCAAACGCCTGCGCGCGCCCGCCTATCAACAATTCTTCAGCCGCTTCATCGACCACGAGGATCGCGGCCACTTCTTCGCCCAATTGAACAGCCAACTGGCCCCCATTACCTGGCAACCGGTTCAGTCGGGTGATCCGCGCCCGACCTGGCGCGAGCAACCCAACCAGCGGGTCGATTTGCGCATCGCCTCAACGCCGATCAAGGGCGACCTGTGGACTCACCAGTATCAGTCGAAGCTCAACAAGATTCTCAACGATGCCCGGGTCATCGCGGTATCCACGGCAACGGTCGACCAGAGAGCCCGCTGGGCACTATGGGACTCCTTCACCGAAATTGCTTCAGCACTGTTGAATGTCGCCGCCTTCATTGCCTTGCCGTTCGTACCGTTTCTTGGCGAACTGATGCTCGCTTATATGGCTTACCAGTTGCTCGATGAAACCTTCGAAAGCGTGATCGACTGGGCCGAGGGCCAAGGTCGCGAGGCATTTGGGCATTTGATGGGCGTCGTTGAGTCTGCTGTCCAGCTGGGCACTTTTGCCGCCGGTGGCGTGATCGCGGCGGGAGAATTTCGCGCGGCTCTGCCCAAGGAAATCGTGCAGTTCTTCGACCGCTTCAACTCGGTGAAACGACCGAACGGCGAAACCCGCTACTGGCAACCCGACCTCACCGCATACGAACATCCCGCAGTGCTTCCCGACGAATCAAAACCGGATACGCTCGGGTTGCACCGTCATCAGGACAAAACCCTGTTACCCCTGGAGAACAAACGCTACGCCGTCAGCGAAAATCCGCTGACGGGTGAACACCGCATCGACCATCCGACCCGGCCTGAGGCCTACAAACCCACGCTCAAACACAACAGGGCCGGCACCTGGCAAACCGAGGTCGACCAACCTCTGAGCTGGGACCAGACCACCTTGCTTCGACGTATCGGGCCGGATATGCAGCGCTTTTCCGAGCGCGAACGCGAAGGCATGCTAACCATCAGCGGCACCCACGAAAACGTCCTGCGCAAGATGCACACCAATGCAGAGCCGCTGCCGCCGCTTCTGGCCGACACGCTCAAGCGCTTCACGATCGACCAGGACATACAAACCTTTATCGAGCAAATCGGCAGCGACCGGCCGGAGCTGTACCTAAAGGCTGACCCCGTCACCCAGCTCGAATTGCTCAACGCCAACGGCTACTGGCCGAAAACCAAAGGGCTGCAACTGACGGATGGCGAGGCGCGCACACTTTGGCAAAGTCCCGCGCCGGATGTGCCGCGCCTGCACATCGATGTCACGCAACTCAACGACGGCGATCTGCTCAAAACTTTCCTGCTAGCCCTGTCGGACGAAGAAGCGAGAACCTTGATGGGCGAAGAGTTCGGCCTGCCCTCCCCTCGCCTCGAAAGTCGCACGCGCAGCCTGCGCCAGAAGCTGGCCCAACTCGCCCAACGCAAGCGAAAGAGTCTGTTCGAGCAGCGTTACCGCACACTCGAACAGGGCGCTCAGTCCACGACTCAAATCCTCATCGATGCCGAACCCGGATTACCAACCACCATCGCAGACGCGATTGCAGCAACGGCCAACGACCTGGAGCTGGCACAACTCAAGAGCGGCAAGGTTTCCCCCAGGCTGGCGGAACTGAGCCAGGAGGCCAGGTTGCAGGTACGGGTGACTCGCGCCTACGAAGGCCTTGAGTTGCCGTCGACCAAGGACAACATCGACACCGATTGCCTGGCTCTGCATTCACTGGAAAACCTGCCTGGCTGGAGCGGACAACTGCGCCTGGAGATGCGCCACTACAGCCCCGACGGGCGCCTGATCGACAGCCTTGGCAGCGCTGACGCCAGCCTGCGCAAAATACTGGTGCTCGGCGAGGATGGCGCCTATCAGCCGTTTGATCAGGATGGAGAAGAACTCAGCGGTTCGACCACGTTTTTTAACAGCCTGCTGCAGGCGTTGCCCGACAGCGAGCGCATGGCGCTGAACGTCCAGATTGGCGACGAGGCCCGGCTCAAACAGTTGATTCGCCAACACCCTCTGAGCCGCGAGGCCTTGCGCACGCTGCTGGGCCGGCAGGTTAATCTCAAGCCTGCCTACGACCCGAAGGTCATGCGACTGTTGGGCGGCGGCGATGGTTATCGGCTCCTTCCCACCCGTACGCCCACCCTGCAAGCCCGCGTCCAGTCGTTGTTCCCGCAACTGTCGGCCGAGGAACTCGATGCGTTTGTCGAGCGCCTGCAACAACACCCGGCAGGGCCACGGGCAGAACTGAATCGACTCATGGTTGAACATTCGGGGCTCTACGACACCCTGTCTCCCTGGTGCAACGACATCCCGCAGTACCTGCCTGATACCCGGACCAGGCTCACGCCTGAACAGCTGACCACCCAGATGCAGGCTCGACGGCAATTCATGATCGATCTGATGGAGTGCTGGCGGCGTCAATGGGTACCCACGCAGACTGGCTTCGCCACGACCGATTTCAACTTCTTCCAGCCGATAATTGGCGAGCTGCCAGCCCTGAGCGCCGACTTCAGCCGTGTCCAAACGCTGACAATGGATGGTTGTAGCGCCGCGCGGGGTACGCAGGCGTTTCTGCGCAGTTTTACCGGATTGCGCGCCCTGAAACTGCGTTACTTCAACCTGGGTCACCTTCCGGATGTTGTCGCGCAGCTACAACTTGATGAACTGATTCTCAGCGATTGCGTGATCAGCCTCAGCCCCGAGGCCCACGCCACGCTCGCCGCACAGGATCAAATGACCATACTGGACATGTATAACAATCCGCTGGGCCTGGTACCGGACGTCGGCGGCATGCCCAAACTGAATTACATCGACCTCTCACACACCGGCATTTCCGAGCTGCCCAAGGACTTGCTGACCCGCCCGCGCCTGAGCACCGCGCTGCTCAACGACAACCGGATCGAAGAATTGCCAACAGCCCTTTTCTCACTGCCACCCGACAGTCAGGAAGGATTCGACCTGGGCAACAACCCACTGTCGTCCGCAACCCGCGAACGCCTCAAGCAACACTACCTGGCCACACGCCAGGACTTCGGTATCTATGCCGAGGCGTCGGACCTGCGACGTGCGCAAGCGCTTTATCCGATGATGGACCAGGAAGAAGCGAGCAAATTCGTAAATTCGCTGCCTGGAACACTGGACGAGGGGCGAGCCGAACTGAGTCGCCTGGAAGCCGAACTTGCCACCCTGGAAACCGAGCTGGCTGCCTGGACCGCCGACATTCCCGCTCTCCATCCCGTCACCCAACAACCTTTCAACGCGCAGCAACTGCTGAACGAGCATTGGGCCCGAGACGAATTCAAACAGTTCGTGCTGCGATGCTGGCGTCGAGAAACCGGGGCCGAAGACATGAGCGACTTGCTGCAACCCAGCTACGACTTGAGCCTGGACACTCACATCACCGGTGACTTGCCGGCACTGAGTGCAGACTTCAGCCATGTCACGATGGTTTATCTCAATAGTGAAAGCGGCCTGCCCATGGACGTTAGCCGGTTCCTGGAAGGCTTCCCGAAACTCAAGACCCTCAGCATTCGCGATTTTCACCTGGGCGATATCCCGGAGGCGATTTTCCGCATGGGCGAACTGACCTCGTTGAACCTCCCGGACTGCCACATCACCCTGACTGCACAGAGCGTCCTGAACCTTTCCGAGATGACCCAACTGGACTTTCTGGACTTGAGTAACAACCCGTTGGAGCTCGCACCGGATGTCACTCAGCTGACCGATCTGGCCACCCTGCAACTGGACAACTGCCAGCTCACCGAACTGCCTGCCGGTCTGCTGCAACTCAAGCGTCTGGACACAGCCGATCTGAGCGGTAACCAGATCACCCTGATACCCACCGATATTCTCGAGATGCCAATGGAGGATGCCGAACCCATCAACCTGCGCGACAATCCGTTTAACGAAGCCAGTTTGAAAATCCTGATTGAGTATTTCAAGTTGACCAACGTCGACTTCGGGGTCGAGGAAGTGATCCAGCGGGCTGAGCTGGAGGTGTCGTCTTCCGGAGGATCAGACCCGGACGAATAGCCCTGTCAGGCACGGATCAACCGCGCTCCGACGGCACCGAGGACAACTCGAATGGGCTGCTGCTGCGCCGCTGGTTGCGATCTTCCCGCGGCGTGGCGCCGAAGAAGTTGCGGTAGGCGCTGGAGAAATGCGGCCCCGAGGAAAAGCCGCAGGACAGGCCGATCTGAATGATCGACTTGCTGGTTTGCATCAACATCTGCCGGGCCTTGTTCAGGCGCAATTCCAGGTAATACTGGCTCGGCACACGGTTGAGGTATTGCTTGAAAATCCGCTCCAACTGCCGACGGGACACGCACACGTGCTGGGCGATTTCGTCGGTGGTCAACGGCTCTTCGATGTTGGCTTCCATCAGCAACACCGCCTGGGTGAGCTTTGGATGGCTGGAGCCGAGACGGTTTTGCAACGGAATGCGCTGGCGTTCGCCACCCTCGCGGATACGTTCGACCACCAGTTCTTCAGAGACCGCACCGGCCAGCTCGGCGCCGTGATCGCGGGCCAGCACCGCCAGCAGCAAGTCGAGTACCGACAGCCCACCGCACGCCGTCAGGCGATCACGATCCCAGTCGAACAGATGGCTGGTCGCGATGACTTTCGGGAAGCGTTCAGCGAAATCGTCCTGCCAGCGCCAATGCACGGCCGCGCGATAGCCATCGAGCAAACCGAGTTGCGCCAACGGGTAGACACCGGCCGACAGACCGCCGATCACGCAACCGGCACGCACCAGTTGCTTCAGCGCACTGCTGAGCGCCGGGGCAAGGCTGGTGGGTGGCTCATCTGCCAGCAGAAACAGTTTCTGAAAGTTTTCGAGCTTGCCGGTCCACGCCTCGCCGGGCAATTGCCAGGCACCTTCGGCCGGTGGCTCGGCCTGCAGGAACGACAATTCGTAAACCACCTCCGGATGCACACGCTGGGCAACACGCAAGGCCTCCTCAGCCAGCGCAAGCGTCAGTGCTTTAGTGCTGGGCCAAACAAGGAAACCAATTCGATGGGCAGTCATGGCGGGCAATCCGAAACGAAAACAGTGTTAAAAGCCAAAAGCGGCTGCAACCAAATTAGACCATCTGGCGCGCTGCGCAGCATGACCTAATTTGGTGCGTAACGGGAGCGATTACTTCAGGCTACCCGACAGGAATTGCTGCAGACGTTCGGACTGCGGATTCACCAGCACTTCGCGCGGGTTGCCACTTTCTTCGACGACACCTTTGTGCAGGAACACCAACTGGTTCGACACTTCACGGGCGAAGCCCATTTCATGAGTCACCACCACCATGGTCCGGCCTTCCTGGGCCAGGGCCTGCATCACCTTCAGCACGTCGCCGACCAACTCCGGGTCGAGGGCCGAGGTCGGTTCGTCGAACAGCATCACTTCCGGTTCCATCGCCAACGCACGGGCAATCGCCACGCGCTGCTGTTCGCCGCCGGACATATGACCCGGGTAAGCATCCTTACGGTGAGCCACACCCACTTTGTTCAAATAGTGCTCGGCTTTTTCCCGCGCTTCGGCCTTGGACACGCCCAGTACATGCACCGGCGCTTCCATGATGTTTTCCAGCGCAGTCATGTGCGACCACAGGTTGAAATGCTGGAACACCATCGACAGACGCGAACGCATGCGTTGCAGCTGTTTCGGGTCGGCAGCCTTGAGTGCGCCGTCCTTGTTCGCCACCAGTTTCAGTTCTTCGTTGTTGAGTAGAATCTTGCCCGCGTGCGGCTGCTCCAGCAGGTTGATGCAACGCAGGAAAGTACTTTTGCCGGAGCCACTGGAGCCGATGATGCTGATCACATCACCCGCCGCCGCTTTCAGGGACACGCCCTTGAGCACTTCGTGACTGCCATAGCGTTTATGCAGGTCTTGGACTTCAAGTTTGTACATGCGGTCGGTTCTCACAAAAACAGTCAGTCAGTCGTTGAGCAAGCGCCCGTGACGCAGCGCTTCGCGCCCCGCCACCTTGGCCAGCCAGAAACCGGGTTGGGCGTAACGCAGCCGCTCAATGGCAAACAGCACCCCGGACGTACCAGCACACACCGTGCTGACCCGATCCGCCAGCGGATCGATCACTTCAAAAATCTCGTCTCCGGCGTCCACCCATTCACCGGGCTTGCGCAGGAAACTCACCACACCGGGGTGCGGCGCAAACAGCAATTCAGTGCCTTCGAAGGGCATGCCTTCGCACGCGTCCTGCGCAGGTTTCGGCCACTCACCGCTGATCAATCCCTGCTCGGCGAGGAACGCCAGAATGCCTTCGGCATGAGCCTCGGACTCGGCGCGACCGGTATCGGCCTGACCACCCAGTTCTACGGTAGTCGCCAGGCAGGCCAACGGAATCTGCGCATCCGGGAACAGGCGCGACAAGCGCAACCACGGCAGCGAACAGGCCTCGTCAAAGGAACTGCCGCCGGAATCTTCCGCCAGCAGACCGACTTTCACATTCAGGTGCGCGGCCAGTGAACGCCACTGCGGCCAATGCTGCGGCAAGGCATACATGTGCAGCGCGGCTTCGGCGTCGCAATGCAGATCCAGCACCACATCGGCGGTGCAGGCATGGCTGAGCAAAATGCGCTGCATGCCCTGCAACTGGCTGCTGGCCGGTGGCAATGCGGCGAGCGCATCGCTCATGGCCTGGCGAATCAAACGGATATTGGCGTGCGGGTCATCACCCAGGTGCCCGGCGAGTCCCGCGGCCACTGGCGCGCTGAGCTCGACGAAGTCGCGGTTGAAGTTCTTGCCGCTGCCCGCCTCGAAACGTCCTTGGTGATTGCCTTGCAGCAGTTGACCGAGGCCCAGTGGATTGGCCACCGGCACCAGCTCGATCACGCCGTTCAACAAGCCTTGGGCTTCCAGTTCGGCCAGGCGCTTTTTCAGTGCCCAGGCCGTGCGCATACCCGGCAGTTCATCGGCGTGCAGGCTGGCCTGAATGTAAGCCTTGCGCTCGCCGGTGCCGAAGCGGAACACCGAAATCCGGCGTTCGCTGCCCAGATGGCTCCACGGCAATGAATGATCAATGCGTTCCATATCAGTGCTTCCGCGGGGCCAGATAGCCCAGCCAGCGGCGCTCGGCCAGTTTGAACAGCTTCACCAGGATGAAGGTCAGGCACAGGTAGAACACGCCAGCGGTGATGTACGCCTCGAACGGCAAGTAGAACTGGGCGTTGACCGTGCGCGCCGCACCGGTGATGTCGATCAGGGTCACGATGGACGCCAGACTGGTGGTCTGCAGCATCATGATCACTTCGTTACTGTACTGCGGCAGGGCCCGGCGCAGGGCCGATGGCAACAGGATGCGCTTGTACATCTTGAAGCGCGACATGCCCATGGCCTTGGCTGCTTCGATCTCACCGTTCGGCGTGGCGCGCAGGCTGCCGGCGATGATTTCGGCGGTGTACGCACTGGTGTTGATGGCGAACGCCAGGCACGCACAGAAGGTCGCGCTCGACAGCCAAGGCCAGAGGAAGCTTTCCCGTACGGCTTCAAACTGCGCCAGACCGTAGTAGATCAGGAACAGCTGCACCAGCATCGGCGTGCCGCGGATCACGTAGGTGTAGAGCCAGGCCGTCATGTTGACGACAGCGTTTTTCGAGACGCGCATCAAGCCCAGCGGCAATGCACACAGCAGGCCGAAGAACAGTGACAGCGCGAGCAGTTTGAGGGTGGTCACCAGGCCGCCGAAGTACAGCGGCAAGGCCTCCCAAATGACGTTGTAGTCGAAGATCATAGATCAGCCGCCCTTACGCCTACCGAGTAGCGCTTCTCAAGGTGACGCAGTGCCAGCAACGAGACACTGGTGATCACCAGGTACATCGCCGCCACTGCGAGGAAGAAGGTGAAAGGCTCACGGGTGGCGTCTGCCGCCTGCTTGGCCTTGAACATCATGTCTTGCAGGCCCACCACCGAAATCAGTGCGGTCGCCTTGGTCAGTACCAGCCAGTTGTTGGTGAAGCCCGGAATCGCCAGGCGAATCATCTGCGGCACCAGCACGCGGAAGAACACCTGGAAACTGCTCATGCCATACGCCATGCCGGCTTCGGCCTGACCTTTGGGGATCGCCATGAACGCGCCACGGAAGGTCTCCGACAGGTACGCACCGAAGATGAAGCCCAGGGTGCCGATACCGGCGGCCAACGGGTTCAGGTCGATGTACTCGTCAAAGCCGAGCAGCGGTGCGACGCGGTTCAGCAGGTCCTGACCCCCGTAGAAAATCAGCAGGATCAACACCAGATCAGGAATGCCGCGGATCACAGTGGAATACAGGTCGCCCAGCCAGGCCAGCCAGCGCACCGGCGAAAGGCGCAGCGCCACGCCGATCAGGCCCAGAACGATGGCCAGCGCCATGGACGACAAGGCGAGCTGAAGCGTCAGCCAAGCGCCATCGAGGATGACAGCCCCGTAGCCTTTCAACATGATTCAGGTCCTCGAAAGTTGGGATGAAAAAATGGCGCAAACCTCAGAGATCCTGTTGCTTGCGCCATTTCGGACTTTTCGTTGCGACGTACTTACTTGCCGTAAATGTCGAAATCGAAGTACTTGTCCTGGATTTGCTTGTACTTGCCGTTCTCACGAATGGCGGCGATGGCGGCGTTGAGCTTGTCCAGCTCAGCCTTGTCACCCTTGCGAACCGCGATGCCTACGCCGTCGCCGAAGTATTTGACGTCAGTGAACGCAGGGCCGACGAACGCGAAACCTTTACCGGCGTCGGTCTTCAGGAAACCGTCATTCAATAGGGTAGCGTCTGCCACGGTGCCGTCGAGGCGGCCGGCGGCCACGTCGAGGTAAATTTCGTTCTGCGAACCGTAAGGCTTGATCTCGGCACCCAGCGGGGCCAGGACTTCGCGGGCGAAACGCTCGTGGATCGAACCACGTTGCACGCCGATGTTCTTGCCCTTGAGCTCGGTCAGGCCTTCGCTGACCTGAGTGCCTTCCTTCATGACCAGGCGGGCCGGGGTGTTGTAGTACTTGTTGGTGAAGTCCACGGACTTCTTGCGATCTTCAGTGATCGACATGGACGACAGAATCGCGTCGATCTTGCGCACTTTGAGTGCCGGGATCAGACCGTCGAACTCTTGCTCGACCCACACGCACTTGACCTTCATCTCTTCGCACAGGGCGTTGCCGATGTCGTAGTCGAAACCAACGATGCTGCCGTCCGGGGCCTTGGAAGCGAACGGAGGGTAAGCCGCTTCGATACCAATTTTCAGAGGCTTTTCATCGGCGAAGGTTGGCAGGGACAGCACGGACAGTGCCAGGGCGCCAAGCAGCACGAGTTTCTTCATCTTGGGACTCCATCGGTAAAGGGCTAAAACGGCAGAGTGAGCGACAGCCCAATATGCGAATGAGTGGAACCGGATAGTTTTGCTGCGTCCTACAGTGCACGTGCGAAATTTCAACACGAGCAACGACGAGCGAGTGATCGGCATTCTAACGACAGGCCCGAAGCCGATATTTCTTCAATGCGACAACTAGTTACAGAAGCACTGAGAAAGCCGGTTTGGCACGTTGACAGCCCTGCAAAATCATGCAAGAGCAAAAGACAGTGAACCGATATACATTGCAAATTGCGGGCCTATTATTAGCAAACCCTTCAAATCCAGCAAGCGCAGCGTGGGTTCTTATTTTTGAGGGGCGTTCTGAGTGCCCTCATCCGGGGCCTGGCGTTTCCCTATGCCCCGTATCGGCGCGGGCGGTTACACATTTAGTAACTTGAAGGATCAGGGGTAACAGCGGGAAACAGCCTACAGGGGAAACCGATAATTATTGGCTGTTGCATAGATGGCGACCGACAGGCCGCCTTCGCGAGCAAGCTCGCTCCCACAAGGATCAATGGAGTGACTGCGATTTACGCCACACGACCGAAACCTGTGGGAGCGGGCTTGCCCGCGAAGAGGCCCGCACAGCCACCACACAATCACCCGACATTAAAAAACCCCGCCAGGCTCAACACCTGGCGGGGCTTTGAATGACGCCGAACGCTACTTACGCAACATTCATAGTCTTGTGCGTATCAATCAAATGCTGCACCACGCTCGGATCGGCCAGTGTGGAGATATCCCCCAAGCCATCGTATTCGCCGGTCGCGATCTTGCGCAGAATCCGGCGCATGATCTTGCCCGAACGGGTTTTCGGCAGGCCTGGCGCCCACTGGATGACGTCCGGCGAAGCGATTGGGCCGATCTCCTTGCGCACCCAGTTTTTCAGTTCCAGGCGCAGTTGCTCGTTCGGCTCCTCGCCGTTTTTCAGGGTGACGTAGACATAAATGCCCTGCCCCTTGATGTCATGCGGCACACCAACCACCGCCGCTTCGGCGACTTTCGGGTGAGCGACCATCGCGCTTTCGATCTCGGCGGTGCCCATGCGGTGGCCGGACACGTTGAGCACGTCGTCGACGCGACCGGTGATCCAGTAGTAACCGTCGGCGTCACGGCGGGCGCCGTCACCGGTGAAGTACATGCCACGGAAGGTCTTGAAGTAGGTGTCGACGAAACGGTCGTGGTCGCCGTACAGCGTGCGTGCCTGGCCTGGCCACGAATCGAGAATCACCAGGTTGCCCTCGGCCTCGCCTTCGATGATGTTGCCCAGGTTGTCCACCAGCGCTGGTACCACGCCGAAGAACGGACGTGCCGCCGAACCCGGCTTGAGGGCATGCGCGCCCGGCAGCGGGCTCATCATGTTGCCGCCGGTTTCGGTCTGCCACCAGGTGTCGACGATCGGGCAACGGGACTTGCCGACATTCTTGTAGTACCACTCCCAGGCTTCCGGGTTGATCGGCTCGCCCACCGAACCGAGCAGGCGCAGGCTGCTGCCGTCAGCACCTTCGACGGCTGCGGTGCCCGAAGCCATCATGGCGCGAATGGCGGTTGGTGCGGTGTAGAGGATGTTGACCTTGTGCTTGTCGACGATCTTCGCCACTCGGGTGATGTCCGGGTAGTTCGGCACGCCTTCGAACAGCAGCGTGGTCGCGCCGTTGGCCAGCGGGCCGTAGACAATATAGGAGTGACCAGTGACCCAACCGACGTCGGCGGTGCACCAGTAGACCTCACCCGGGCGGTAGTCGAATACGCGCTCGTGGGTCATGGCCGCGTACAACAGGTAGCCGCCGGTGGTGTGCTGCACGCCCTTCGGCTTGCCGGTGGAGCCGGAGGTGTAGAGGATGAACAGCGCTTCTTCGGCGCCCATTTCTTTCGGCGCGCACACGGTGCCCGCCACTTTCATCAAATCTTCGTACCAGATGTCGCGATGCTGGTTCCACTTGATGTCACCGCCGGTGCGCTGGCACACGATGACTTTCTGGATGCTGCTGGTTTCCGGGTTGGTCAAGGCGTCGTCGACGTTGGCCTTGAGCGGGATCTTCTTGCCGGCACGAATGCCTTCGTCGGCAGTGATCACCACCTTCGACTTGCAGTCGATGATGCGGCCCGCCAGGGCTTCCGGCGAGAAACCACCGAACACCACCGAGTGAATCGCGCCGATCCGGGCACAGGCCAGCATGGCGACCACGGCCTCGGGGATCATCGGCATATAGATCGTCACCACGTCGCCGCGGTGTACATCCTGGCCGCGCAGGGCGTTGGCGAATTTGCAGACTTGCTCGTGCAGTTCGCGGTAGGTGATGTTGCGGCTTTCGGCCGGGTCATCGCCTTCCCAGATGATTGCGACTTGATCGCCGCGCTCGGCCAGATGACGGTCGAGGCAGTTGTAGGAGACGTTCAGGGTGCCGTCGGCGAACCACTTGATGTCGACGTGGTGATCGTCGAAGGACGTCTGTTTTACCGTGGTGAAAGGCTTGATCCAGTCGAGACGCTTGGCTTGCTCGCGCCAGAAGCCGTCCGGGTTGACGACTGACTGCTGGTACATGGCCTTGTAGGTCGCCTCGTCGGTCAGCGTGTTGGCCAGAACCTCGGGACGAACGGGATACAGGGAAGCCGCACTCATCTTTCTTACCTCGGGGAATATAGTTGTTTTTGTATGACCCCGTTGTAGCCGGGCCGGCCCTATAGAACCATTCGACGATGGTAGTAACAAGCCCATACAAAATGCCCCGGTAAGCGCAAAACAAGGCTGGAACGAATGTTCCGGTATCACGCCGCCCCTTGTAGGAGCGAGCTTGCTTGCGATGCTGCTGAACAATAACGCGCCAAACCTGACACCCCGGAGCGCCCCACGATTTGCCGCGAGCAAGTTCGCCCATACATGGGATTGTTACGAAATCTGTCAAAGGTGTTTATCAAAAGCATGGCTATATGAATAAACCCCTCCCCTCTAAAATCTGCATCGCCAACCCGGCAAACTGAGTTAACCACGTTACAGCCCCCACGAAGGCAGTTAACCCAAAAACCAAGTTGTTCGGCTCCACACGCAACCCCAAAAAGGTTGCGTGACCCCACTCGACCTATGAAAGGTAAAATTTAAATGAAAGCTTTATTGGTTCTGGCCCTCAGCAGTCTGTGCGCTACCGCCATGGCAGACGAGGTCCCGGCTGATGTCGCGCAGCAACAACCCGCAGTAGAGGATTACACTTACTCAATGCACCTGGACATCGCCAAAGTTATATCCATGAGCGAAGTTCCCAATGTTTGCGAAGTTGTCCCGGTGAAAATGGAATATGACGACTCCAAGGGTCAACGTCATATCCTGCGCTACAGCGTGATGGGTAACGGCTGCTCCAGCGGCTGATTCATCCGCCCCTCGTCTCCCCAAGGTTCGACCCAGCCGCCCGACGTTGCAGGCAGATGAAGCGTCGAACCTGATACATCTATAAATACGATTTCTTTAAGCACTTTATAGCGAATTTTAATCAATTTATCAGATGCAGTATGTATTCCATACCCAAGGCACATAACGCCACCCCATTTGGAGTCACCCCCATGAAAAGCAAACTGATCCTCGCCCTGACCCTCTCGGTACTGGCTGCTAACACCTTCGCCGCCGACGGCTATGACCGCACCGGTTCGGCCACCTTTGCCGCTGACGGCTACGATCGCACCGGTTCTGCCACCGTTGCCGCTGACGGCTACGATCGCACCGGTTCTGCCACCGTTGCCGCTGACGGTTACGATCGCACCGGCTCTGCCACCGTTGCCGCTGACGGTTACGATCGCACCGGTTCTGCCGCCGTTGCCGCTGACGGCTACGATCGCACCGGTTCGGCGACTGTCGCAGCAGACGGTTATGAGCGCACCGAGTCGGCTACTTTCAGGTGATCACTGAAGGTCGTTCCCAGCCCGACTTCGGTCGGGCTTAGTTGTGTCTGAAGCCTGAGAAACCCCCTTCGAAACACAAGATGTAGTAAAAAAGGCCTTTTCTGGTTATTTCTTGAGCAAAAATAACCCAGGGCAAAAATTTACGAAAAAAAATCTGCACCGGCCAAAGCCCTGTAAACCCTCGCTCCGACCGAAAAACGGTCCCTGTCGACCGATCCGTGAGCCATTTCGCCGCCCCACGGCACCGAAAACTTCCCTATAATGCGGCCTTAAACGGGCCTGCAATATTCCCTTACAGGGATGAAAAGCCAGTCTGAAGCCCCGCAGAAGCGCTCAATGCTTTCTGCGCCCGTCAGTGGCTCTCGGAACCCCGTACAAAATTCTGTTTTATTGCCTGCCTTAGCTGCTGCAAAAAACGATTCCTTAAGATCCATCGCGGCCAGTACGGCCGTGTGAAAAACCAACCTCAATTTCACACGGGCAATCTGGCCCTCACGCAGGAGACGACACGTCATGCTGAGCTGGGACGAATTCGACAAAGAAGACACGGAAGTAGCGGTCAAGAGCGCCAACGCTGGCCACGCCACCGAAGCCAATATGGACCGTCTCGACAGCGCTGGAGGTGCCGCCGCCCTGGAAGCCCGTGCCGTAACCGCCACTGACTCCGCCGCCGTCGCCCGCGCCAAGGCTGCCCTGGACGCTCTCGACGTCGCCGAAGGTCTGGCCGAACTCGAAGGCGCCTCCGCCCGTGTCGCCGTTGACGAAAAACGCATGATCAACTGCCGCGCCGACCTCAACCAGCTCGTGCCATTCAAGTACGACTGGGCCTGGCAGAAGTACCTGGACGGCTGCGCAAACCACTGGATGCCGCAAGAAGTCAACATGACCGCCGACATCGCCCTCTGGAAAGACCCGGAAGGCCTGACCGACGACGAGCGCCGCATCGTGATGCGCAACCTCGGCTTCTTCTCCACCGCCGACTCCCTGGTCGCCAACAACCTGGTCCTGGCCGTCTACCGCCTGATCACCAACCCGGAATGCCGCCAGTACATCCTGCGCCAGGCGTTCGAAGAGGCGATCCACACCCACGCCTACCAGTACTGCATCGAATCGCTGGCCATGGATGAAGGCGAAATCTTCAACATGTACCACGAGATCCCTTCGGTCGCGAAAAAAGCCACCTGGGGCCTGAAATACACCCGTTCGATCTCCGATCCGAAGTTCGAAACCGGCACCGTCGAAACCGACAAAGAACTGCTGCGCAACCTGATCGCCTACTACTGCGTTCTGGAAGGCATCTTCTTCTACTGCGGCTTCACCCAGATCCTGTCCATGGGCCGTCGCAACAAAATGACCGGCGTCGCCGAGCAGTTCCAATACATCCTGCGCGACGAATCCATGCACCTGAACTTCGGCATCGACGTGATCAACCAGATCAAAATCGAAAACCCACACCTGTGGGATGCCGAAATGAAGGAAGAAGCAACCCAGATGATCCTGCAAGGCACTCAACTGGAAATCGAATACGCCCGCGACACCATGCCTCGCGGCGTACTGGGCATGAACGCAGCGATGATGGAGGACTACCTCAAGTTCATCGCCAACCGTCGCCTGTCGCAGATCGGTTTGAAAGAAGAATACCCAGGCACCACTAACCCGTTCCCATGGATGAGCGAGATCATGGACTTGAAGAAAGAGAAGAACTTCTTTGAGACTCGGGTTATTGAATACCAAACCGGTGGCGCACTGAGCTGGGATTAACCCCCTCAGCGTAGGTTTTCATGACCCACTGAACTTTTTTCAAGATCAGCTGAAACCATCGCGTTGAATACAAAGCCACCGCAGCCGCAAGCTGAGGTGGCTTTTTTCTGCATTGATAAAAGCTTAAGCAAGGTGAGCAAAAGGAAACTCCAGAAGCGGAGAATGCTCGAAAGAGACTAACAGCGATAAAACCCGAACTCGATACACTGCAGATAATCATTAAAAACCTGGAACCCCACCAGTTGCCGATCCATTCCAGCGGGAGTTGAGCAGCCAAATGTTTACATGGTCGCCCTAACCACTTTTCAGCAATCCAGTGACTGCTAAATACCATTACCGCGTGGCTCAAATACTGCGCAGACTGAAAAGCTGCTGCACTCTGCCGGGCGTCGAGCCGATCAGGTTATGTTCAGTCAGCTGCCGCTGCGCGCGTCGGCTCGAGTTACGGATAATTCGCCGAATCACCTTCACAGAGCCATACAACTGCCAGGATGAGAGCTGACTTCTAGCAGGGAGGTATTCTCTGGGCCTCTATCAGTTTCGTTCCGCTCGAGTGTCAGCCCACACTGGCGGTGACCGCCAAAGGCAGTGAACAGCGTCGCCACTTCGAGTTTGGCAAACTGAATGTCTGCCTTGGGTCGATTCTGTTGAAAAAGTCGGATTTTCAGATCGCCTGAAGTCAGGCACGACCACCACCGGAGAACCTACTCACCACATTGAGTGGTAAAACAGCCGCTCCTGCACACTCGATAACTGTCCCATCCTGCTGCGTGCTTCCCTGCTGGCCCATGCAGAGGTTTTGCCGCAGGCCAGACAGGGAAGCTACTTTTTCAACAGAATCGGCCAGAAGCCGTCATTCGGATGTGCCTATCAAACCAACAAGGAGACGTGGACCACAATCTGTAGTCAACGTGCCGCCATCTTGACAGTTTCTGCCACGTCCACCTTGGCATCATCCACCCCCGCCGCATGCCGGGCCACTCGCCAGCCAAACACAATCGCCGGCCCCAGGGTCGTGCCCGGGCCTGGGTAAGTGCCGCGGAAAATCGAGGTCAAGTCATTCCCGCAGGCATAAAGCCCTTCTATCACCTGACCCCGGATGTCGAGCACCTGGCCGTCGGCGTTGCCGTTCAAGCCGGCGCTACAGGCAAGGTCGGCCGGTTGCACAGTGACTGCGTAGTAGGGGCCTTCGCCCAGCGGGCGCACGCAGGGATTGGGCGTTTGCTGCGGGTCGCCGTTGTGGCGGTTCATGGGGCTGCTGCCACGCTTGAACACCGGATCGTCGCCGCGTGCGGCGGCGACGTTGTAGGTGCTGACCGTGTTCGCAAGTCCCTCGGCATCGACCTTGAGCTTGCTGGCAAGCTCGGCAAGGGTGCGGCCCTTAACCAGGTAGCCGGCCTTGACGAAGCTGGCGATATTGAAGGCGCTGCGTAGCGGCATCACCAGGCCCAGGCCGTAGCGGCGCAAGAAGACTTCGTCGCAGATCAGGTGGGCAGTGGGGCTGCCATCGGCAAGCATGCCCATGACAAAGTCGTGGTAGGAGTCGGACTCATTGACGAAGCGCAGGCCCCGGCCATTCACAGCGATCAGCCCTGGTTTGGCGCGGTCTAGCAGGATGTGTGGCCAGACGGCCTGGTAGCCATCCTTGGCTGTGCGGATCGAGCAGGGCATCCACAGACCGGGGCTGTCGTGGCCGTTGTCGAGCTGGGCGTTGGCCTTCAGCGCACGGTCGATGCCGTCGCCGGTATGGGTCATGGGCGCCAGTGAAAGGGGTTGGGCCGCGGCCGGGAACAATTGCTTACGCAAGGTCGGGTGGCGGGTCACTCCGCCGGTGGCCAATACCACGCCACGGCGGGCGCGGATGCGCTGGGGCTGGCCGTTGTTCAGCACCACGGCGCCCACCACCTGGCCGTTTTCCAGGATCAATTCGTGCAAGGGGGTTTCAAAACGAATTGCCACGTTGCGCTGGCGCAGGCTATAGAACAACCGGGCGACCAGGGCGTTGCCCATGACCAAGTTTGTGCCTCGGGGGTGGCTCAGGCGGTCGATGCAATAGCGGCCGACCACGCTCAGGGTGCGGGTCAGGTTTTTCAACGAGGCAAATGGCGACAGCAGCGCATCCAGGTCGGCGCGCGGCACCATCATGCCGCCCAGCCCCATGAACTCCGGGCGTGGTGGCCGCACGCGGGCGAAGTCTTTGCCCAGTAACCTGCCGTCGAACGCGAGCGGTGCCAGGGCCCGGCCCCCGAACGCTGCGCCTGGGCCGCTGACGTAGTCGGGGTGGGCGGCGGCGGCCACGAATTTCACTTCGCTGATACGCTCCAACTCATCAATTGCCTGCGGCCCGCTGGCCAGAAAGGCTTCGCGCAAGGCTTCACCACCGCGCTCAGCGACCACCGCCTTGAGGAAGGTGGCGGCATCCGCCACGGTGTCCGGCACCCCGGCGCGCCGGCTCTGGGTGGTGCCGGGCACCCATGTGGTACCGCCCGAGGTCGCACTGATGCCGCCCACGACCGCGGTCTTTTCACACAGCAACACGTCCAGCCCGTGGTGGTTAGCCATCAATGCGGTAGTCATGCCTGCGGTGCCTGCGCCGAACACCAACAGGTCGACTTCCTGGTCCCAGTGCGGGGGGATGTGGTTAATGGTGTTCATCATGATTTCTCCTCAATGGTCAGGGCGAAGGTCTTGGCAGCAAACGGCATGGTGGATCGCTCGAAGGTTAAGGCCAGTAGTCTGGGCGTGTGGTTATTCGTAGGCTGTGGCGCCAGCCAGGTGGCGGCCGGCGATATAGCCGAACGTGGCGGCTGGCCCCAGGTTGATACCGCCGGCTGGGTAGTGGCCGCCCATGATGCTGGCCATGTCGGATCCAGCTGAATAAAGACCCGCGATCGGCTGTCCTTCACCGTTGAGGACTTGCGCATGGGCATTGGTCTTGAGGCCCGCGAAGGTGCCGAAGCAGCCCACTTCGACCTTCACCGCATAGAATGGACCCTGCTCGATCGGCGCGACGCAAGGGTTGGGCTTGTGCTGTGCATCACCCTGTTTGCGATTGTAAGGAGTAGTACCGCGACCGAACTGCGGGTCTGCACCGTTGCGGGCGTGGCGGTTGTACTCGGCCAAGGTCTGGCTGAGGCCTATGGGGTCAATACCGCACGCCGTCGCTAACGCCTCGATGGAGTGGCCGGTCTTCAGGTAGCCGGTGCGAATGAACGGCTCAACTGGCAATGGGAATGGCCGGGAAACACCCAGCCCGTAACGCCGCTGAAATGCGTGCGTGCAGATCAACCAGGAGGCGACCTCGGTGCCGGGCGCGGCCGCGACCATCGCTGCAACATAGTCGTAGTAACCATTGGCCTCATTGACGAAACGCTGGCCGTTGGCGAGGACGCCGATGATGCCTGGCTTGCCGCGTTCGATGATGTGCGGGAAGTGGCCGAAGCTACCGTCCTTGTAGGGCACTCGCGACACGGGAGCCCAGGCGGCAGGACAGGCCAGGTCATCGGCGACCTGACCGCCGACGCTCTCGCCCAGGCGCAAACCATCACCACTGACGCTCAGCGGCGGCAACGCCAGATGCTCATGGCCGGTTGGCGTGCGCGGGAATAGTGCCTTTCGTCGTTCGATGTCATTGGCAAAGCCACCCGCAGCCAGCACCACGCCCTTGCGTGCACGAATGGCGATACGGCCCTTTGCGGTTTCGACCACGGCCCCGGCAACGCGGTCGTGCTCATGGATCAGCCCGGTGGCCGGCGCCGACTCCCATAGCTGGACGCCAAGGTCTTCGGCCGACTTGGCCAGGCGGGCGATCAGCGCGACGCCGTTGACCAGATACATGGCGCGCCCCTTGAGCGCCAGGTCGATCAAGTGTTTGCCGAAGCGTTTGGTCACGTGCATCAGCGAGCGCCAGGAGCGCGTAAGGGTGAGGAAAGCTGTCAGGTCACGGCCGGCCATGATCGGCATGCCCATGAATGAAGTTTCGCGCATGGTCTTGCGCAGCCGCTTGAGCAGTTTGCCTGCCTCGTAGGCGTTGTAGGGCGCGGCGATCACCGATCGGCCGCCGGTGCCAGCGCCAGGTGTGTCACCGTGAATGTCGGCAATGGCGTTGCCGTCGGCGAATTGCAAAGCGGTATGGCGCTCGAAAAATGAGACCATGTTGGGCGCAGCTTCGAGAAAGGCATCGATCATCGCGGGATCGAAGTGTTCGCCCAATTCATGTTCGAGGTAGGTACGCGGTAGCCGGCGGTCTTCAATGATCCCGGCACGCTGCGCCAGCGGATTGCAGGGCACCCACATCCAGCCACCGGACCAGGCGGTGGCACCGCCGAACACCTCGTCCTTCTCGACCACGATCACCCGCAGGCCATGCCAGGCGGCGGTCACGGCTGCGCTGAGCCCGGCCGCGCCGGAGCCAATGACCAGGACATCGCAGTCCACCGTGGCGTACAGGGAAGTGTCGGCATGCATTCAGCAGTCTCCTAGTGTGGCGTGTTTAAACATACGTCGATGATTTACAGCGGCTCGATGATTGCCTTGGCGGCGGCCAATGCCTGTCGGGCCCACGCCTCCACCCCCACTTGCGCAACCCTGCTGTCATGCGGGATTTCGACACTGACCGGAACCTCAGCCGGGAGGCTGCGCCAGATCCTCGCCAGATCGATGTCACCTTCGCCAGGCAACAAGCGCTCGCAGCGAGCCGCGTGAATCAGCCCCTCACGGGTGTCCGGCCGCAGCGCCGGGCCATCGCATATTTGGGCGTAGTGCAGCCACTGCGCGGGGATTCGTTGCAGATCCTCGAAGCGGCTGTCGGAACGATCAAAGTGCAAGGCATCGACCAGAATGCCTGCGTTGGCTCGGTCGGCCTGTTCAACAATATGGAGTGCACTGGCCAGGTCGTTGACGGCCGTCCAGGGCATGAATTCCAGGTCTGCTGAAAGGCCGAAGGGCTGCATGGCGTCGCATAGCTGAGCGTAGTGCTCGATCAGCCGGCCTTGTTCCGGATCGTCGCCGGCCACCAGTACGGCCTTGGCCCCGAGCTGCGCACCGACCTCGAAAAAAGGCAGGTAACGTTGCACATCGAATTGCGCATCGAGGCGAATCAACTCCAGGTCGAATACCTTCACCCCGGTGTCGTTCATCCGCGCGAGCGTTTCACGCAGCATGGGTTTGTTATCCATCAATGAATAGGCCACAGCCCCTGGAGCCACCGGCAACAGGCGCACGCCAGCCTGGTCATAGCCGGTGCGGGCAGCCAGCTCGATCATTTCGGGAGGGCTGAAATCGAGAGCGGTCAGTTGGGCAATGGAATAGCTGGCGTGCATGGCATGTCTCCATAGAGGGGTTAAAAGCACACTGGGGTTTAGTTGACTGCAGTGGGAATCGCCGACGTTCTGCGCTTACGGCCTTTGATCCACAGCGCCATAACGCCAATCAAGGAGGGGATGGCGAGGAACAGGAAGACCTGGCTGAAATTCCACTGGGCGGCGAGCATGAGCGCGCCGATGCCGGCGCCGCTGATAGCGCCCAGGCGACCGATGCCGGTCGCCCAGCACACCCCGGTGGCACGGATCTGGGTTGGATAGAATGCGGCGGCCAGCGCGTAGCCACCGACGTTGACGCCATTGAGGAAGTAGCCCAGTAGCAGGATCAACGGGCAGAGGACCTGCATCGTCGGCTGCTGCAGTGCGATGAGCACCGCGCAGGCGCCACCGCAAAAGACCGTCAGCCCGACCACCTTATGGTGGTCCCAGCGGTCCATCTTCATGCCAACAGTGAAGTTGCCCAGCATCCCGCCGATCTGCAGCAATGAGCCCAGCAGTGCCGCCTCTCCCATGCTCAGCCCGGCATCGCGGCTGAGCAGAGGTAGCCAGCTTGATAGCAGGTACATGGTCAGCAGACCCATGAACAGGGTGATCCAGATCATGCAGGTGCCAAGGCTATAGCCGGACGCGAACAGTGCGCTGACCTTGCCTGTCTCCTTGATCGACGCTTCGCTGCTATGGAATCGGGTCTGGGAGTCGGCCAGGCCAGGGACAACTTTGTTGATTGCCTTGATCAGACGCTCCTTCAAAGCGCTGTTCTGGGCCAGAAAGCGGATGGACTCCGGAAGGCTGAGCAGCAGCAGGAGGGCAAAGGCAATGGGTAGCACACCGCCGACCACCAACACCGATCGCCAGCCAAACTGTTCAATCAGCCACTCACTCCCCAGGCCACCCATGGCCGCGCCAAAGGCGAAACCGCAGTAGATGAACGAGACCATATGAGAGCGGTAACGCTTGGGTGCAAATTCGGAGACCAGGGTCGCGGTATTAGGCATTGATGCACCCAGACCGACCCCGGTCAGAAACCGCAGGACTGTCAGGCTGACAATCCCGGTAGACCAGGCTGAAGCCAGGCTCCAGAAACCGAAGAGCAGCACTGATCCGATGATCACTGGCCTGCGGCCAAAACGATCAGCCAATGGGCCCGCAGTCAATGAACCAAAAGCTAGTCCGAGCAGGCCGCTCATCATCACGGGTCCAAGGTCATGTCGCAGCACCCCCCAGTCATCGATCAGCGCGGGGGCGATGAATCCGATCGCCGTCGTATCGAAGCCATCAAAGACCAGCACCATGAAGCCCAAGAACAGCACCACCCATTGCCTGGCGCTCATCTTTCTAGAGTCCATGAAGGTGCTGACATCAAGGTTTAAAGAGTTCGACATAGATGACTCCTGCTTTTTGTTTTTATCAAAGCGCCTTCCCTTGCCATGGCATTTTTTCTGAGGGTGCCAAAGCAATTCGAGGACTGCGGTGATGACAATAACATTGTTGGAATATCATTCCAAAAATAAAATGTATTCCAAGCGATTTTTGTTCGGCAGGGATCCTGCGCTATTCAAAAGCGCTCGATATCAAGGTTTCATCTGAGGAAGCGGCCAGGTCAGGACGACAGGCCGCGTTTGGTCGGGGGACCCGATCAGTCGGTCTGCTCGCTGACTCGGGAGGTCATCATCGACAGCTTGGGAAGACTGTCCAGACTGATTGCGGTGATTTCTTCAGCAGCCTCCAGCAACGCCGCTTTGAGGGACTGCATACGCTCAGGGGTTAGGCGAACGCTTGGACCGGCAATACTGATAACGCCGATAACTTGTTGCTGCGAATCGCGGATTGCAGCAGCCATCGCCGCCGCGCCAATTTCAAAACTTTCGTCGACTGAGGCATAGCTTTGATCACGTGCGAGCTGCAGATGATTAAGCAGCTGTTCAATCGTGGTCGCCGCGTTGGGGCCATATTCACCGGGTTTGGACAGGCCTTGGCGGTAAACCAGCTCCAGTGCGCGTTCGTTACTCAGGCAGCTCAGCCAGGCAAGTCCCGACGCCGTGCAACAGAGTTTGGCTTCGGCACCAGCATCAGGATCGTAGCGCAGCCCGGAGCGCGTGCCTTGTGCCTTGGAGATCCATACCAAATTATCGCCATCTACAATGCTCAAGCGCACGAGTTCGCCGGACAGGCGGGCGAGGCGATCAAGTACCGGTTTGGCGAGGTCGACCATGTCGCTCTGGGACAGATGCTTTAGTGCAAGCGAGACCACCTTGAGGGCGAGAACATAATTGCCGTGCTGATGGTCTTGGCGCACAAAACCCTGTTCGACCAAGCAATTAAGCATGCGGTGAGTAGCGCTCGGCGGAATGTCCAAGGCTTCAGCTACTTGCTGAAGGGCTAGCCCGGTGCTTTTTCCGGCCAACAGCTCAATAGCGTGCAGGCCGCGTTCCAACGCATTACTCATAGTTGTTCCTTAGCTTGTGAGAGATGAGCTCCCGACGAAAAATGTATTGGAATACTATTCCAATCTTTGTGAGGCTGCAAACGAAGGGACCGTTCAGTTTACAGCCCACCATTTATCGCGGGTGCTCATGACTCATTGCCAAAGAGAAGGCCTGGCTGTGTTGCTGTCAGCTCACCTGGCCGCGCAAAAAAGGATAATCACGCTAATCCTGGTGTCCCGGCAGTGAAGGACTCAGATCCCGAAAAACTTCTTGTAGCAACCTAATTGCTCACTGAGCATGTAGCTTCCTGGATGCACAGGGTGGCCCGCAGCTTGCGCCACGCGTAGCAGGCGAGTCTCGACGGGTTGCATGATGATATCTGCCACCAGTGTTCCGGGAGACAGGTCGGCGAGATCAATAGGAAGTGGATCTTCATCCGAGAGCCCTAACGGCGTAGCGTTGATGACAACGTCAACCAACCTAAGGTGTTGCGGCTGAGCAACCTCGCATCGCCCCGGCCAATGTTGATCCAGCCTGGCGAGCAGTGCTTGGGCTTTGACCGTATCCGGTTCTTGCAGATACAACCGGTCTATTCCTGCTTGCAGTAATGCTGCAGCTATCGAACTTCCCGCACCACCACCTCCGGCTATTACGACACGCTTCCCCGCCAGTTCGTACCCCTTGCGCTGCATGCCCAGGACAAAGCCTGTGCCATCGAAGTTATCAGCCTCCCACACTCCTTGTTCGTTGCGCCGCAATGCGTTGGTGCTGCCGGAGACCTGAACGGCGAGGCTCACCTTATCCGCGAACTCACGAGCGGCAAACTTGTACGGGATGGTGATCAGCATTCCCGAAAAATTTTCCATCGCTTGTAGGCCGCGTATCACGGTAGCGAGCTGTTCAGGGCGCGCATGCACCGCAATCATCACCGCATCCACGCCTTCCTCGGTGAACACCTTATTCAGTAACTGTGGAGCCTTCACCTGTTTTACCGGATCACCTACAACCGCAAAAATTCGGGTATTGCCTGTAGGACTGGGTATCAACAACTCAGACATCACGTTCTCCTAGGGTATTCCATGGCTTTGTCCGGCGTACTACCCGCCCGGGATGAATACGATGCGGGCCCGGCTAATTGGCGTATGAGCATCACGTGTTGCGCACAGAGTCGGCGCTTGACGCAGTGCCAGGGTCGGCGTTACGAACCCATCATAGCAATAATGGAAAGCCATTCCATTAAAATAACTGATTCCTTTTTGCTAGCACTAATGTAGGCCTACCCTGCCGTTTGGAAAAATAATCCATGATCGATTGCTGGTTTTTCCCATGTCAGCTGAGTCACGAGCTACTCGGCTGCGTTGGTGTGTTGCCGCTGAGAATGAAGCCGAATCGAAAAATTCAGATTTCCTGAAAGTCCAGTTCAGCATTGGTGAAATCCCAAACAGGGAAAAGTCCTATACATCACCCTCGCGTTTCAGCAACTCATGAAAACCTTCGCAGGCTGCAGTGATTTGATGTAGTGGTCAACTAATCCCGGACACGACGTTAAGTTTTTTCTCGGCCTGAGCTGGGGCCAGTCCGTTGTTGAATTGGTGCGGTCTAATCCAGTTGAACCGATGCATCAGGTAATGACTGATGTCGCGGTGCGCTTCTCGAGCTGTCATGTAGCCCAGGGTCGGTATCCATTCAGTTTTCAAGCTGCGAAACACACGCTCCATCGGCGCATTATCCCAACAGTTTCCACGACGGCTCATGCTTTGGCGCACTCGGTAACGCCAGAGCCGTTGGCGAAACTGGCGACTGCCATATTGCGAGCCCTGATCCGAGTGAAACAGCAGCCCTTGAGGCCTGCCACGCTGTTCGTAAGCCATGTCCAACGCCTTGATGACCAGATCCGCATCCGGCTTGTTTGACAGCGCCCAACCCACAATTCGGCGTGCGTAGAGATCCAGAACGACAGCCAGGTAATGCCATTTCCCTTGAGCCCAGATGTAGGTGATGTCGCCACACCAGACTTGATTCGGCGCCGGCACATCAAACTCTCGATTCAAGATGTTCGGAATGTCAGGCCGCTCAACCGTCGCTTGTTTGTAGGCATGTGATCCAGGTTGTTTGCTAACCAACTCCAGTTCCCGCATCAGGCCACGCACCTTGAACCGCCCGATTTGCTCACCGTCTTCCTGCATCATCGACACGATGCTGCGGCTACCGGCGGCGCTTCGACTTTGCGTAAACAGTTCGTTGACCCGACTGCGCAACCGAAGCCGCTCAACGTCCGGAGTTCGGCGCCTGAGGCGGTGGGAGTAGTAACACGAACGAGTAATGTCAAAGACTGTGCAAAGCCAATCGACCGGCTCTTGGGCGCTCAGTTGATCAATCAGCGCGTGCGCTCGTGCTCTTCCGACATCAAGAGCGCGGTAGCCTTTTTTAAAATGGATTTCTCCCGTTCAAGGCGAGCGATTCGAGCTTCCAATTCATGGATTTTCTGCTGCTCAGGCGTCAGCGCCTTACTCTGCGGAGTAACGCCGTTGCGCTCCTGCTGGAGTTGATTAACCCAGCGACGCAACGCGGACTCGACCACCCCAAGCGAGCGGCTGGCTTATAGCCTTGATCGAGCACGAGGCCTGCGGCCTCGCGTTTGAATTCAGCGGAAAAGGAACGACGTTGCTTGGTCATCAGACACCTCTATCTGGCGAGCATTCTCGCCTAAATGGGTGTCCGGTTTCATTAGACCACTACATACTGATGCCTATCTGAAAATGCTGCGTCTTGAATTAAGCGGGCAAACGTTTAAGAAGTCAGTTGAAATACAACTCCTGCCTGAGGGACCGTTGAGCAAGCGTAGCGCCTCATCGGTTGAGTACCGCATGCAGAACATTTCTGCGGTAATGCAGCAATTGGATTAACCGCGAATTACTGGCTATGCCATCGCCCTTATCGCAAGGGAGAAAAGATTGCTTTGAAGAATCTTTTGGAGCGTTTAGAAATCGAGTGCTGAAACCCGATAGGCTCAGATTACTGTAAGCTGACCGCTGGGGACGAGCAGGTCGGAGAAATTGGGCCATGAGACGTATTTTTGGGTACAGTCCGGGATCGTTTCCAGAAGCCAGTTCATCCCCGCTTCCGGTCCGCAAATTCCGCACTCCCAGAGCTCGATCACTCGCCAGCCTGACCTGAGCAGTTCCTCTCGGTTCCTGATGTCACGCTTCACGTTCTGATCGAATTTGGTCTGCCAAAAATCCTCGCGGGTCTTTGGGATCGTGGCGTATCTGCAGCCCGGATGCCTGTGCCAGAAGCAACCATGAACGAAGATGCAGACATGGTGACGAGGGAGTACGACATCGGGTTTGCCTGGAAGATTTCTCTGATGCAAGCGATACCTGAAGCCTTGTCGATGAAGCAGCTTCCTGACCTTCATCTCTGGCAATGTATCGCTGCCGCGGATGCCCGCCATCATTCGAGACCTGACTTCTCTACTGACTATGTCCATGAACAACCCCCAGACGAGCTTGCCCTTGTCGCAGGATACCCCCTTGGAAAAACTTTTCCGCTTCGCGAGCCAATTCAAGTCGTGGGTTTCTTCGCAGGTCCGGGAGGGCTCGGCGAAGGCTTTACCTCATCAGGCAATGGTAAGCGATTAGCTATCGTCGTTTAGGTCGAGATGGACTCCGTTGCCCGTAAAACCTTGAGGCTAAGGGCATTCTTTCGCCGGTTGAGGCTGGCTAATTATGAAGGCTCACGCAGTCTGCATAGGCGACACTTCGCGGCATTTTCATTACACTCTGACACGATGTAGCATTTGGCGCCCGGTTGACGATTCGTCAAGCCTGGCTGCGCCGCGTGGTATGCGCAGGCCTGAGCTGCCGTCCTTCTGCGCTCCGTGCAGGTGGTCTTGGTGCATGTTCCCTATGAGAGATACCGGATGTCCATCCAAACCGAGCTGCGCAAATCGCAGCCCAACAATACCCACGAACAGCCCATTACCTCGGCTGCAGACCTGTCCCCCTCGACTGGCAAGATTTTCCGCGCCTCTACCCCAGATGACGAGCTGATCCAAAGCAAGCTGCAGCGTATTCAGGAAGGCGGCGAAATCCGCTACATGGACATGTTCGCAGGATGTGGCGGCATATCCCTTGGCTTTCTGACCGCCGGATTTACACCGGTCGCATCGATCGAAATGGACCCGTGGGCTGCGAAGTCGCACGGAGCCAACTTCGGCTCGCGCTCGATCGGAGGGGACAAGGAAGCGCACCACGCCCCGCGCGACGCGGTAACCGAAACCGCTGACACCGTCTTCGGCGATCTCGAGCTGCAGGGCTCCACGGACCGTCAGATCGATGTCCTCGTCGGCGGGCCACCCTGTCAGGCGTTCGCCCGTGTAGGCCGGGCTAAGCTCCGCGAGCAGGCCCGCCTGCGCGAAGAGGTAACCGCAGACCAAGCCTTTCTGGTGGATGGACGAGTCAGCCTGTGGGAGCGCTACGTCGCATTCATCCGTGCGACAAAGCCTGTTGCGCTTCTGATGGAGAACGTGCCAGACATCCTCAACCATGGCGGCACCAATGTTGCCGAGCTCGTTTCCAAAAGCCTTGCCGAAGAAGGCTACGACGTAGCCTACACATTGCTGAATTCCGTCTGGTACGGCGTTCCGCAGATGCGGGAGCGCATGATTCTGGTCGGCTTCCATCGCTCGACCGGCATCAAGCCAAGATTCCCGGTGCCAACTCACCATTTGGTTCTGCCATCCGGTTACACCAGCTCCAAGAATGCAGCGAGGCGGGTTATCAAAGCCGAAGGCTCGGCGCACCACCGCTGGATTCCCGATCCAACTCCCGACTCTCCCACGGCCACATCGGCCTCTGATGCGCTAGCAGATCTGCCGCACCGGTACGCCGAAGAAATGCTTCGCTCGGGTGCCATTCGTCGCGGGGCGAAAGACCCGTCAGAACCTGTCGAGTACACAGCAGAAAAACCGTCGACTGCCTATTCGCGGCTGATGCGGGAGTGGCACGGATTTGCGACTAGGTCTACGACTGGCCATGTTTTCCGGTATCTGCCGCGGGACTACAAGATCTTCGCTGAGATTCAGCCTGGCTGGGAGTACCCGCAGGTGCATGCCTATGTAGAGCAGAAAATTGCGAACTGGCTTGCCGACCGCAGGAGACTCGGTTTGCCCACCGACCCGAGAAACGCAGATGTCAGCACATACATAATGTCCTGGCGCATCCCGTATGACCCGGGAAAGTTTCCGAACAAGTGGTGGAAGCTCCGCGCCGACGCCCCGGTACGTACGCTGATGGCGCACCTTGGCAAGGACTCATATTCCCACATCCACTTCGACTCGAAACAGGCACGCACCATTACCGTCCGTGAGGCTGCGCGGCTCCAGTCATTCCCTGACGGCTTCGTTTTCAAAGGATCGATGAACCCGGCATTCAAGCAGATTGGCAACGCCGTGCCACCACTATTTGCCTATGCCATCGCTCGTGGAATGCGGGAGTGCCTGGGGGCACCGGAGACGCAGGACATGCGTGTAGCGTTGTTCAATTTGGAGCAATCACAAATCAAGACGACAGAGGGCAGGAAGTGAAGTTCACCATTCTCCGACTGCTTACTCATTCCGAACTCGGCATGTTTCATGAGTACCGCCGCCAGGGGAAGGAACGCGCCAAACAGCGTTCCATCAACTTCGACTGGGACGTCGTCGGCAAGGTTTTTCCTTCAGCAGAAAACCCGGACACTATCGCAATCACCTGCCGGCGTCTCGAAGACGAAGGTACCGTGGTTGAGATTGCTTCATGGCTCAAGCGGCAGCACAAAAATTGGAGATTCGAAGGCGATTGCCCGAAAAGCTCCTTTTACAGTTTCGTCGACCCAGGCGTCCTGTTCGCGATGGTAGTTGACGCCTCGAGCACCCCGGCCAAGGCATCCTGGGTTGTTATCCCGGAAGACCACCCAGCCCGCTCTTCGATCCTGGGCCATGGAGAGAGTGCCCAGCTCGGTAAATCCGCAATGATTGCGTTGTACGGTGACGAGGGCCAGTACTGCCAGACAGTGCTCTCGGATCACTTCCCGCAGCTATTCAAGGAGGCAGAAACAGTGTCCGTGACGTCACAAAAAGAAAATGACAACAACCGCGACGATGATGACGCCGCACCGGACCCGCTCGGTCTCTTCAAGATCCTGGCACGTGCCGGGCATAGCCTACCCAGCGCCGTGGCCGATCTGGTGGACAACAGTCTGTCGCATGGCGCTCGGGAGATCGACATCACCTTCCCGAATCCCAATGCGGGCGGCCGGTGGATGTGCATTCGCGACGACGGCACGGGCATGACTCCATCGGGTCTGCGCGGCGCCATGAAGATCGGGCAACAGCGTGAATATGGCGACGGCGATCTGGGCAAGTTCGGCTATGGGCTGAAGGGTGCGGCCTGGTCCCAGGCTGATCGACTGACGGTCGTATCGAAAGCTGCAGGGAACGAAAGCACGACACTCACCTGGGACAAGGACCATCTTGCCAAGACGCGCCGCTGGGCGCTTCTGACCGACCCGGTAGCTCCCGAACATACCTCGGCAGTGGACATCGGCGACACGGGCACAGCCGTGCTGCTCACGCAGATGCGCCCCTCGATGGAGCCTGCGAGAGGCAGGGCAGATTCTCCTTACGCGCAGGAACTCGCTGCCATCAAGTCGCACCTCGAACTGGTCTTTCACCGGTATCTTGAAGGGAAGGCGCGCGGGCACGAGAAGGTAATCATCCGGCTGAACAATGAAGCTCTGCTTGCTAACAACCCTATGGGGCACCCACTGACGAAAGAGTACGACCAGCATCGCATCGAACTTCCCGGCGCTTCTCAAGACAAGACGGCTGCCCTCTATGTTCGCGCATACGTCACGCCAAACGAGGCAGAGTTCGACGAATACATCAAGGATTTGCCGCCGCTGGAACAACGCGTCGAACGCGATCGCCACTCCCTGAATGGCCGCGCAAACGATGCTCAGGGCCTGTACTTCTATCGACTTGACCGCCTTATCAAATGGGGCGGCTGGGAAGATCTCTTCGCCAAGGATGAGCACACCAAGCTGATTCGTGTCGCAGTCGACTTCGACAGGCTGGCTGATGAGCAGCTACAGGTAGATATCAGCAAGCAGCTTATTCGCCTGCCCTTTGCGATCACCAAACCCCTCGGAGACCTGCTGAAGGGCCCTCGCTCAGCAGCCCGATCCCGGTACAACAAAAAGGAAAAAGCTGCGCCGACTCCGAAAGGAGGCGGCAAAATTGTGTCGCCGGCCGGCACGCCAGCGCCAGGCGGTTTCTTGCCTCCAACGACAGCAGCGGGAGGCACTCCCGTGGCGGATCCCGCTCCGGCCCCGGCTGCAAAGAAGGACAGAACTTCAATCCGCCTTGTCAGCAGCGGCGACAAGCCATGGCAACGCAAGACCGGGTTCAAGGGGGAGGAAGTCGAGGTCACCCCGCTGATGCCGACGCTGGTGACGCTCGTGCAGCTCATCGACAAGGATGCCGAGGCCAAGAACGCTCTTTCTGAATTCCTTCGCGCACTGGAGACGGCTGGTGTCCAGGACCAGCTGACGGATAAGGCCTGATGCAGGTCCGGCTTCCGCTTCCCCTTACATTGAAGCCCAGGCTGGCCCTGTGGACCGATGCAACTTCCTGGACCAACTGGTCCCGGCATGAAGCCTATCTGCGGGCACAGCCCAAATGGAAGCCGCACCAGATTGCGTCGGTCGCGGAAGAGTCACTGCGGATCATCTCGAAGACCACCCCGGTAAGTCGCCCGGAATTCCAGTGCCGCGGTCTGGTCGTCGGCTACGTTCAGTCCGGCAAGACCGCCAACTTCACGGCTGTGGCAGCGCGTGCAGCCGATGTCGGTTACCGCCTCATCATCGTTCTTTCAGGCATTCACGATTCACTGCGGAACCAGACGCAGAAGCGCCTGGATCTTGAGCTAGCCGGGACCGGCGTCGACTGGATCACGCTGACCGATGAGGTTTCAGACTTTCGTGAGCCAGAGGTGGCCGATGGATTCGCATCTACCGGTACCGTTCTGATCGTCGCGAAGAAGATTACGCCGATCCTGAAACGGCTCAACGAGTGGTTCGGCAAACTCGAAGGCCGGCTCGCTGATGTACCGGTTCTTCTCATCGATGACGAAGCCGATCAAGCCTCCATCAATACACGCGGAAATCGGCGCGACCCCAGTATCGACACCGACACCGATACTGAACCAAATGACGACGCGGCCCCGTCACTGACCAACGCCCTGATTCGCGACATTCTCAGAAAGATTCCGCGGGCCACATACATCGCCTACACGGCTACGCCATTCGCCAACATCCTCATCGACCCAGACGGCAGTGACAGCCAGGTCGGCGAAGACCTGTTCCCCAAAGACTTCGTCGTGCAGCTTCCGCGGCCGGATGGCTACACCGGAACGGAAGAGCTTTTCGGCGTCAGCTCGCAGGGCCGCGATGTACTCCGCCCTGTAGACGCGGCAGATGTGAAGGCTCTGAAGCCGAAGCAGCGCAAAAGAGGCGAAGCGATTGTTGCCCGGGGACCGCTGGATCTTCCCCAGTCGCTCGCCGATGCCCTCCTGACCTTTGCACTTGCCGGCGCCATCAGACTGCAGCGCGGCCAGTTGGGTAAGCCGAACACGATGCTCGTGCACGTATCCCATCTCCAGCAGGACCAGTTACGCATTGGAGGGGCGATCGAGGAACAGATCCGCAACTGGTTCCATCATGAGAACGCCGAACCCGGCGTGCTCAAGCAGATGTTCCGGTCAACGCTCGCGGGGCTGGGACCGGTAGATCTGCCTTGCAGCGAAGAGGTTCTACTGGAAGAGGCAGTGACGAACCTGGCTCGTCTGGTCGTCGTTGTGCTCAACAGCACGACGGGCGACGAGCTGGAATACGACGCCAAGCCTGGACGGCAACTCGTTGCAGTGGGTGGCAATCGGCTGTCGCGCGGATTGACGCTTGAGGGACTGACGATCGCCTACTTCCTGCGCACCACTACGCTGGCGGACGCTCTACTGCAAATGGCCCGCTGGTATGGTTTCAGGGCAGGCTATGAAGACCTGATCCGCATCTGGACAACCGAAGGCATTGCTCAGTGGTTTGTGGAGCTGGCGCTGGTCGAAGAATCCCTGCGTGACTCCATCACGGCACTCAATAAGGCCGGCCGCAGGCCTGACCAGATGGCCATCCGAATGCGCGCCCATTCAAAGCTCCTGCTCACCAGCAAGAGCAAGAGCAGGATGCAGACGGATGATGCACGGTCATGGTCTGGCGAGAACCCGCAGACGATCCTGTTCCCCATGCGGGATCGGGAACTGCTGGAGCGGAATTTGGACTTGGCGTCCGCCCTGCTGCGACAGCACCCCCCGACACAGGATGCATACGGCGGCGCCATAGCACACGATGTGCCGGCCGAGGACGTCGCACTGTTCCTGAGGCGTTATGAAGGGCATCCGAACAGCATTGCATTTCAGGGCGCAGAGATTGCCGACTGGATCCTGGAGCGAGCTGAAGCGGGAGAGCTGACGAACTGGACCGTGTTCGTAGCCAACCCGCAGCGGGAACGACAGGTACTCCTGGGTGGAAGGCCTTTCGGCCTTGTTCGACGTTCGTTGCAGGCCAACGAGTCGATTGGCATCTTGATCGATCCACGCCATGAAGGCGTCGACCTGCATGGCGGACCGGAGAACTACCGCGCTGGCTCAGGCTTCAATGCACGGGCAATGCGCGAGGACCGACCCGCGCAGCAGGGCCTGCTCCTGCTCTACCCCCTGGATCCCGAACCGCTCCGTGCGCCAACACAGGCGGTGCTGGGCCTCGCGCTTTCGCTGCCCCGCACTGCGGACGGCGAACAACGGCTTGTCGTGAACCGTGGGGTACGCAATGGTTGATATCACGCAAGACCATTGGGCAAGTCTGCGCGAGCAGCGACATCCGCACGAGGATATCTACGAACAGGCGGCCGAAGACCTCGAAACAGCGTTGATTGGAGTATCAGACGACGGACGCCTGCACCTGCTGCTGGCCGTAGATGTCGCCCCGCAAAACCTACCGCCGGACCTGCAAAGCCTTCAGGTCCGCATCCTGGAAGGCGGACGGACTTGGCTGGACGTTTCCGCACGCAGCCACCACGAAGAACTACTTACGCTGGTAGCCAACAAGGTCCTCCACGCCATCCACATTGAAGGCCGCGATCCTGTTGTCTCGGTTGAGCGCATCATCGACGATATGCGTGCGGCATTGCGCCCGATCGCACCTGAACTGAGTGTGGCAGAGCAGATCGGTCTTTTCGGCGAGCTTTGGGTGCTGTCCAACGTGTTGCTCCCGACCATCGGCCCTCGCGTCAGCCACCTTTGGAGCGGCCCTGAAAGGGAGCGTCATGATTTCATCGGACAGGGCGTCCACGTAGAAGTGAAGACCACCACACGATCGGAACCGAAGCACGAAATATCCCGTTTCGATCAGCTGAAAGCACCCGCCAGCAAGCGCCTACTGTTTGTCAGCGTTATGCTGGAGCGCAGTCTTGGTGGCGACGAAACGCTGGCAGACCGCGTAGATGAAATTCGGGAGCAATTGGTATCCGATGGGCGTGCGCTAGATGTTTTCGATTCACGCCTAGCACAACTCGGCTGGCACGAGGGCCTACGGCAGACAGGCGCACTCCTACGGTTCACATTTCGCGATGTCCATGTCTTCGAAGTTGCCGGCAACTTTCCTAGGCTCCCAGATGACTACGTTCCGCCACTCGGTGTAACAGGCATTAGGTACAGCATCAATGTCGGCAGCCTGCCGTCGCTCGAGGTATCGCAAGTTCATGAAGTTCTTCTAACCGCCTAACGCGTCACCGCACAATCTGCGCTGCCGTACGCCGCGGCAGGTTGTCGGTAAGCGCTCCATAAACCCAACTTAGTCAAAGACGGGGGCCCATCAACCTCAACTGCCTGATGCATCACTAGGCATCTTGAGCCCTAAGCGGACCAATTCAATGGTCATGAGGCTTTCGCGTGCAATCAGTGTGCAAAGATGGGTATTAGCTCGCGCTCAAGGTATTTGTGAAGGATGTGGTCAACCTGCTCCGTTTCTGAACGAGAAGAATGAGCCTTTTTTTGAAATCCACCATGTGAAACATCTTGTTGATGGCGGTACTGACAGCACATGGAACACAGTCGCTCTTTGCCCAAACTGTCATCGACGTTGCCATCACTCAATCGACAAACACGAGTTCACTCAGTCGCTTTAAAGCAAGGTAAAAGGATTGATAGAGAAGCCCAAGAATTGACCTCTGAGACGAGGTTGCTTGCCCCCACTGGGAGGCGCAGCAGCCCTTCTTTTTGGGGCTGATTCGCTGCCCAACGGGAATAAATCCACTCACTATAAGTCGGTGCAGAGCTCCGATGTTGTGGTGATATTGAGAATCGCGAGCAGGCTCACTCCCACAGGTTTGGGCTGTGCCCGGATTTTGCGGTGGGCTGAAAACAGTAAGTGCAACCCGCCCCGCCGCCCGCTATTAATACCCCTCCCCCTCAAGGACCCGAGCCCCCCCATGAAATTCAACCTCGCCTACTGCCTCAGCCTCGACGCCAAGCTGTCGATCTATGACGTGCGCGATTTGAATTTCGACGAGACCATGGCGTTCGATTCCGCCAAGGAACACTTTCAATGCCCCAACGATGCCTGTCGTTTGGCGTTCGACGTGGCGAACGAGTTGGGGACGTTCAACGCCAAGAATGTGAATTACGTGCGTACGCCGCACTTCAAGAACTTGCCGAGTACGCGGCATGTCGAGGGTTGTCCTTATGTCAGCCTGAAGACGCTAGCATCAGGCGTGGAGGCGGACGAGGCGGAAACGGATGACAGTCGCGAGGAGCATTTCCCGTCGGAATTGTTACTGACCCGACGTGAGTATGTGCGTCAGCCATCCAGCCCGGCGGTGGCGTCCGACACTCAGAATGAGCCCGCCACGCCTTCGACCGCCCATGGCGTCGAGCCGCCGAGCCAGGATTCGACGCCGGACAAGACCAGCGTCTTCGCCCACCCGGTGGAGTGTTTCGTGTCGAACTTCGACGAAAAGGACTTGCTCAAGCGCATGCCGTTGAAGATCGGCGAGCACACCGCAACGTACGCGGCGTTTTTCAAGAAGATCGAGTACCTGCAGGACAACAAGGGGCTGATTTACTGGGGCAAGATCAAGCAGATCAAGGATTACACCCAGAGTTTTCGCATCGACTTCGAGAAGAAGGTCTGGTTCGAGAAGAAGCCGTACTCGGTCAATGTTTACCTGAGCAAAAAGCTGATCGACACCTACCGCAAGCGCAAGGCGTTCCTGGAAGAGATCAAGCACGCCATCGAGAGCGGGCGCGAGTTGTACTGCTTCTTTTATGGCGTGACGCCAGAGCTGAAGCAGGTGCCGAGCAAGAAAAACCCCGAGCAGACGTTCGGGGTGTTCAGTGCCAACATTGAGAATCTGGATCACTTTATTGTGCGGGAGGCGCCGGGGGTGGAGGGAAAATGACCGCGCTCAGCCCAGGCCCATGCTGATCATCACCAGCACCAGCAACCCGACGTACACCCGCGCGTGAATCTGATCCGGTATGCGCCCGATCCAGGGCGTGGCCAGGCGAATCCCCACCACCGATCCAACCGTCAACACCGCAAACGCCAGCAGATCCACATAGCCGACAAACCACGGTCCCAGATCAAACGCACTGAAGCCGGCCATGGCCATGTAGGTCAGGGTTCCGGCCAGCGCCACGGGCAAGCTCAGCGGATTGGCCATGGATGTCGCCTGGGACATGCTCAGTCCGCATCGGCGCAATAACGGCACGGTCATGACGCTGCCGCCCACGCCGAGAAAGGTGGCAATGACGCCGATTCCCACACCGCCGCCAGACTGCTCTGACCGACTCAATCGCCGCGGATTTCGCTGATGGGTATGAGTGAGAAAACCGTCTCTGAACAGGCAATCCAGAATGGTCAGCCCCAAGTAGGCGATGAAGGCCAGACGAATGAGTTGGCCACTGGCCTGCATCGCGGCCACAGCGCCGAGTGCCGCCCCCACACCAATGAAGCCGCCTAACGGCCACAGGTAATGGCGAATGAGATGACCGGCGCGGTGGTGTTTTCCGGTGGCGATCAGGGCATTGACGATCATCACGCAGGTCGAGGTGGCGACGGCAATGTGCATCGCCGCCTGGCCGATGGGATCGTCGACGCCGTACCTGGCCATGATCATGCGGTACAGCAACGGCACCACGACAAAGCCACCGCCAAAACCAAACAACACGGCGGTAACGCCGCTCATGCAGCCGAAGAGAGTCAGCCATAGATAGAACATTGCACGTCGTCCGTTGGATGAGAGCAGTCGACGATAAAGCGCTGCGCCTTGGCCTGCTTCAGCAAGTCAGCCAATAATGTTTGCGTTTACGCCAACTGTGGGGCTGCCTGGATGCGCAATATTTCGATTGATCGGCTGGACGCCACGCCGCGTCCGGTCGTTGCCATCGGTACGGATTATGCCTACGGCCAATGGTTGCCCCGTCATACACACCGTCGCGCGCAATTGTTGTACGGCGCCACGGGGGTGATGCAGGTGACCACGCACGACGGCAATTGGGTGGTGCCGCCGCAACGGGCGGTGTGGATTCCGGCGGGGGTGGCGCATGAGGTCTTGATGCTGGGGGTGAGTACTCGCAGTGTGTACATCGAGCCGAGCGCGGTGGATTTGGGCCAACGCTGTCAGGTCATCAGCGTGTCGCCGTTGATGCGACAGCTGTTGATGGAGGCGGTGGAGATTCCGCTGGAGTACGCCGAAAACAGTCGCGACGCCGCTCTGATCGCTTTGCTGCTGCACGAACTGGCGCTCAGCACTCACCTGCCTCTGCATATTCCGCTGCCGCTTGATGCGCGCCTGCTCGCGTTGTGCCAGGCCTTTGTGCAGCGACCCGACGCCCATCAGTCGCCGCAACAATGGGCCGATCAATTGCACATCAGTTTGCGCACGTTCAATCGCCTGTTTCGCCAACAGACCGGGTTGAGTTTCAGCCAATGGCGGCAACGCGCCTGTGTGGTGCTGGCACTTGCGCGGCTGGTCGCGGGTGAACCGGTGACGCGCATTGCCCTGGATTTCGGTTACGACAGCCCGGCGGCATTCTCGACCATGTTTCGACGCATTTTGGGCCAGCCACCATCCGTCTGGTTGGAAGGGGCGAAATAGCAGAAATCGAAAAATCAATTTGATCCGGGCCAAAAACAACTGTACAAAAACACAGTAATTTTTGAATCAACACTCTCGAGCCCGGAGAACACCATGGCCTCTCAAGCGATGAAAATCACCCTGGAACGTATCGCCCTCTTCCAATTCACCCCGGCCCACTGCGCCCAGGCCCGAGCGATGCTGGGCTGGAGTGTGGAGGAACTGTCTCGCGAATCCGGGGTTTCGGTGGAGGCCATTCAGCGCTTCGAAGCGGAGCAGGATGTGCTGGATGTCACCCGACTGACGCTGGCGTATCGATTTGAAGCCGAGGGGATGGTGTTCTTCCCGGGGTTTGCACCGGGGCGCGGAATGAACCTGAGAGGTTGTACCCCAAATCCCATGGAGCGGGCGGATTTTGCGATGGTTGAGTAATCAAAGGCATCGGTTGACGATTATTCCCAAATAGGTATATTTTCGCATGAGTACAAGGAAGCCACTCCTGTGGGTTGATAGCAGCAAGAAAGACCTCAAGCAATTTCCCGCAGATGTACAGGATGTTTTTGGGCACGCTCTCGATCTGGCGCAAAGCGGTAAGAAACATCCCGACGCCAAACCCCTCAAGGGCTTTGGAGGTGCCGGAATCCTTGAGTTGATTGAGGATTTCAATACGAATACCTACCGCGCCGCTTATACCGTTCGCTTCGGTAGTGCCATTTATGTTCTGCACTGCTTTCAGAAAAAGTCGACTACTGGCATCAGAACCGCGCAGTGCGACATCGATCTGATCAGGATGAGACTTCAAGCCGCGCAGGATCATGCGAAAGGATCAGAAAATGATTGAAATCGAAGAAAGCAGCGGGAACGTCTACACAGACCTGGGGACTCCCGACTCCAATGAAATGCGAGTCAAATCCCAGCTGGCCGCAAAAATTGGTGAAATCATCAAGGCACGCCATTTAACCCAGATTCAGGCGTCAGAAATTTTAAGACTGTCGCAGCCCAAACTTTCCGAGATGCTGCGCGGCAAGTTTCGAGGGATCAGTGAAGCCAAGATGATGGAGTGTCTACTGCTACTTGGGCGCGATGTGCAAATCGTCGTCAAATCGGCCCCCCGATCACGAAAAGAGGGCCGGCTTGACGTCGTCTTTAACTGAAACGCCAACCAGCCAACGCAGCTCATGCGTTCTGCACAGTCACCCGATCACTCTCCCCTTCCAGCGCCAACCACCAGGCGTCACCGCGCTGCGGGTACATGAGGTTGAACGCCTCGCCCATCTGCGGTGTGGTAATCGAAACGCTGCGCTCCCAGGCCAGGGCCAGGATGCGGTCGAAGGGTTCGTACCAGGCGTGCATCGACAGGTCGAAGGTGCCGTTGTGAATCGGCAAGAGCCAGCGACCCTTGAGGTCGATGTGGGCTTGCAGGGTTTGTTCCGGTTGCATGTGCACGTGGGGCCACTCGACGTTGTAGGCGCCGGTTTCCATGAGGGTCAGGTCGAACGGGCCATATTGTTCGCCGATGTGTTTGAAGCCGTCGAAGTAGCCGCTGTCGCCACTGAAGAAGATCCGTGTGTTGCCTTCGATCATCACCCACGAAGCCCAGAGGGTGCTGTTGCCATCGAACAGGCCGCGACCGGAGAAGTGTTGTGACGGGGTGGCGACGAAGCGGATGCCATCGACTTCGGTGTCCTGCCACCAGTCCAGTTGGCGGATCTTGCTGGCGTCGATGCCCCATTTGATCAGGGTGTCGCCCACGCCCAGCGGCGTGAGGAAGTACCTGGCCTTGTCGGCGAGTTGCATCACTGCCTGATAGTCCAGGTGATCGTAGTGGTCGTGGGACAGGATCACCGCTTCAATCGGTGGCAACTGGTCAAGGCTGATCGGCGGTTGGTGAAAGCGCTTGGGACCGGCCCATTGCACAGGCGAAGCCCGTTCGGCGAAGACCGGGTCGGTGATCCAGAATTTGTCCCGCAACTTGAGCAGCACCGTGGAATGGCCAAGTCGATAGATGCTGTGGTTCGGCGCGGCAATCAACGCCGCCTGGGTCAGGGTTTGCACCGGGACCGGCGCGCTCGGACGGGTGTCTCGCTGCTTGTGGAAGATCATGTTCCACAGGATGCGCAGGGTCTTGCGAAAGCCTTCACGCTTGAACGGTGAATGATTGAGGTATTGCCCTTCTGTCTGACGGGACGCTTCAGATGCGGCAACGATGTCCGCGGGGGAAGTGGTTTTGGCCATGACTGAATGACTCCAGAAAAACCGCAAGCAATCGGTTTCTCAAGGTTGGACGATAAATGGCCAAGGCATGCACGCATCAGCCGGATGGTTCCATTGTTCACCGGGCAGGATTAACAAAACATTACACTGCACGGTGTAGTTTCTAGGTTGCATCAAAGCCGATCACAAGTAAACTGCCAAGTGTAATTTTCACCCCCCTTTGCCGAAGCGTACTTATGACAGCTCCACAGCGCCTCACCGACCGAAAACGCGAAGCCATCATCCAGGCAGCGATTGCCGAATTCCGTGCCAACGGTTTCGACATCACCAGCATGGATAAGATCGCCGCCACTGCCGGCGTGTCGAAGCGCACGGTGTACAACCATTTCCCCAGCAAGGAAGAGTTGTTCGCCGAAATCCTCAATCAATTGTGGGCCCGTCTGACAGCCGAAAAGGAAACGCCCTACCAGACTGGCTTGGCATTGCGCGATCAGTTGCGCCCCCTGTTGATGGCCAAGCTGCGCATGCTGGGCGATGACAATTTCCTCGACCTGGCGCGAGTGGCTATCGCGGCGACCATCCATTCCCCTGAGCGCGCACAGGATATGGTGGCTCGCCTGGGTGAGCGCGAAGAAAGCCTGACGGTGTGGATTCGCGCGGCCCAGGCCGATGGTCGGTTGAAAGCAGTCGATCCTGCGTTTGCTGCGCAACAGGTTCAGGGCCTGCTCAAATCCTTCGCCTTCTGGCCACAGGTTTCCATGGGGTTGCCGGGCTTGTCGGCAGACATGCAGGGCTCTGTCGTGGAGTCGGCACTGGATATGTTCCTGGCCTGCTACCAGTTGCCATAAATGACAATGTGCGGGCGTTGTCCCACATTGGGCAGCGACGGATAGAGCGGCGCAATGTGTTTCAGAATGAAACTGACAGCAAGGTTATAGTGAGTCCAGGTTCCAACCTCCACCAGAGATCACCATGAGCACGACACCCAACAACAAACCCGCCGCCCCCGTCGATCACCTGCGCTTCCATCGTCCTCACGCCCACCTCGCGCCGACCTTTGGCGATGACAAGTTCGCCCTGCGCGCCGAGGCCTTTGCGCGGTTCTTTGGCACGCCAACTTTTCTCGGTGCCCAAACACTGATCGTCGCGGTGTGGATCGCCCTCAACATCTCCGGTGTGACCCACTTCGATGTCTATCCCTTCATCCTGCTCAACCTGGCGTTCAGCCTGCAGGCGGCGTATGCCGCACCTCTGATTCTGCTGGCCCAGACCCGTCAGGCGGCGCGGGATAAAGCGCAGTCCGATGCCGATGCCCAGCATCGTGAAGCGCTGGCGACCGCCAACAGTGAGCGACAGGCAGAGGCGGCGAAGAACAACTCGCACCTGCTGGAACTACTCGAGCAAAACACCCGCCTGACTGAACTGACCAAGGCGCTCAGCGAGCGCATCGAAAACCTGACCTCGGAAATGCATCAGCACGTGTTGAATTCGACGCCATCAAAAAGCTGATCGGTTTAGGTCACGCTGTTCAGGGCAGCTTCAATGCCCGCCCCAGCTCATCAAACAACGTGACCACCGAGCGCAGGGCGCGGCAATCCGGGCGGGTCAGCAGCCACAGCGCGGAGTCATAACCCTGCAGTGGCTCACCCAGCGCCTGCAATCCGTCGCCGATCAGAAAGTCCGGCAATGCCGCCACCCCCAACCCTACCCGGACCAGTTCGGTCACCGACAGCATGCTGTTGCAGCGATAAGCGGGCGTCACACCTGGCAACGCCTGGCGACGCCAGGCAATGGTCGGGTGATCGGGCAGGAATTCGTCCGGGGCAATCCAGGTCAATGCGGCGAGGTCATGGGGATCGACCGATTGCAGATAACTAGCGCTGGCGCACACCCGGTACGCGACAGCCGCCAGTCGCCGCCCGACCAAATGCTCGGGCGGGGTGCGGGTCAAGCGCAGGGCGATGTCGGCATCGCGACGGCTGAGGTTGGCGAAGTCGTTGGAGGTACTGAGCTCGATGGTCAGTGCCGGGTAATTGGGCATGAACCGCGCTAGCGCCGGCAGCAACAAACCTTGCAGAACCGAGTCGGTGCAGGTCAGGCGCACGGTGCCGCTGATCACTTCACCGCCCTGCTCCACGCCAATGCGCGCAGCCTCAAGTGCCTGTTCGGCGCGCTCGGCCTGCTCGGCCAAGGACTGGGCCAGGCTGGTCGGCAAGTAGCCGGCGCGGCTCTTTTCGAACAATTGCTGACCCAGCGCGGCTTCCAGTCGACGCACCGCACGAAACACCGTCGAGACATCCACCCGCAACAGCTGCGAGGCCCGGACCAGAGAGCCGCCACGCACCAACGCCAGAATCAGGGCCAGGTCCGGGTAGTCCAGTCGATAGTGCGTGGCTGCATTGATCACTTGGGAAAACGCCCATATTGAGTGCGTGAACGCCAATCTATAGTGAGCGCCAGGAATCAACAAGCGCCGAGGTTGCTCATGGAAAACCGCGTTATCCGCATCGCCCTGATCGGCGACTATGACCCGCACGTCACCGCTCACCAGGCCATTCCCGTGGCCCTGGAGATGGCAGCCGAACACGGTGGCCAGAACGTGCATGGGCATTGGCTGGCGACTGACAGCCTCCACGCCGACACCCCGCTCGAGGGCTACGACGGTTTCTGGTGCGTGCCCGCGAGCCCCTACCGCAACATGGACGGCGCATTGCGGGCGATTCGTTTTGCCCGCGAACAAGGGCGGCCTTTCCTCGGCACCTGCGGCGGCTTTCAACACGCCGTGCTGGAATATGCGCGCAACGTGCTGGGCTGGACGGATGCCGAACATGGCGAGACATCGCCCAATGCTGCGCGGGTGTTGCTCACGCAGCTGGCCTGCTCGCTGGTGGAGGCCATCGACAGCATTCATTTGCGTGAAGGTTCGTTGATCGCCAAGGCGTACGAAACCGCTGAAATACGTGAAGGCTACCGCTGCAATTACGGTGTGAATCCTGAGTTCGAGCACGCCTTGCTCAGGCACGATCTCCAGGCCGTCGGACACGATTCGGCCCACGGCTTGCGAGCGCTGGAACTGCGAGGTCATCCGTTCTTTGTCGCCACCCTGTTCCAGCCCGAACGCGCCGCGCTCAAGGGCACCTTGCCGCCCCTGGTACGGGCATTCATCCAGGCCTCCACGGGGCAGCCCTCATGATCGCCAACACCCCGCCAGCCCCTTACTTCGCCGTGATTTTCACCTCGCTGCGCACCGAGGGTGACCAGGGTTACGCCGAAGCGGCCGAGCGCATGGTCGAGCTGGCCCGCCAACAGCCGGGGTTCCTCGGGGTGGAGTCGGCACGAGGCGATGACGGGCTGGGGATTACCGTGTCGTACTGGGCCAGTGAGGCGGCGATCCTGGCGTGGAAACAGCATCCTGAGCACAGCGCGATTCGGGAACGGGGGCGCACGACCTGGTATGCGCATTGCCATACGCGGGTATGCCGGGTTGAGCGGGCTTATGAGTTCGAACGGTAATTGATGCGGCGTTATTAAGGCAGACATCGCGAGCAAGCTCGCTCCGACAATGGATCGGTGGGAGCGAGCTTGCTCGCGATGGGGCCTGACGAGTCACCGCAATCACTCAACCCTGCACCCATTGCCTCACCGCCAGAATCTCCGGCACTTCCTGGCGCTGCATGTACACCCGCAACGGCTCGGTGATGTTGATCCGGTCATCGATGTTCTGATCCAGCAGCAATTGAATCAGCTCGCGCTTGAGGGTCATGGTCTGCTCGTGGCCGGGCGCCCAGACGAATTCGCTGGCGGGAATGATGCCGTCATCGGCCACGTCCATGCCGAAAGCGTCTTCACTGAAGCGCACGATGTAACGGCCGGTCTTGCGATTGAGCCCGACGAAACCTTTGAGTTGGTCGGCGGCCTGGCAGATGAGCTGGGAAGTGATGCGCATGAAAACCTCACAAAAGGTGATGGATGGTTGACACGCAAGGATGACGAGTGGATTTCCCTCTGCCGGGGAAATGGCCGGGGCCAAGGGTACTGCAAAAAACCGTTTTGAACAGATGGATGTCGGTCCGGCGATAGCGCTTGTCACGCTCAGTTGCTACAAGAGAGGGCTTCGACAACCATTGCGAAAGGATTTCGACCATGCCCGTCACCTTCAGCAAAAGCGCCTTGCTGCTGAGTCTGCTGCTCGGCCTCGGCCAGGCGCATGCCGCCAGCGAGCCAGCCCCGGTTGCATTGGCAGCCCGTCTGGGCATCCCGCACCCGGCGGTGATTGCCCATCGCGGCGCGTCCTTTGATGCCCCGGAATCGACTGCCGCCGCCTACAAGACCGCCCGCGATCTCGGCGCCGATTACCTGGAGCTGGACCTGCAACGCAGCAAGGATGGCGTGCTGTTCGCCCTGCACGACAACCATCTGCAACGCACCACCGACGTCGCCACCCGATTCCCCGAGCGCAAGGACAGCCCGGCCACGGCATTCACCCTCGCCGAACTGAAAACCCTGGATGCCGGCAGCTGGTTCAACAGCGCCTACCCCGATCGCGCGCGGCCTGCCTTTGCCGGGCTGAAAATCCTCACCCTCGATGAAATCATCGACATCGCCGAAGGCAATCCGCTGCACAAACCCGGCCTGTACATCGAAACCAAGGAGCCCAGGCAGTTTCCCGGCATCGAACGCGAGCTGAAGGAAAAACTCCAGGCCCGTGGCTGGCTGATCCCGCCGGGGTCGACACCGACAAAAAACGAAGTGGCCGTCGGCCAGGGCACTGGCAAGGTGATCCTGCAAACCTTCGAGAAGAACAGCCTCGAGCTGCTGCAAAAGGAAATGCCGCAGGTGCCGAAAATCCTTCTGCTTTGGGTGGGCGAAGGCAACATCGAGCCGGCCTCCAACGTGCCGTTTGCCAAGTCCGGCGAGAAAGACAAAGCGGCTTACTACGCCAGACAGCAACCCAAGGACAAAGCCGAATTCCAGCGCTGGATCGACTACGCCAAGGCCCAGGGCGCGATCGGCACCGGCCCGTCTGCCGCACTGACCCAGGGTGGTGAACAGAGTTACGCGGATTTGGTGAAGCCCTGGATGAACCAGTACACCCACGAGCAGGGGCTATTGGTGCATGTCTACACCCTCGACGATGCGGTGGATTACCAGAAAGCCATGGACGCCGGCGTCGACGGCATCTTCACCAACCGTGCGAGCGAGTTGCTCAAATTCTACAAGCGCCCGGCGGCGGCGAGTGTGGAGCAGGTGTTGCGCAACAACGGTTTCTGAGCCGGGATCGACGCGTCCGCATCGCTGGCAAACCAGCGATGCTCGGGAATTAAGGCTGAATTAAGTTGCCACAATTAACCTGATCCCACTCAAACCGCTCACCCAAGGAAAGAAGCCCATGAAAACCCTGACCGCCCTGTTCACCGCCGCTGCCTTGACCCTGACCGCCGGCTTAGCGCAGGCCGATGTTCGAGTGGACGAGATCCCGCAACTGGTCAAGGACGGCAAGATCAAGCCGTTGGAAGAGCTGAACAAAATCGCTCTGGACCTGCACCCGGGTGCAACGATCACCAAAACCGAGCTGGATAACCATTTCAACGATTACGAGTACGAGATCGAACTGCGCGACAAGCAGAACGTCGAGTGGGATGTGGACATCGATGCCGCCACCGGCAAGGTCCTGAAGAACAAGCAAGACAAGTAACCGCGACGCGCATAAAAGCCGCACGACCTGACCATCGTGCGGCGTTTGTGCGTTTTCACGTCACGCCGATGTGCTGACCAGCGAACCGGATGTGCTGCCGCCCTCTTCCTGCAAGGCCTGCAACAGCGACGCGGTGGCGGTTTGCAATGAGGCAGAGGTCGTCGCTATCTGCGCCTGAGCCGCCGCCACATCAGCCGCCTTGGCATCGGCGCTTTCCTGCCTGGCCTGGGCCGCTTGCAGTTGCTGCTGTTGTTCCTGCAATTGCTTTTGCAGCTCGGCGATCTGCTTGCGCAGTGCTTTGACCGAGTCGGATTCTTCGCTGCTACTGGAACTGCTGCTACCCGATGCCGATGCGCCGCCAGCGGAAGCCTTGGTGTCATTGCTAGAAGCCGATGTCGAGGTCGCTGCGGTGGTGGACGTGTCTTCAGTGCTCGTGGCGCTGGTCGAAGCGGTCGCCGTGCTCGACAGTGGCTGGGCGATTGAAACGGAGGTGATGCTGACCATGGGCGTTATCCAAAGTAGTTCGAAGTCCCCTCCCTCATCGACACGCCGAGCCAGCACTTGAGATCGACTGTGTAGCGATTCAGTAAGCAAACCGATACACAGCCGTTTTCATTACGCGCTCAGACGCGCCGTCACCTCGTTCAACTCCCCCGACAACCCGCGCAGGTTGTTGCTCGCCGCTTCGGTGCGTTGCACGTTGTCCAGGTTGGTACTGGCGATGCTGGTGATCTCCGTCAGATTGCGCGAGATGTCTTCGGCGACGGACGTCTGCTCTTCGGCGGCGGTAGCGATCTGGCGGTTCATGTCGCGAATCGCTTCCACGGCCAGGGTGATGCGCTCGAGCATGGCACCCGCCTCGGTGACTTGCCGGACGCTTTCCTCACTGCGCGACTGACCGCTTTCAATCGCCTGGGCCGCATCCACCGCACCGCTCTGCACGGTGTGGATGATCTGGTTGATTTCGATGATCGACGCTGCCGTACGCTGGGCCAGGCTGCGCACTTCATCAGCCACCACGGCAAAACCGCGACCGGCCTCTCCAGCGCGAGCGGCTTCAATCGCGGCGTTAAGCGCCAGCAGGTTGGTCTGTTCGGCGATGCCGCGAATCACTTCCAGTACCTTGCCGATGCGCCCGCTGTCGGTTTCCAGCTGACGAATGACCGTGGCGGTGTTGTCGATTTCGCCGCGCATCCGGGTGATGGTGTCAATGGTGCCCTGCATGACTTTCTCGCCCTGCTGCGCGGAATGGTCCGCATCGTCGGCGGCGCGTGCGGCATCAGCGGCATGGCGGGCGACTTCCTGTGCGGTGGCGGACATTTCGTTCATCGCCGTGGCCACCTGATCGGTGCGATTGAACTGCTCATGGGTGCCGCCGGCCATCACGGTCGCGATCGAATTCAGCTCGCCGCTGGCGCTTTCCAGATCCGAGGCACTGCGTTGCAAGCGGCTGAAGGTTTCGGCGAGGAAGTCGCGCAAGGTATTGGCCGCCATCGCCAGTTTGCCCAATTCATCCTGACGGCCGCTGGCCACGCGCTCGGCGAATTTGCCGTGGCTGAGTTGCGCCACGTATTCGATCAGTTGGCGAATCGGCTCGACCAGGTTGCGGTTGATCAGCCACAGGCTCAACAGACCGATCAGCGCCCCCGACACCAGCATCACGATGATCCCCAGCAACACCGTGCGATGGGCACTGGCGCTGAGCTGTTTCGATTGGTCCACACCCTGCTGGCGCAACTCGCTGACCAAGGCGCTCATCTGATCGCTGGTCGCGCGGTCCACCCCCTTGACTGCAGTGTCACCGGCCGAGGGATCGGCACCCGCCGCGAGATAGGCGTCGCGGCCCTTCTGATACGCGGCGCCCAGTTGGCGATGCTCGTCGCGCAGCCGTTCGATGCGCGATTTCAGTTGCGGCTCGATGCCCTGCTGCCCGGCCAGTTCGCCGAGGATGTCCTGCACATCGCGCTGACGCTCCTGGAACTGCTTCCAGTATTTGTCCAGGTCAGCCGGTTGCTTGCCGCGCAGCAGGACGTTTTTCCACTCCTGTACCTGCACCTTGAATTGCAGGTTGGCTTCATCGATCAGTTGCGACGTGTGCAACGGCCCCTCGATCAGGTTGGCGTAGCTCTGGACACCGCTGGACAAAAAGTGAAAGCAGGCCAGCGCGATCAGCAACATCGCAATCAGACTGCCGCTCAGCAGGGCGAGAATTTGCGCTCTCAGGGACTTTTGCAAAAACATCGGACAGTACTCATGACAGGAATGAAGCACGCCCGGTTCAGGCGTGAAAGGTCTCAGGACATCCTTGTCTGCGGCGTCGGCTTTTGGCCGAAGGCGCGCAACTTACCCCAAGCAAGATCGGCGTGCCAGAGCGGTTCTTTAGGGAAATCCGACCATCGGCCGAGCAATCGTTTGCGTTCACTTTGTCGTCACAAAAACGTCATCAGTGCTTGCGATGATGCGGCTCTAGTGAACCTGTAAAACCCGCAGCAGGCGCCTCACCTTGCGAGCACTCATGAACCACAGCATCGATCAAAGCCATCGCGATCCGGATCTGTTCGGCTTGCTTTACGGCTTCAGTTTTCGTCCTGGCGAGCGCGGTCGCGAGATCGATTCGGCCAGGGCGCTGCAGTGCCTGCAGCAACCGGACGACAGCGGTGAATTCCTCTGGCTGCATTTGAATCTTGCCCATGCCGCGTGCGAGCGCTGGATGAAAAGTCATCTGGAATTGCCTGACGAGTTTTTCGAGGCCTTGCACGAAGGCTCGCGTTCGACGCGTATCGAGCATGTCGACTCGGCATTGCTGGCGGTGGTCAACGACGTGGTGTTCAACCTCAGCAGCATGGTCTCGTCGGATGTTTCGACGCTGTGGGTCTGCGTGCGCAGTCGGCTGATCATCAGCGCACGCCTTCAACCGCTGCACTCGGTGGACAAGCTGCGCTCTTCGGTGAAGGCCGGCGAACGCTTTCGCTCGCCGCTGGAACTGCTGGTGCACCTGCTGCGCGATCAGGGTGAAGTGCTGACCCAGATCGTGCGCAAGACCAGCCTGAGTGTCGATCAGGTCGAAGACGAATTACTCTCCTCGCGCCTGTCGACCAACCGCGCCGAGCTGGGCGCCAACCGTCGGGTGCTGGTGCGCTTGCAGCGGCTGCTGGCGCTGGAACCGGGGTCGTTGCTGCGCCTGCTCAATCGCCCGCCGACGTGGCTGCAAAAGGAAGACGTGAAGGAGCTGCGCAAATCCACCGAGGAGTTCGCGTTGATCATCAACGACCTCACGGCGCTGGGTGAACGGATCAAGTTGTTGCAGGAAGAAATCGCCGCCAACCTCAACGAACAGACCAACCGCACGCTGTTCACCCTGACGGTGGTGACGGTGCTGGCACTGCCCATCAATATCATTGCCGGCTTCTTCGGCATGAACGTTGGCGGCATTCCGCTGGCCGGTGATCCGGAAGGGTTCTGGATCCTGGTGGCGCTGGTCGCGACCTTCACAGTGATTGCCGGGCGCTGGGCGTTTCGCAAGCAGCGGGATTATTGACACGCCCTCATCAACTGACACAGGTTTTTTGTACCGCCCTCAGGATTGTCTGGGTTCCAGATAAACGGCCCACGAAAAACCTAAACCCTGATCCAAAGCAGTCTCCCTGTAACAATTAGCAACGATTATCACTGATACACCTCCCTCCTCAGGAATGTCAGCGATGGCTACACCCACCTTCTCCGCCGCCCAGGCGCCCGTCAGTAGCGCAAAACCGCAATTGGATAAAAAACCTGGACTGTTCACCATCGTGGTGTTTTTTGCCGTACTGGCCATCGGCTTGCTGTTCACCGCCTACAGCCTGATGCACGACATGCACGAACTCGGCACGGTGGTCACCACCTGGACGCCGTTTCTGCTGCTGGGCGTCGCGCTGTTGATCGCTCTGGGCTTTGAATTCGTCAACGGTTTCCACGACACCGCCAACGCGGTGGCCACCGTGATTTACACCAACTCATTGCCGCCGAACGTCGCGGTGGTCTGGTCCGGTTTCTTCAACTTCCTCGGTGTGTTGCTGTCCAGCGGCGCCGTGGCTTTCGGCATCATCGCCCTGCTGCCGGTCGAGCTGATTCTGCAGGTCGGGTCGTCCGCTGGCTTCGCGATGATCTTCGCCCTGCTGATCGCGGCGATCCTGTGGAACCTCGGCACCTGGTGGCTGGGCCTGCCGGCGTCTTCGTCGCACACCCTGATCGGCTCGATCATCGGCGTTGGCGTGGCCAACGCACTGATGCATGGCCGTGATGGCACCAGCGGCGTGGACTGGGCGCAAGCGACCAAGATCGGTTATGCACTGCTGCTGTCGCCGCTGGTCGGCTTCGGCTGCGCCGCATTGCTGCTGCTGGCCCTGCGCGCCTTTGTGAAAAACCGTGCGCTGTACAAAGAACCGAAAGGCGACACGCCGCCACCTTGGTGGATTCGCGGCCTGCTGATCGTGACCTGCACTGGCGTGTCCTTCGCCCACGGCTCCAACGACGGCCAGAAGGGCATGGGCCTGATCATGTTGATTCTGGTCGGTACGCTGCCGATGGCCTACGCCCTGAACCGCACCATGCCCGCCGACCAGGCCTTGCAATTTGCCGCGGTGGCCGAAGTCACCCAGCAAGCCCTGGTGAAAAGTGCCCCGCAACCCGCGCCGGCCGACCCGCGGGCGGTGCTGTCCGACTACGTGCGCAGCAAGGACGCCACACCGCAGCTGGTGCCGGCGCTCGCCGCGCTGACCGGTAGCATTGGCGCCGAGGTCAAGGGGTATGGTTCGCTGTCGAAAGTCCCCACCGAAGCCGTGGGCAACGTGCGCAACGACATGTACCTGACCAGCGAAACCATTCGCCTGATGGACAAGAACAAGCTCGGCAACTTCGACGCCGACACCAGCGGCAAGCTGCAACTGTTCAAGCAGCAGATCGATAACTCGACGCGCTTCATCCCGCTATGGGTGAAGATCGCGGTGGCCATCGCCCTCGGCCTGGGCACCATGGTCGGCTGGAAACGGATCGTGGTGACGGTTGGCGAGAAGATCGGCAAGACCCACCTGACCTACGCTCAGGGCGCCTCGGCGGAAACCGTGGCCATGCTGACCATCGGCGCCGCCGACATGTTCGGTTTGCCGGTGTCGACCACGCATGTGCTGTCTTCCGGTGTGGCCGGGACCATGGTCGCCAATGGTGGCGGCCTGCAGATGAGGACCATCCGCAACCTGCTGATGGCCTGGGTGCTGACCTTGCCGGCGGCCATTGTGCTGTCGGGCAGCCTGTACTGGTTGTTCACCCAACTGTTCTGATTCGATCGCTGTTTCAACCGTCCCGGCCCGATCCTGAGCCGGGATTTTTTTTGTCCGACGGCACGGCATTTGCTCGCAGCCCCGGGAGCTTACGCTTTATTGACGCACCACATGTCCAGCAGCCCTTCAGTTTGTTAGCGTGATGCCGACTCATAAAAGACTCGATGCATTCAGGAGTGAAATCGTGAATCTGTACATCAATCAGCTTCAACACAAAGCTGACTTCAAAGAAGCCATCTACGCCGGCGACATCTTCCTGAACACTCATCTGCGTGCCGCCAAGGATCTGTGCGCGTTCGCGCAGGAGAGCATCACCGCCGCCTTCGACGGCGAAACCCATCACCAGGCGCTGCACACGCTGATGCCGGTGGAAGAATTCGTGGTTCTGGTGACGCGCCTCAAGGGCCAGTTCACCAACAGCCAACGCGTCAAGGAACTGATTCTGGCGTTTATCGACGAGATCGGCGTCGACCCGCGCGAATACATTTTCGACGTGCCGCGCATTCGCGTGGTGCCCAACTATGACTACCTGCACGCCGGGGTCAGCTACGCCTACAAGCCGCATCGCGACACGTGGTACGGCAGCGTCGATTGCCAGATCAACACCTGGATGCCGGTGCACACCATCAGCCCCGACCAGACCATGATGATCAACGCCGGCTACTTCGACGTACCGGTGAAGAACACCTCCAGCCAATGGAGCCTCAACGACTGGATCAACAATCAGCGCCACAAGGCCAAGGACAACCTCAAGGAGGAAGTCCGGGTGCACCCGGTGCCACTGGAAGCTATCGATAGCGCCTCTGAAGTGCGCATCGCCGGCAACACCGGGGAGATGCTGATCTTCTCCGGCTCGCACCTGCACGGCACCGTGGCCAACCACACCGATCAAACCCGCTTCAGCGTGGACTTCCGCCTGATGCATCTCGACGACCTCAAGCACCAGCGCGGCGCCATCAACGTCGACAGCGCGTGCCCGGATGTCGGCGCAGGCTTCAAAGACTATTTCCACGCCCACGACTTTTCGAATTTCCAAGGAATCGACCAATGACCAAGCGTCGCATCACGCCTGCCGAGGCCCAGTACAACGAAACCCGTGCCAACGTCCTCAAACGGGTCGATGCCGAATACGTCGCCGATGCACCGTTCGTTTTCGCCAACCGCATCGGCGTGACCGCTGCGCTGTCGCGCATGGAGCTGTTCAAGAAAGTGGCCGAAGTACCGGGCGCGATCATCGAGTGCGGCGTGTACAAGGGCAACTCGCTGATGCTCTACATGCACCTGTCGATGATCCTGGAACCCTACGCGATCAACCGCTCGATCATTGGCTTCGACACCTTCGAAGGCTTCCAGAGCATCGACAAGAACGAAGACCCGGCCGACGTCAACGAGACCATGTTCTCCGACACCGACCAGTCGCTGATCCAGGACATGATCGACGCCAACGACCTGCTGCGCCCGGTCAACCGCATCCCGCGCTGCGAACTGGTCAAGGGTGACATCGTCAAGACCGTGCCTGAGTGGGTCAAGACCCGTCCTGACCTGGTCGTGGCCATGCTGATTCTCGACACCGACCTGTACGAATCGACCAAAGTCGCGCTGGAAACCTTCCTGCCGTACATGCCTAAAGGCGCAATCGTGGTGCTCGACGAAGTCGCCTACCGCAACTTCCCGGGCGAAACCAAAGCCCTGCGTGAAGTGCTGGACCTGAACAAGATCGAACTCAAGCGTCTGCCGTTCGATTCCTGCGTAGGTTACTTCCACGTCTGATATCCGGACCGGGACCTGACACAAAACCTGTGGGAGCGAGCTGGCTCGCGAATGCGGTCTGACCTTCAACAATGATGTTGAATCGTTGACCGTTTCGCGAGCCAGCTCGCTCTCGTCGTTTATGCGCCGCAGCTTTCACGAATGACCATGCGCTCGCGCACCACGTCATACACCCAGTGGTACAGGTAGGTGTAGGGCAGGAAAAACAGCAGCACCCCGATATCCAGCAAAAATGCCTGCCACAAGCTGATGTTCAGCCACCAGGCAATCAGCGGTACGCCGAGGGCCACCAGGCCGCCTTCGAACAACAGCGCATGCACCACCCGGACCCAGGCGTTGTGCGCAATGGCCAGGCGCTTGAGCATCCGATCGAAGAAACCGTTGAAGACCACGTTCCACGCCAGGGCCAGTGCGGCCATGACCAGGGTCACGACGCCCATGTCGAGCATCGGCTTGTCCATGATCCACGCCAGCAATGGGGTGCAGATCAGGATCGCCAGCAATTCGAAACCGATGGCCTGGAAAATACGCTCAGTGATGGATTTGTTGGCGCTCATGGCCAGACTCCTTGAGTGACGGTGGTTGCCATGATCCTTTCTCGCACCGATACTTCATAACCAAGAACCATCGATCAAGGCGATAGTTCATGGCCTCCCAAGAAGTGTTGCAGGCCTTCGTCCAGGCCGCGACTCAGGGCTCGTTTTCCGCTGCGGCGCGTAAATTGGGTCGCAGTCAGTCGACCGTCAGCGCGGCGGTGGCCAGTCTGGAAATCGACCTCAACCTGACGCTGTTCGACCGCACCACCCGCAAACCCACGCTCACCCCGGCCGGGTACGTGATGTTGCAGCGCGCCGAGGACATTCTGGCCGCCACCAGTCGCCTGGAAATGGCGGCCAGCCAACTGTCCCAAGGGGTCGAGGCGAAATTGACCGTGGCGCTGTCCGACACCTACCAGTCCGACCGTTTCGAAGCGTCACTCAGTGCCTTCGAGCAGCGTTATCCCGACCTGGAACTCGAATGCCTGATCGCCGAATGCGATGACCTGGTGGCCCTGGTACAGAGCGGTCGGGCGCAGGTCGCCTTCGCCGAAATGCAGGACAGCTACCCACCGGACCTGGTCAGCTCGACGGTGGATGAACGCACGGACATCGCGCTGTTCGCGTCCCCTGAACATCCGCTGGCAGCGCTGCCATACATTGATCAGGACGTGCTACAGCAGCACCGTGAATTGCGCCTGGCAACCATCGTCAATCCCTATGAAAGCCGGGCCAAAGGGCGCGTCTGGTCGGCGCCAAGTTATTTGATGCTGCTGGAGATGGCCCAGGGCGGATTCGGCTGGGCGCCGTTGCCGCGCTGGCTGGTGGAGCGCTTCGGTCCGGGCACCTTGCAGGAGCTGCCGGTGCGTGGCTGGCCGAAGACGGTGTCGGTCGATGCCCTGTGGTCGCGGCTGCACCCACCGGGGCCGGCGGGTAGTTGGCTGCTGGGCAAGATGCTGGAGTGAGAGTCCTTCGGCGCTGCGCGGAAGCTGTAGGAGCGTGACTTGCCCGCGATGACGTCAATTCAGACACCCCATCACCTGAACCTGATCACGCCACCTCGACCCGCATCGGCTGATTCATTTGAAAAAACTCATGCAACCCGCGCATCGCAGGTAACTCCAGCGCCTGGGCGGCGTAGCACAAACCCACCCGACGCGTCGGGGTCGGCAAGTGCATCGCACGAGTCGTCACCCGTGCCTGCCCGCTCACCAATGACTGCGGCAACAGCGCCACGCCAATGCCCGCAGCCACCATGTGCAACGCCTGTTTCAACGAGCCGGCATGCCCCGCCACCGCGTCTGGCGAACGTCCGTACAGCGCCATCAAGCGTTGATGGGACGGGTGCTGTGGGCAGGTGATCCAGTCACTGATCGGCGTCCAGGCTTGCCCGCTTTGCGCGATGGCCATCGGGTGTCCCACCGGCAGCGCCATCACATAGGATTCCTCCCACAGTGGCAGGAACAACTCGTCCTCGCAGCACATCTCCTCCACCGCCAGGCGCCCGTCGCCGCGGCAGCCTTCTTCGAGCGTCAGCAACAGGTTGGGCAGTGCCTGTCGGGCCATGCGCACGAACGCTTCGATGTGACTATCGGCAATATCGCCTTCGATGCCCAAGGTCAGCGGCGTGCGGTTTTCCTGGCCGAGGAACAACCGGCTCAAGGCTTGCGCATCCGCCACCATCCGCAGGGCCTGCGGGTACAGGACCCGCGCCTCATCACTGACATCAACGCCACGGGGCTGACGCACGAACAGCCGGGCGCCCAACTCCTCTTCGAGCTGTTTGATGGTTACCGACAGGGTCGGCTGGCTGACGAACAACCGCTGGGCCGCGAGGGTGATGTTGCGCTCCTCGAACACCGCGAGAAAGGCTGTGAGGTGGCGGATATCCATAGGCAGTTCCGATGACAGACAGAGAAATAAGGCATTTTTCAGCCACGGCAGCGATAAATATACTGCGCGTCACGTTGAGTTATTTGTTTTTCTGATTTCAGGAGTCCAGCCATGGGTAAGCCATTGATCATCATCACCGGGGCCAGTTCAGGCATTGGCGAAGCCGCCGCTCGCTTGCTGAGCGCAGCCGGCCATCCGCTCTTACTGCTGGCCCGGCGGGTCGAACGCCTGCAAGCGCTCGATTTGCCGGACACCCTCAGCCGTCGCGTCGACATCACCGACCGCCCGACCCTGCTCGCCGCCGTGGCCGAAGCCGAAGCACAGTTCGGCCCGGCCGATGCGCTGATCAACAACGCCGGGGTAATGCTGCTGGGCGAGATGAGCAAACAGGACCCGGCACAGTGGGACCAGATGCTCGACGTCAATGTGAAAGGCCTGCTCAATGGCGTGCACGCGGTGGTGGCCGGGATGATCGAGCGCAAACACGGCACGATCATCAACGTCAGCTCGGTGGCCGGACGCAAGACATTCCCCAACCACGTGGCCTACGTCGGGACCAAATTCGCGGTACATGGCCTGTCGGAAAACCTGCGGGAAGAACTGTCACCGCATAACGTGCGAGTCATCACCATCGCACCGGGCGCGGTAGAAACCGAACTGCTCGGCCACACCACCGATGAAGCGATCAAGACCGGTTACCAAGCCTGGAAACAGGACATGGGCGGTACCGTATTGAGCGCCGAAGATGTCGCATCAGCCATCGCGTTTGCGTACCAGCAACCGCAGAACGTGTGCATTCGCGAGATCGTGATGGCGGCGACACGGCAGCAAAGTTGACGGTCGTGCGGGTTTGATTGTGCAGAGATGGCGTACATCTGTGGGTGATTGGTCGGCTGTCAGGCCGCCATCGCTGCGATGCGGCGCCCCGACGAGCCAGCTCCCACAGGAGAGCGGGTACACCTGCGGATGATTGATCGGCTGATCGGCCGCCTTCGCTGGCAAGCCAGCTCCCACAGGAAAGCAGGTACACCTGCGGATGATTGATCGGCCGCCTTCGCTGGCAGGCCAGCTCCCACAGGAGAACGGGTACACCTGCGGATGATTGATCGGCTGATCGGCCGCCTTCGCTGGCAAGCCAGCTCCCACAGGACAGCGGGTACACCTGCGGATGATTGATCGGCTGATCGGCCGCCATCGCTGGCAGGCCAGTTCCCACAGGACAGCGGGTACACCTGCGGATGATTGATCGGCTGATCGGCCGCCATCGCTGGCAGGCCAGTTCCCACAGGAGAACGGGTACACCTGCGGATGATTGATCGGCTGATCGGCCGCCATCGCTGGCAGGCCAGCTCCCACAGGAGAACGGGTACACCTGCGGATGATTGATCGGCTGATCGGCCGCCTTCGCTGACAGGCCAGCTCCCACAGGAGAACGGGTACACCTGCGGATGATTGATCGGCTGATCGGCCGCTATCGCTGGCAAGCCAGCTCCCACAGGAGAGCGGGTACACCTGCGGATGATTGATCGGCTGATCGGCCGCCTTCGCTGGCAAGCCAGCTCCCACAGGACAGCGGGTACACCTGCGGATGATTGATCGGCTGATCGGCCGCCATCGCTGGCAGGCCAGTTCCCACAGGACAGCGGGTACACCTGCGGATGATTGATCGGCTGATCGGCCGCCATCGCTGGCAGGCCAGTTCCCACAGGAGAACGGGTACACCTGCGGATGATTGATCGGCTGATCGGCCGCCATCGCTGGCAGGCCAGCTCCCACAGGAGAACGGGTACACCTGCGGATGATTGATCGGCTGATCGGCCGCCATCGCTGGCAAGCCAGCTCCCACAGGACAGCGGGTACACCTGCGGATGATTGATCGGCTGATCGGCCGCCATCGCTGGCAGGCCAGCTCCCACAGGAGAACGGGTACACCTGCGGATGATTGATCGGCTGATCGGCCGCCATCGCTGGCAGGCCAGTTCCCACAGGAGACCGGGTACACCTGCGGATGATTGGTCGGCTGTCGGGCCGCCATCGCTGGCAAGCCAGTTCCCACAGGACAGCGGGTACACCTGCGGATGATTGATCGGCTGATCGGCCGCCATCGCTGGCAAGCCAGCTCCCACAGGAGAGCGGGTACACCTGCGGATGATTGATCGGCTGATCGGCCGCCATCGCTGGCAGGCCAGCTCCCACAGGAGAGCGGGTACACCTGCGGATGATTGATCGGCTGATCGGCCGCCATCGCTGGCAGGCCAGTTCCCACAGGAGAACGGGTACACGTGCGGATGATTGATCGGCTGATCGGCCGCCTTCGCTGGCAGCCCAGCTCCCACAGGAGATTGGGGCAGCTGCAGGTGATTGGTCGGCTGTCAGGCCGCCTTCGCTGCGATGCGGCGCCCCGACGAGCCAGCTCCTACAGAAAAGCAAGGCCCACAACCCCGCTCTTCACCACTCATCAGGCCGAGCGTTAGCTCGCCTGCAGCTTTTGATCTTGATCCACCCGCCCCTTCGGAAGGCTGAATGGAGGTGTTCATCCGGGGAGTGGCGCGCAGCGCCGTTCGACGCAGTCGAACACGCTGCATGTAGGTTGAAGCGAAGCCAACCGGAGGGCAGTGTCCCCGGATGGACACCGCAGCGAAGGAACCCCGAGCCCCAGCGAGGGGCCGGACGCTCGGGGCGAGCCTTTTTTTGCTTATCTTTTTTTTGGCGTCTCCGGTCTGAAAAAAAAGTAAGTCGCCGTAAGGGCGAAACCATAGGCAGCCGTTACCGCAGCAACGGATATGTACACAATCAACCAGGAGCCCGGTCGGCCCAACGGCCGCCGATACACCCCATATCACCTCAATGCCCTGAGCCGCCCCTCGATAAACCGCCGCTCCGGCTCCTGCCGGGTCAACTCCAGTGCCCGCTCATACGCCTGCCGCGCCTGCTCCACCCGCCCCAACTGCCGACAAAACTCCGCCCGCGCCGAATGGGCCAAGTGGTAATCCTGCAGCTCACCGCGATCCAGAATCGCCTCGACCAGCGCCAGTCCCGCCAGCGGCCCATCCCGCTTCGACAGCGCCGCGGCGCGGTTCAACTCGATCACCGGTGAAGGTACGGCGCGCAGCAACACGTCATACAGCCCGACAATCTGCGCCCAATCGGTTTGCTCCACCGACGGTGCTTCGGCATGCACCGCCGCAATCGCGGCTTGCAGGCAATAGGGGCCGAATCGCCGCGTGCCCAGCGCCCGCTCCACCAACGCACAGCCTTCGGCGATCATCTGGCGGTCCCACAACGTTCGGTCCTGCTCATCCAGCAGGATCAGTTCGCCACTCGAAGACGTGCGCGCCGGACGCCGCGATTCGTGCAACAGCATCAGCGCCAGCAACCCCATCACCTCGGGCTCCCGCAACAGCTCCATGAGCAAACGACCGAGTCGAATGGCTTCACGGGTCAACTCTTCGCGGGTCACCAGCGCGCCGATGGACGCCGAATAACCTTCGTTGAACACCAGGTAAATCACCCGTAACACGCTGTCGAGGCGTTCGGGCAGTTCCGCCAGGGTTGGCACCTGATAAGGGATTTTCGCGTCACGGATTTTCGCCTTGGCGCGCACGATGCGTTGGGCGATGGTGGCCGGCGCCGAGAGGAAGGCCCGGGCGATTTCTTCCGTGGTCAGGTCGCAGACTTCCCGCAGGGTCAGCGGCACCTGTGCGTCCGCCGCCAATGCCGGGTGACAGCAGGTAAAAATCAGCCGCAGGCGGTCGTCTTCCACGTCCTCGTCACTCCAGTCGGCCTGCTCCAGTGCTTCCAGTTGAGCAATCAACAGCGGACGAGACGCGGCGAAGCGGGCGCGCCGGCGCAACACATCAATGGCTTTGAAGCGTCCGGTGGACACCAGCCACGCCCGCGGATTGTCCGGCACACCGTCCCGCTGCCAGCGCTCGACTGCAATGAAAAACGCCTCATGCAGGGCCTCTTCGGCGAGGTCGAAATCGCCGAGCAAGCGGATCAGTGTCGCCAGAATCCGTCGCGACTCTTCACGATAGACCTGCTCGACGCGCTCCTTGACCGGCAACGTCATTTCAAGGATTCAACTGACGAACGGGGCGCACTTCGACACAGCCGACCCGGGCCGCCGGAATGTCACCGGCGACCTGGATGGCTTCATTGAGGTCCTTGGCGTCGATCAGGTAGAAGCCGGCCAATTGTTCCTTGGTTTCGGCGAACGGGCCGTCAGTGATCGACAGCTTGCCGTTGCGCATGCGCACGGTCGTGGCGGTCTGCACCGACTCCAGCGCCTCGGCGGCGACCATTCGGCCACTGCCCAGGATCGACTCGGCGTACGCCATGCACTCGGCGTCCTTCGGGCTTTCCGGCAACGAATGCAGCAGGTGCTCGTCGCTGTAGACCAGGCATAAATACTTCATGAGCTTCTCCAGGATCGAAGATCAACTATGGCCGTGAATGAGCCGTTTGGCGCAGCTTCCCGATCAACTGCCCGACGGTCAGGGCTCCAGGTTAAACAGGGCCGTGCCACTCATCATGTCGAAGGGGGCCGACCAGTGTTCATGGACGATGCGCCATTGACCGGCCTCACGCCGATAGCAGGCCGTCACGCGCATCCAGCACGCCTGGGTTTCACCCTTGTCATTGGTGCCGCCACAGTGGGCCAGCCAATGGGCAAAGGCGATGTGCTCATCGGCCACGATGTTGGTGTGGTCGAAATCAAAGGTGTGCGGGCCCTGGCACATCTCCATGCATTCCAGCCAGTGCGCACGGTAGGCGGCCTTACCGCGAAACTGCAGCGCCTTGACCGCGTCGTAAGAGACGATGTCCTCGGCATACAGGGCCATGATTTTCTCGACATCCTTGGCGATGACCGCCTGACGGTAGGTGTCGATCAGGGTCTGGATTTCGTGTGTGGCATTCATGGTGGTTCTCCGTGGTTTTTGTTTTGAAGACACCCCTAGTCGTCTGGCGATCCATCCAATCGACAGTCGAAATAAAAATAATCCAAGAACGCAAACTCGCTAGAATCCGAGGCTCATTTCCGATGGAAAAAGGACACTCCAGTGACAGCCCGACTCGTGCCTTACGAAAGCCTGAATGCGTTGCAACGCCAGCAGGTCGAGGCCATCGAAGTACACCCGGAACAAATCAGGTTTTCCGGTGACATCCACGGTGCATTGCACACCCTGCTATCCAAACCCGGCCCCGGCGTCAAAGGATTTGCCCTGTTGGCCGACGCGATTCCCGTCGCCTTCCTGTTGCTCAAACGCCCACCGGTATTACCCGCCTGGGCCGATGAACACAGCGCCACCCTGCATGCCTTGCAAGTCGATCAGCGCGCCCAGGGCAAGGGGTATGGCAAGGCTTGCCTGCAAGACTTGCCTGAAGTGGCCCGCCAGGCCTGGCCGGAAATTCGCGGGCTGGAGTTGTCGGTGGATGCGGACAACGCCGCGGCCATTGCCCTGTATGCCAAATATGGTTTTGTCGACAGCGGCGAGGCGTACAAGGGGCGGATTGGCTATGAGCGGCGGATGGGATTGATGTTCTGATAGGCACATCCGCCCCCCTGTAGGAGCGAGCTTGCTCCGGGCGGCGTTCCGACGATGGACTTAAGAACACCGCGTTTAACCGGTAAACACGCGTTATCGTTAACGACCATCGCGAGCAAGCTCGCTCCTACAGGGGGATCTGCGTCGGGTTTAGAGACTGAGCACCATCTCATGCCACGCCATGCCGCCATGGTCCGACGCCGATGGCTTGACGTAGGCAAAGCCGAACCCGGCGTACAGCGGGATATGCCGCTCCTTGCACATCAGGTTGATGCTGGCCTTGCCCAGTGCGCGCATGCGCTCGATGAACTCGCCCATCAAACGCTTGGCCAGCCCCTGCCCCTGATAATCCGGATGCACCACCACCGACATGATCACCACATGGGGCCCGGCCGGGTCGTGGCCGATCAGCTCCTTGAACGCTTCGTCCGACATTTCCACTTCAAATGCCGCACCGGAATTGATGAAACCGGCGACCACGCCGTCCACTTCGGCAACGATGAAACCTTCGGGCCAGGTGGCGATGCGGGTGGCGATTTTTTCGCGGGTCGCGGCTTCGTCGCCCTCGTAGGCTACGGTTTCGATGGCGTAGCAACAGTCCAGGTCGGCGGGCAGGACGTTTCGGATGACAGGGTTTGTCGAGTTCATGGCAGAGCGCAGCAACCTTGGGGCAAGTGAGATGACGGAGTAACGCTCACCGATTCTAACAATACTTGCCTGCCGTCGAGCGTTCAGCGTAATCACGCTGTTCATCGACTTGCTGCACGAGCGACGAATCAAGCGGGACAGTGAGCGACACACCGCCAGACGCGGCAGGCATCGCCAGCCCTTCTTTACAGCCCCACCAAGCGATAACCCACCTGCAATTCGGTGATGAAATGCTGCGGCTGCGCCGCGTCGGCCTCCAGCTTTTGCCGCAAGTGCGCCATGTGCACCCGTAGGTAGTGAGCACGATCGATGTAATCCAGGCCCCACACCTCGAGCAAGAGCTGGCGATGAGTCATGACCCGGCCTTGCCCGCGCACCAACGCGCACAGCAGACGATACTCGATAGGCGTCAGATGGACTGATTGGCCCTCGCGCCGGACCTCGTGCGTGGCCAGGTCCACTTCGATCATGCCAAACGTCACCTTGCTGGTGACGGCGGCGGTCCCGCTCTGCACATGTCGGCGCAATTGCGCGCGGATTCGTGCAAGCAACTCAGGCACGCCGAAAGGCTTGACCAGATAGTCATCGGCGCCCGCATCCAGTGCCGCCACTTTTTCCTCTTCACGGTCACGGGCCGACAGCACCAGAATCGGCACTGTCATCCAGCCTCGCAGCTCGCTGATCAATTGTTTGCCGTCGCCGTCGGGCAAGCCCAGATCGACAATGACCAGGTCCGGTTGACGGCTGGCGGCGTGGATCAGGGCGCGTTTGATGTTATCGGCCTCAAACACCTGAAAACCTTCGTCCTGCAGCGCGATACCGACGAAACGACGTATGTTGGCCTCATCCTCGACAATAAGGATCCGTGCACTGGTCATAGCGATTCCATGGAAGGCGGTTGACCCGCCGGTAGAGTGATCACAAAGCGGATCCCCGAAGTGGCCCGGGGTTGGGCCTCAATCGTTGCGCCATGAGCCTGGACAATCCGTTTTGCCAATGCCAGCCCAAGGCCGATGCCGGCAACGGCCGACTCCCGCTGCCCCCGGGTGAAGGGTTCGAACAAACTCTGAGGCGTGCTGCCCTGGGGGCAACCGGGACCGGCATCGGCCACCTCCAGCACGATACTGTCCTGCACTTGCCGGGCGGTAACCTGCACCAGTGTTCCGGCCGGCGTGTACTTCGCGGCGTTGTCCAGCAGGTTGACCAGCACTCGTTCGATCATCAGTGCATCGACCTCCACCAACGGCAACTGCGGCGACAGCGCGGTACGCACTACGTGCCGCGCCAACGGTTCGCGCAGTTGGCGTAAAGCGCTGCCAACGATCTCCTCCAATGAGTGCCATTGCCGGTTCAGGCGCACGCCGCGCTCCTGCATCCGGGCCATGTCCAACAGGTTTTCGATCAACCGCTGCATGGAACTGGCCTGATCGTGGATACCGCCCAACAACTGCGCCAGCGGTCCTGACGGTGCATGGTGCACCGCCGCATCTGCCGCGCCAATAATGGTGGTCAGTGGTGTGCGCAGGTCATGAGAGATCGCAGCCAGCAGCGTATTGCGCATGCGCTCACCCTCCATCTGCACCAGAGTGCTCTGCGCCACTTCGACGAAATGCACCCGTTCCAGCGCGATAGCCAGTTGGCTCATGCATGCCTCAAGCAAACGTTGTTCTTCAGGCTCCTTCAACCGCTCGGGTTCAGCCAGCTCAAGCACCAATACACCGCGTACGCGCATGGGTGCCCTCAACGGCAAATAGTGGCCTTGAGCGGCTGCCAGCGTATCGGTGCCCTGGCCAGCGGGTTGGCCGTGGTCGTAAACCCATTGGGCGATGCTTTCATCGAGCGGGAATGCACCGGCGCCACTGGCATGGATACCGTCCATGGCGTCCGGCAGTGCCAGCCCGACCCGTGCTTCAAACACGCCGCTGAAGGTACGCAGTGCCACCTCTGTGATTTGCTCCACCGTCAGCGCCGCCGAGAGGTCGCGCGCCAGCCTCGCCAACGACGTCGCCCGGCGCTCGCGGCCGGCGGCGGTATGAGCCTCGTGACGCAAGCGTGCCGTCAACTGACCGGTGATCAAAGCAATCCCCAGCATCAGGGCGAAGGTAAAGAAATATTGGGTATCGTTGACCGTAAACGACCAGCGTGGCTGGACGAAGAAGAAATCAAAACACAGCACCGCCAGCATCGCCGCCCAAACACCCGGACCGCGCCCATAGCGCAGGGCGACCAAGACCACCGTGAGCAAAAACAGCATGACCACGTTGGCCAGATCAAACACCTGCAACAGCAAGGCAGCCACCGCCGTGGCGATAAAACAGGCAAGACTGGCCCACAGGTATGCCGGAGCCCTGCTTGGCGGCAGCGCGGCATCCGTGTTCAGCGCCACCGCCCCCGCGACGGGCAGCGGGCCATGGGCGATGACGATCTGATCGATCTCGGGATGACGACGGCTGATACGGTCACTGATCGACTGATGCCAGAACTGCCAGACCTTGCGCGGGTAATGCCCGAGCACCAGGCGGTTGGCGTTATGTTCACGAGCAAACGCCACCAGGGTCTCGGCCACGTCCATGCCTGACGGCGTGGCCGTGTCAGCCCCGAATTCCGCGGCCAGCGCCAGGGTTTTCATCGCAGCGGCATAGCGGTTCGCCCCCGCTTCACGGCGCTGAGCCGAAGGCACATGGACGACGATCCAGTCCGCCTCAAGCTTTTGTGCCAGGCGCGCCGCTTCCCGCACCAGACGTTCATCCGAAGGGTACCCGGCCACGCCCACCAGTAAACGTTCGCGCGCGGGCCAAAGGGTGTTGATGGACCGCTCGCGGCGATAATCGCGCATCTGTGCATCGACGCGATCGGCAGTGCGCCGCAACGCCAGCTCTCGCAAGGCCAGCAAGTTGCCTTTGCGAAAGAAATGCCGGGACGCTCGCTCGGCCTGGGGTGGCAGGTAGACCTTGCCTTCCTTGAGACGACGTAACAGGTCATCGGGTGGCAAGTCGATCACCACCACTTCGTGGGCATCGTCGAACAGATGATCGGGCACGGTCTCGCGCACCCGGATACCGATGATCCCGCTGACGATATCGTTGAGGCTTTCCAGGTGCTGGACATTGAGGGTGGTCCAGACGTCGATGCCTGCGCGCAGCAGCTCTTCGACATCCTGCCAGCGTTTGGGATGACGCGAACCGGGAACGTTGCTGTGGGCCAGTTCATCCACCAGCAGCACCGCCGGCCGTCGCGCCAGCGCGGCATCCAGATCGAATTCGCTGAGGGCACACTCGCGATGCATCACGTTGTAGCGCGGCAGCAGTTCCAGCCCCGTGAGCAGTTCAGCGGTTTCCCGGCGGCCATGGGTTTCGACCACGCCAGCCACCAGGTCACGGCCCTGGGTCACTTCGCGCTGGGCGGCAATGAGCATGGCGCAGGTTTTACCCACCCCGGCATTGGAGCCGAAATAGATGCGCAATTTCCCGCGCAGGGCGGCCTGTTCGTCTTGTTGCAGCTTCTCCAGCAGCGCATCGGGATCAGGGCGGCCGTCCCGTGCAGCGGTGAACGTATCAGTTACGAGCATGGCAATCCTTTAGAACGGCACGGCGCCACACCGGGCGCCGTACAGTCAGTCCTTTCAAACCAGGCCAAGCCCGGCCAACAGCATGTCGATCACCTTGATCCCCGCGAATGGCACCAGTACGCCTCCCAGTCCATAGATCAGCAGGTTGCGATTGAGCAACGCCGCGGCGCCGATGGCTCGGTACGTCACCCCCCTGAGCGCCAGCGGGATCAGAAACACGATGATCAGGGCATTGAAGATCACCGCACTGAGAATCGCCGAGTTCGGGCTGCTCAGGTTCATCACGTTCAGGGCACCCAGTTGTGGATAGGTGGCGACGAATGCGGCCGGTACGATAGCAAAATACTTGGCCACATCGTTGGCCACGCTGAAGGTGGTCAACGCGCCGCGCGTCATGAGCATCTGTTTGCCGACCTCAACCACCTCGATCAGTTTGGTCGGGTTGCTGTCCAGATCGACCATGTTGCCCGCTTCCTTGGCGGCCTGCGTGCCACTGTTCATGGCCACCGCCACGTCCGCCTGGGCCAGTGCCGGCGCATCATTGGTGCCGTCTCCGGTCATCGCCACCAGCTTGCCCTGAGCCTGGTAGTCGCGAATCAGCTGCAGTTTGTCTTCCGGCCGGGCCTCGGCAAGAAAATCGTCAACCCCGGCTTCGACAGCAATCGCTGCCGCCGTCAGGCGGTTGTCGCCAGTGATCATGACCGTCTTGATGCCCATGCGTCGCAGTTCGGTAAAGCGCTCCTTGATGCCGCCCTTGACCACGTCCTTGAGCTCGACCACACCCAATGCCTGTGCTCCATCGCACACGACCAGCGGTGTACTGCCCCGGCGCGAGACTTCATCGACCTTGCTCTGCAAGGACGACGGAAAGCTGCCGCCCAGCGCCTCGATGTGCTGGCGAATGGCATCTGCCGCGCCCTTGCGGATGCTCCGGCCACCGGCCAGATCGACGCCGCTCATGCGGGTTTGCGCGGTGAACTGCACGAAGCTCGCCTCCAGGGCATTGAGGTCCCGCGCCCGCAGATCGAACTTCTGCTTGGCGAGCACCACAATACTGCGTCCTTCCGGCGTTTCGTCGGCCAGCGAGGCCAACTGCGCGGCGTCCGCCAGTTCCGATTCCTTGACCCCGGGCGCCGGCAGGAAACTGCTGGCCTGGCGATTCCCCAAGGTAATGGTGCCGGTCTTGTCCAGCAGCAGGACGTCAACATCACCCGCCGCTTCTACGGCGCGCCCGGAGGTGGCAATGACGTTGGCCGACATCATCCGGCTCATGCCCGCCACACCAATCGCCGACAGCAGGCCACCAATGGTCGTCGGGATCAGGCAGACCAACAGCGCCACCAGTACCGTTGCGCTGACCACGTCGCCACCGCTCATGCCCACCGCGAACAACGAATACGGGCCCAGGGTCACGATCACCAGCAAAAACAGAAAGGTCAGGCCGACCAGCAGAATGGTCAGCGCCACTTCGTTGGGCGTCTTCTGGCGTTTCGCGGATTCGACCATGGTAATCATGCGATCCAGAAACGACTCGCCGGGATTGACACTGATACGCACCACCAGCCAGTCCGAAAGCACTTTTGTGCCGCCGGTGACCGATGAAAAGTCACCGCCCGCTTCACGTATCACCGGTGCCGACTCCCCGGTAATCGCGCTTTCATCCACCGACGCCACGCCTTCGATCACCACCCCATCGAGGGGCACCAGATCGCCGGCCTCAATCAACACCACGGCGTCCTTGAGCAGTTCGCTGGAAGGCACCGGCCTCCAGGTGGAACCGTGCCTGGGTTGCTGCATCAGCTTGGCCAGGGTCTGGCGCTTCATCCCGCGCAGGCTGGCCGCCTGGGCCCGACTGCGCCCCTCGGCAAGGGCTTCGGCGAAGTTGGCAAACAACACGGTGAACCACAGCCACAAGGTGATGCAGAGAATGAAACCACTGGGGGCTTCTCCCTTGCCGACCAGCGACTGCACCCACAACAACGTGGTGAGGATGCTGCCCAGGTACACCACAAACATCACCGGGTTCTTCCACTGCGCCTGGGGCAGCAATTTCCTGAAAGCATCCAGGCACGCCGTGAGCAACAACCCACGGTCAAACAAAGGCAAACGAGCTTGCTTACTCATGGTTGTTTCTCTTACTCACTGGCCGCAAGGGGTGGCTGATGCGCAGGTTTCAAAGCATCCAGCGCAAGGTTGAGTTGCAGCACATTGACCCGGGGCTCGCCGAGCAAGCCAAAGGTGCGTTGCTCGGTGTGAGCGTTCACCAACTTCAACAGATCGGCTTCCGGCAGGTGACGCAGGCGTGCGACGCGCGATACCTGGATCTGTGCGTTGGCCACCGAAATGTGTGGGTCCAGGCCTGAAGCCGACGAAGTGACCGCATCCACCGGCACCTGCGCATCGGCTGCCAGACCGTTCTGCTGGCGGTAGGCATCGACGCGCAGGGCTACGGCGTCGATCAACTTCTGGCTGGTCGGGCCAAGGTTGCTGGCGCCACTGGAACCGGCGTTGTACGGCTGGGCCACGCTCTTGCTCGGGTCCAGCGGGTCGGCGCCGAGGGTCATGCTCGGGCGCCCCTGGAAATACTCCGCACGAGTGAAGTGCTGGCCAATCACCGCCGAACCGATCACTAACCCGTCCCGTTCAACCAGACTGCCCCGAGCCTGAAACGGGAACAGCACGTTGGCCACTAGCGTGGTGAACAACGGATACGCCAGCCCGGTCAGCAACATGAAGAACGCCGCCGAAATCAGCACCGGGCGCAACAGGCCGACAAACAGAAACGGCATCTTGGTTTGGGTTTGTACTTGAGTCATCACAGCCCCCTCACTTGTAGGTCTGGCCGGTCAGCAACTGCAGTTGCTCGACCAGCGGGCCGAGCGCGAGCGCCGGCAGGAAAGTCAGGCCGCCCACCACCAACACCACGAACACCACCAGGAACATGAACAGCGGAGTGGCGGTCGGGATGGTGCCGGCACCGGCCGGGATGTTCTTTTTCATGGCCAGGGAGCCGGCGACTGCAAGCATCGGCAACATGGTGAAGAAACGTCCAAGCAACATGGCCAGACCGATGGTGGTGTTGAAGAACGGCGTGTTGGCATTCAGCCCGGCGAACGCCGAACCGTTGTTGGCCGTACCCGAGGTGTAGGCATACAACACCTCGCTGAAACCATGGGGTCCCTGGTTGTTGAGGCTGTTGAGGGTGTCGGGCCAGAGTGCCGCCAAAGCGGTGAAACCAAGAATGCAGACGGGATGTGCCAGCACCGAGAGCATGACCAGCTTGATCTCCCGTGCCTCGATCTTCTTGCCGAGGAATTCCGGGCTGCGCCCGATCATCATGCCTACCAGAAACACCGTCAGCAGTGCGTACTGGATCAGGTTGATAAAGCCCACGCCGTCGCCACCGAACACGCAGTTGAGCATCATCTGCGCCAGCGGTACGAAGCCACCCATCGGCGTCAGCGAATCATGCATGGCGTTCACCGAGCCGGTGGTGGCGCCGGTGGTGGTGGTCACAAACAGGCTGGTGTCAGCAATCCCGAAACGCAGCTCTTTGCCCTCCATGTTGCCGCCACTCTGGGTCGCCGACAGCACCTGGTCCGCGCCCACTCGGGTCAACAGCGGGTTGCCACTTTGTTCGGCGGTGTAAACGATGCTCAGAAAACCGACGAACATCACCAGGAACGTGCCAAAGAACACCCAGCCCTGACGCCGACGCATCAGCATGCTGCCGAAGGTGTATGTCAGCGCTGACGGGATCAGCAGCATGCTGAGGATGTGCAGCATGTTGGTCAGCGGGGTCGGGTTCTCGAACGGGTGCGCGGCGTTCATGCTGAAGAAGCCGCCGCCGTTCGTGCCGATGTGCTTGATGGACTCAAAGCTCGCCACCGCCCCGACGATCAATTGCTGTTGCGCGCCCTCCAGTGTGGTGGCCAGGGCCTCGGAACTCAGGGTTTGTGGCATGCCTTGCCAGACATACACCAGCGCCATGCCAAAACACAGCGGCAGCATCACCCGGTACAGCATGCGGGTGAAGTCCACCCAGTAGTTTCCGATGTCAGCGGCGTTCGACCGACTGAGGCCGCGAATGAAACCCGCCGCAGCCACAACGCCCGCCGTTGCGCCGACGAACATCAGGAAGGTAATGACCGCCATCTGGCTGAAGTTGGACAGGCTGGTTTCACCTGAATACGCCTGCCAGTTGGTGTTGGTGATAAATGACGCCGCGGTATTGAACGCCAGATCCGGTGTTTGCGCGCTCAGCTCCAAAGGGTTGAGTGGCATGAAACCTTGCAGGCGCAACACGATATAACCCAGCAACATCATGGCCGCGTTCGACAGCAACAGGGCCGAGCCGTAACGTGCCCAGTCCATGGTCTCGGCCGGATCAATCCCCAGCAAACGATAGGTAGCGCGCTCCGCCAAGGCATGGTTGCGTCCGGTAAATACCCGCGTCAGCCACTTCCCCATCAAGATGGCGAGCCCGGTCATCAACCCGAGAATCACCGCAAATTCCAGCATAGTGCTCAACATGTCGATGCTCCGTTCAAATCTTGCCCATGGCGACGATGACCATGGCGGTCGCAGCAAAAAACACCACGCTAACCCCTATGAAAATCAGGTCGTACATTGCCGGTTTCCTTTCTCAAGACCGCCCTCGCGGGCGAGTAAAAACGCCTTTACCGCAATGACTGTGGCCATCAAAACTGCTCTGCACGGATAAGGGCGTAACCCAGGTAGGCGAACAACAGGGCGGCGCACAGGCCGCTGGCGATGTAAATGAACTCGAGTGTTAACAAGACAGCTCCCCCTGACTAAACGAAGGCACCCGCAATCGGGTCCCGGTAGAGCGCGCCAGACTAAAAAAACCACTGATTACGCGCTCTTATCTGCGCCGTAGAGGTTAAGTGAGGGGGTATCAAGGTCAGACACTGATTGGGGGCAGCGGTATTAAGACGGCGTATAGATCGGGCGAAACGGACGGTGTGTGAGGGCGTGATGCGGGGCATAAACGGCAGCAACGAACGGGCACTGTGAGGTGCCCGTTCCGGGCTTGCTCATCAGGATCTTAACGGCAGCCAGATTTCCAGTGTTCCGGTTTTAAGCCTGGGGTTGAAGTCTTCGCTGTAGCGTTCGAATTCGGGGGCGTCCGCCGCTTGATGCCCGGACTGGGGCAGCCAGGTATCGCAGATATAGCGAAAGGTCTGCGACAGGGATTCCAGCGGCCCTTTATGCTCGAACACCGCGTAATACTGCGGCTGAATTTCAACCCAGCGGTATTGCTCGGGCAAATCGTCGAGTTTGCTGATCTCGACACCGGCAATGTAATCAAAGCCACCCTTGCCATCGAAATTGCAGCAGACGCCGTAGGTGACTTCACCCTTTTGACCCGGCACGTTGCCGATGTGGGGACTGAATTTTTCCCAGAGCGCGGGAATGCCTGCGGTGGTCTGCTGGGTGAAGGGAGCGCCAAGCCCTGCAATCAGCAGGAAGTGCCCGTGTTCGAAGCGCGGTTCCAACAATTCGACGCTTTTTTGCTCATCCATGACTCGACTCCTGGAAGGAAAAAGGGGTTCGGCTGGGAGTATAGAAGCCAAACCCGTTTCGCCCACTTACAGCGCGTGCAACTGCTCGACGGCGGCCGCACCGACAAACTCGTTGTAGCCGGAAAGGATCACGTACACCGCGAAATAGCAGAAGATCGCCGCAGATGCCATGTAGGAGTACCGCAGCAGCTTGTCGCCGAGCAACTTGCCGCCATGGCTCGCGGCAAAGCACAGGCCGGCGGACCAGAGCAAACCGGCACAGAGGAAACCGCCGAGGAACAGCGCCGAACTGAGCGGCCCACCGCCACCAGAACGGGCGATCAACGTGCCGCCCACGGCGGCAAACCAGAGAATCGCGCTGGGCGAGGACATGGCGAGGAAGATCCCGCGAAAAAACTCTTTGCGATGGGAGTTCTGCCCCACCTCGACCGTTTCGGCCATCAACGCTTCATGGTGGATCGCCGAATAAATCATCTTCGCCGCGAAATACACCAGCAATGCCGAACCGCCGATCCACAGCACCCAACGCACGGTTTCGTACTGCAGCAAAACCGTCATGCCCGCCAGCGCCAGCACCGCGTAGATCAGGTCGCCGACGCAGGTCCCCAGGCCCAGAGCAAAGCCTTGAAAATAGCCGCGCTGCATCGCCAGGGTGATCATGGCGATATTGGCCACGCCAATGTCCAGGCACAGCGAAAGGCTCAGCAAAAAGCCACTGGTGAATTCCATCGTTCCAGTTCCTTCGGAAAAATTTGTTTACATGGAGGCTGGACATTCTGCCACAGCAGACCGTAAATTCCGCACCAGGTCACCGCAGTGACCAGCGTCGCTCGGACGGTTCCGGGCGCTTACGTTATCCGAGGCAACAATGGCCGAACAAGGTTCGCCGCGCCGCTTTGCGCGCATAGATCGACTCCCTCCTTACGTGTTCAACATCACCGCCGAGCTGAAGATGGCCGCCCGTCGCCGTGGCGAAGACATCATCGACTTGAGCATGGGCAACCCCGACGGCGCCACGCCGCCGCACATCGTCGAGAAACTGGTGACCGTCGCCCAGCGCGAAGACACCCATGGCTACTCGACGTCCAAGGGTATTCCGCGCCTGCGCCGGGCGATTTCCAACTGGTACAAGGATCGCTACGAGGTCGACATCGACCCGGAAACCGAAGCCATTGTCACCATCGGCTCCAAGGAAGGCCTGGCGCATTTGATGCTGGCGACCCTCGACCAGGGCGACACCGTGCTGGTACCGAACCCCAGCTACCCGATTCACATCTACGGTGCCGTGATTGCCGGCGCCCAGGTGCGCTCAGTGCCGCTGGTGCCGGGCGTGGATTTCTTCGCCGAACTGGAACGGGCTATCCGGGGTTCGATTCCGAAGCCGAAAATGATGATCCTCGGCTTCCCGTCCAACCCCACCGCACAATGTGTGGAACTGGATTTCTTCGAACGGGTGATCGCACTCGCCAAGCAGTACGACGTGCTGGTGGTGCATGACCTGGCCTACGCCGACATCGTCTACGACGGCTGGAAAGCCCCGTCGATCATGCAGGTGCCGGGCGCCAAGGACATTGCGGTGGAGTTTTTCACCCTGTCCAAGAGCTACAACATGGCGGGCTGGCGCATCGGCTTCATGGTCGGCAACCCGGAACTGGTCAACGCCCTGGCGCGGATCAAGAGTTATCACGACTACGGCACCTTCACCCCACTGCAAGTCGCGGCAATTGCGGCGCTCGAAGGCGACCAGCAATGCGTGCTCGATATCGCCGAGCAGTACCGCCAGCGCCGTAACGTGTTGGTCAAAGGCCTGCATGAGCTGGGCTGGATGGTCGAGAATCCAAAGGCGTCGATGTACGTCTGGGCCAAGATTCCCGAGGCTTATGCCCATCTGGGTTCGCTGGAGTTCGCCAAGAAACTGCTGGCCGAAGCCAAGGTCTGTGTCTCGCCAGGCGTGGGCTTTGGTGAGTACGGGGACGATCACGTGCGCTTCGCGCTGATCGAAAACCAGGACCGGATTCGTCAGGCCGTGCGCGGGATTCGCGGGATGTTCCGGGCCGATGGGTTGATCGCCAAATCCAGCGCCTGACAGAAAACCCTGTAGGAGCGAGCCTGCTCGCGATGGTGGGTCAGTTAACGTGTACGCAGCTGACACACCTTCGCGAGCTCGCTCCTACAAATAAATCACCCACAAAAAAACCGCATCGCTGCGGTTTTTTTGTGTCTGGCGTTTAGCTTAAACGAACAACGACAACAGCAGAATGAAGCCCAGGCCCACCACCGACAGGATGGTTTCCATTGCGGTCCAGGTCTTGAAGGTTTCTGCCACGGTCATGTTGAAGTACTGCTTGACCAGCCAGAAACCGGCGTCGTTGACGTGGGACAGGATCAACGAACCGGCACCGGTGGCCAGCACCAGCAGCTCACGGTTCACGCCTGGAATCATCCCCACCACCGGCACCACGATGCCCGCGCCAGTGATGGTCGCCACGGTCGCCGAACCGGTCGCGATGCGGATCACCGCCGCCACCAGCCACGCCAGCAGGATCGGCGAGATCTGTGCGTTCACCGCCATGTGGCCGATCACGTCACCCACACCGCTGGTCACCAGCATCTGCTTGAAGCCACCGCCGGCACCGATGATCAGAATGATCGCGGCGGTCGGCGCGAGGCTCGCGTCCAGCCATTTCATCATTTGGCTGGAACCGATGCCCTGCTTGTAGCCGAAGGTGTAAAGCGACAGCAGCAAGGCCAGCAGCAAGGCCGAGATCGGGTGACCGATCAGGTCCATGAAGGTGCGGAAGAAGTTGCCATCGGGCAGCACCACGTCGGCAAAGGTCTTGAGCAGCATCAGGAACACTGGCAGCAGCACGGTCACCAACGTGATGCCGAAGCTCGGCAGTTCAGCCGAATCGGTTTCGCGTGCCAGTTGATCCACCAGCTCCTGGTTCGGATGGCCAGGGATGTGCTTGGCAATGAACGTACCGTAGATCGGGCCGGCAATGATCGCGGTAGGCAGCGCCACGATCAGGCCATACAGAATGGTTTTACCGATGTCGGCGCCGAACACGCCGATCGCCAGCAGCGGACCCGGGTGCGGCGGTACCAGGCCGTGGACTGCGGACAGACCAGCCAGCAGCGGGATGCCGATCTTGATGATCGACACGCCGGTACGCCGGGCAACGATGAACACCAGCGGAATCAGCAACACGAAGCCGATTTCGAAGAACAGCGGGATGCCCACCAGGAACGCGGCAAACATCATTGCCCACTGAACTTTGTCCTTGCCGAAGGCGCGGATCAGGGTCTGGGCGATCTGGTCCGCCCCGCCCGACTCGGCCATCATTTTGCCGAGCATGGTGCCCAGCGCGAGGATGATCCCGACGAAACCGAGCACGCCACCGAAGCCGTCCTGGAACGCCTTGATGATGGTGCCGATCGGCATGCCGGAGGTCAGCCCGAGGAAGGCTGCGGCGATGATCAGGGCAAGAAAGGGATGCAACTTGAACTGGGTGATCAGAACGATAAGCCCGATCACCGTGACCACTGCATCGAGCAGCAGGAACGTCTCGTGGGACATGCCAAACATTAGGGGTGTCTCCTGGTTGTTGTTGTTATTGAAGCGGGTAATTCGAAAGCCATAAGGACAGCGCTATCTCTAAAAGCAAAATTAGCCGGCACGCTTCAGGCCGTGCCCGAGCCACCAGCGGTGCGCCTGCACGGCCAACTCATCGACACTGTGGGTCGACGCATCGAGGGCCAGGGTCAAGGGCTCGCCGACGGGGGACTCGAGGGTGGCGAACTGGCTGTCGATCAAGGTCGACGGCATGAAGTGGCCCGGCCGGTGGGAGACACGGTCGGCAGCGACTTCCGGAGTCAGTTCAAGGAATACAAAACCCAGGCCCGGCAAGGCATTGCGCAGGCGTTCGCGGTAAATGTGCTTGAGCGCCGAGCACGTCAGCACCGGGCGCTGGCCCAGGGCGTCGACGCGACGCAACTCATCGCACAGGCTGTCGAGCCAGCCGGCACGGTCTTCATCATTCAGGGGGATACCCGCGCTCATCTTTTCGATATTGGCGGCAGGGTGAAAAGAGTCGCCTTCAATGGCAGTGGCGCCGCTGAGCTGGCACAGGGCTTCGCTGACGCAGGTCTTGCCGCAACCGGCAACGCCCATGATGACCAGGGCGGTGATGGAATGATTCATGTAACACCTCAGCGCGCAGACAGCGCTACCTTTGCCAGTTATGACACTAGACCAAAAGTAGAGGTTGCCGACGCCTTCTTGTCATTTTTGTGGGTTGCAGCATGTTCGTTCCCAACGCCAAAAAGCGAGGATCAGGCAAACCCTCGCTCACGCATTTGCAGCTGCATCGAGACAGCGCTACCTTAGTGCCTTGAATTTTGTTTGGCAAGCCATCGATGACCTCAACCAAAAACGATAAAAACACACGAACCACTGGCCGCCCTACCCTGAACGAAGTTGCCCGCCTGGCGGGTGTCAGTCCGATTACCGCTTCGCGCGCCCTGCGCGGCGTCAGCACTGTGGCCGCCGAACTGGTGGAAAAAGTCCAGAAAGCGGCGCTTGAACTGAATTATGTGGTCAACCCCGCTGCCCGCGCCCTGGCCTCGGCCCAGAGCCATTCGGTGGTGGTGTTGGTGCCGTCGTTGTCCAACCTGCTGTTCATTGACACCCTGGAAGCCATTCATCGGGTGTTGCGCCCCAAGGGCTTCGAAGTGCTGATCGGCAACTTCCACTATTCCCGCGACGAAGAAGAAAACCTGCTGCGCAACTACATGGCCTACCAGCCGCGCGGCTTGCTGCTGACCGGTTTCGACCGCACTGAAAGTTCGCGGCGGATGATCGAAGCGAGCAACATTCCCTGCGTCTACATGATGGAGCTCGACAGCGCCGCCGGAGTCAATTGCGTAGGCTTTTCACAACTGGCTGCCGGCGAAACGGCGGCCGAACACCTGCTGTCCCGCGGGCGCAAGCGCCTGGCCTACATCGGTGCGCAACTCGACCAGCGCACGCTGCTGCGCGGCGAAGGTTTCCGCAAGGCCCTGCAAAAGGCCGGTTTGTATGACCCGGACCTGGAAGTGCTGACGCCACGCGCCTCCTCGGTCGGCCTGGGCGGCGAACTGTTTCTGCAACTGCTCGCCAGTCACCCCGATGTCGATGCGATTTTCTTCGGCAACGACGACTTGGCCCAGGGTGCATTGCTCGAAGCCATGCGCTGCGGGATCAAGATCCCCGGGCAGGTGGCGATTCTCGGCTTCAACGACCTGCCCATGTCGGAACACATGGTCCCGCGCCTGAGCAGCATCAACACCCCGCGCGAGGCAATCGGTCGTCGTGCGGCAGAGCAGATGCTGACGTTGATGGCCGGCAACACCGTGGCCAAACCGGTGCAGGACATGGGGTTTGAGTTGAAGGTGCGCGAGAGTACTTAATATTCCCTACGGGGACACGGATCAAAAATTCGCCGTGTCCGCCATTTCAGAATCAGTCCCGGTTCGAACTGGCAGGAGTAAGAATCACCCACTATCCAGATTGACCATTGCGCCGTCCCCGATACTCATACTGTTCGAAGAACAAGATGCAGAACATTGGGGTATGCAAGGCGACACTCCGGCTGCAGTATGGATTTTGGTTATCCGGTTAATGCATGACCCACTTCAAAAAACCAGAGAATCATGGCAGCCAACCCAGAAAGACGAACCACCCATAATTAATCGGAGCTAAAAAGACGAACGTGATGAATGCAAGCGCCAGACTCAATCGCAACGCTGCCACGAAAGGAATTCTTCCCATTTCAATAGCGAGAACAATCGGCGAAGCCTGGTAAGGCAAGAGCGGCGTAGAAAAGCCGATCACTTGCATCATTAGAACACTCAGTAATGGCAAACCAGACGCAGTAGCCATCGACTGTGCCAAGGGCGTAAATAACGCTGGCACCCCATTCGCTGTCACCACAAAATTGAGCAGTGTGGATAAACCTACGATTGAGGCATAGCTGTGGAATGGTGAGGTCGGGTCCAAAGGTGCAAGGGCGAGTACTTCATTGCCTATTAATGCACCGAGTCCGGTGTGCCCTACCAGTGCGGCGAGTCCGAGGATTGCCGCGACATAGATAGCGGTCCGATGATTGACCTCCTGACCAAATTCCTCACTGGATACGAATCCCACCCGTGGCAGGAGGCATAGGCAAGCGGCGACGAGACCAACCCACGCCGGAGAAATACCGTGCAAAGAGTCGGTAAGCCAGAGTCCGAGCGTTGTCAAAAGAAGAAGTCCCAACCTCTTTTCCTCAGGACTCCAAGGGCGAGAAGGTTCCAACTCTATGCTTTTTTTCACTTTATCTGGAAACAACCAGACGACACATGCACAGAGTGCAAGTCCCTTCATAAAGCCAAGTACCGGCGCGTGCAATATCAGATAAGGCAAATAAGATAGTTGCAGGCCGTACGTGGTATCGATCGCACCCGCCATGACAAGATTTGGAACATTCGCAGGCAGAATGGACGCCGAAAGCTGAAAGGTTCCAAAGCCGACAGCGAGTGAGAGACCTATACGTCCTGGACTCTTATCCCCGAACCCCACTCGGTCAGCAAGCGCCAGGACAATCGGCATCAGAAGTGCAATACGTCCCATGTTGGAAGGCATAACAAAGGCAAGCATGTACGTGAGGCCGACAATACCAAAGACCATTTGCGCATACGATCTGGAAAGATAAGCCGCGAGCCCCCCCGCACATCGAGAGGCCAAACCCGTCTTGCGAATGGCAATTCCAATGACATAGCCACTGATAACGAGCCAGAACGCGGCGGAGGTAAACCCGGAGAAGACCAACGAGGCGGGAGCCACATGGAGAATCATCGCGAACGCAAAGAACAAAAGTGCAGTCAGGTATTCTGGAAGCCCGCGTGTTGCCCATAGTGTGATTGTCACAGCCACCAAACCGGCCACTGCAATCAGTTGCATATCCATGTTGCCTTCCTTTATTTCGCAGACTTGGTTTACTTCTTGACCTACTAAGACCCTGCCGCCTGACTTTATCCCGACCGAATCACTGACGGCATCTTTAATTCAAAAGAAGCATGGCGCCACACGAACGATATGTCTAATATTTAAAAAATATCAAATTAGTATTTTTGGAGTCCTAATTGGAACTCAGACATCTACGTTACTTCGTCGTCACAGCCCAAGCCGAGAATTTCACGCGAGCAGCCGAACAACTTGGAATTGCCCAACCCCCGCTTGGGCAGCAGATACGTGATTTGGAAGATGAAATAGGTACGCCGCTTTTCCACCGTGTAGGACGCGGCGTCATACTCAGTGACGCAGGTAAGGCATTTCTGATATCGGCACACGATATTCTTGCGCGTGCCGAGGACGCTCAAAAAAATGCGCGCCGTGTTGCGCGAGGTGAGGTTGGCTCATTGAAGCTGGGCTTCACCGAATCCGCCTCATTTAACGATACCGTTACAGGCTTGATCAGACGTTACCAGCAACAGCACCCCAAGGTGGAGGTAAACCTGGAAGAAAACGATAGCGAATCGCTCATTTCCAGGCTCGGTCATGGCGACATTGACGCAGCCTTTGTCAGGCCGCCCTTTGCTATGGGCGGCGACATTGACTTCATCACCTTATCCGAAGAACCACTTATTGTTGTCCTGCCTGATGGACACTCATTAATGTCACGCAAGGAGCTGTCGCTTGCTGATTTACGGCAGGAGAATTTCATCCTGTATTCGCGCAAGTCCGGTTATGGGCTAAGTGCAGATATCGTGGCCGCCTGCCGTCAATCTGGATTCAATCCGACCATCCGCCAGCAGGCCCCCCAACTATCGTCCGCTGTAAACCTGGTATCTGCGGGAATGGGTATTGCGGTAGTACCCGAATCAATGCAGCGAATTGATCGCGATGGCCTGCATTACAGAGCGCTTCGGCTTGATTGGCCCAAGGCTGTACTTGGACTGGCCACGCGAAAAGCAAATCGGTCTGCAGTCGTCGACGATCTGATTACTTCGGCAAGAATCGAAACTTCGTAAATAGATCTTCCGATACAAACCATGCTATTCCGAGCTGCAACTACCTGCCCAGTATCAGTAACGCGTCTGAAGTATCCAGGTGGCGAAAACCAGTCCCTGAATCGGCAGCAAAACAACACGACAAAATTCTGATGGCATAAGTCAGCGGATTCCGGTTTAGCCGTAGACAAACTGCAAGAAACCATCGTTTGCGAAGGTCTGCCGACCTCCTTTTCGCAAGAGCGTTTCCACCCGGCATTCCGGTGCAGTTCATCTGAATGTCGAAGCGACTTATACCCGCCCTGCCGGCCCAGTCTTGAGCCGACTTGATGTCACTCGTGGACAGGCACACTATTAGTTTCCCGAAGCCATGATTCGCTAACGGAGTAGCAAAATGGAACATGCACTGAAGATCCTCGGTAAAGCCTCGTCGATCAACGTCCGCAAGGTCTTGTGGACGTGCGAGGAACTGGGTCTGTCCTACGAGCGTGAGGATTGGGGCAGCGGTTTTGCCTCGACCCACAGCCCTGAGTTTCTGCGGCTCAATCCCAATGCAAAGGTGCCGGTGATCATCGATGAGAACGGGGCGCTGTGGGAATCCAACACCATCTGCCGTTACCTGGCCGGCAAACACCACCATCACCATGCCGAGCTGCTACCCACCGAACCGGCCGCGCGGGCCCGGGTGGAACAGTGGATGGATTGGCAGGCGATTGAGCTCAATCCGTCCTGGAGCCATGCATTCATGGCGCTGGTGCGCAAGGACCCGGAATTCCAGGACCCGGAATTCCAGGACCCGGAATTCCAGGACCCGCATCGACTGGACGTCAGTGTGCGCGACTGGAACCAGAAGATGGGCATCCTCGAACATCAGCTGGCAACCACCAAGGCTTATGTGGCCGGGCCCACATTCACCTTGGCCGATATCGTCATCGGGCTGTCGGTCAATCGCTGGTTGATGACACCGATCGAGCGCCCCGATTACCCGGCCATCGATGAGTACTTCAGGCGTTTGGCGCAGCACCCCGGTTTTCTCAAGCATTGCTGCAACGGCTTGCCTTGAGCACTCCGTGTGCCAGTGTGCATCGGTGTCGGCCCGGCGGTCGAACCCTGCCGCCTGACGGCAAGGCTTGACCGCAAACGTCCGATACTCACCGGACAAAACAAATTAAGCACTTGATATATAAGATATTTATCTTATAGGCATATTAATTGCTCAACACACTGCACCGCCAATACCTACAAGGTCTATTTATCATGCTGGTCAGTGCAAAATTAAACCAGGTGACGCCACTGCCCAAACGGCCCGGTGAAAATCCAAACGCCGACGCCGCTGCCGGGCTTCAGAGCGGCCTTCAAGGCGCCATGATGCAAGCGCTGCAAAACAATGTGCAGACGCAAACCGCGCACGCCAGCGAGCAGGTACAGGCATCCGCCACACAACTCGCCACGCAACAGGTCAGCCAGGCCAGTAAAATCAGTGACAACGTTGATGAAGCGTTCGCCAAGACCCGCGTGAATCTGCAGGCGACGACTGCAAGCGTACCGGCGGACACCCAGAACAAGGTCGGCAGTGGCTCGGCCACCGACGAATTCAAGGACTATATGAGCAAAACGCCTGAACAGCGTTTGCGCGACAGCATTCTGAAAGAGATGGGCCTGACGGAAGACCAGGTAAAAGCCATGCCTCCTGAACAACAGTTGGCGATTGGCAAGGAAATCGCCGAGCGCATGCAGGACAAGGTGAAACTGGCGCAGGCCGAGAAAGACAACGGCAGCAGCGGTAAAGGCAGCAGTCAGGTGGTCGACAAGTTCCTTGCTTCGCTTTAATGGCGCCGGAATAAAAAGGGGCCCTCTTACCGGGCCCCTTTGCATTTGGCCGCAATCAATTCAACTGCAAGGTCGAATTGAACTGGCTGATGGCGTCCACCACGTGCCGCGAGCCCTGTTGAATCTCCAGAATCACCTCCCCCGCCTCATTCGCCAGCTCTACCCCAAGCCCGGTTCGACTCAAGCTCGACTGCATGCTCGACACAGCACTGACTGACAAATCGTGGTTCTTGCGCACCACTTCGACAATTTCCACCGTTGCCTGGCTGGTGCGTGCGGCCAGGCTGCGCACTTCATCGGCCACCACCGCGAAGCCACGTCCATGCTCGCCGGCGCGGGCCGCTTCGATGGCGGCGTTGAGGGCCAGCAGGTTGGTCTGATCGGCAATGCCGCGAATGGTCTGAACAATGGTGCCGATGATGTCGGACTGTTTGCTGACGGCCTCGATGCTCACCGCCGCTTCGTTCAAGTCGCGGGAAATGTCCTGGATGATCTGCACTGTTTGCTGCACCACCTCGGACCCTTTGCGCGCGCAGGCATCGTTTTGTACCGAGGTGCTGTGGGCCGATTCCGCGGCCGTTTGCAGGGTAGTGACCTGCTCGGTGATGTTGCTGGCGAACTTCACCACTTTGTACAGCCGGCCCTTGGTGTCGAACAGCGGGTTGTAGGACGCTTCCAGATAAACCATGTGGCCGAACTTGTCCTTGCGTTCGAATCGGTGCGAGTGATATTCGCCGCGATTGAGTGAGGCCCAGAACGCTCTGTAGTTTGGCGATTCACTTTCGCTGCGGTGGCAAAACAAACTGTGATGCTGGCCGACGATTTCATTGAGCGAGTAGTGCATGGTTTTCAAGAAGTTGTCGTTGGCCGTGATCACCTTGCCGTCGGGGGTGAATTCGATCACCGCCATGGAGCGCCCGATCGCGGCGAGCATGCTCTCGTTTTCGTGTTCTTCGTAGACTCTCGCCGAAATGTCGCTGGCGATTTTAATCACACTGCTCACTTGCCGATCAGGACCGTAGACCGGCATGTAGCTGGCTTCGAGCCAGATCTCCTTGCCGCTCTTGTTCAAGCGTGAAAAGGTGCCACTGACGGGCTCGCCACGGGCCAGGTCGCGCCACAACCTGGCGTACTCTTCGCTGCGGTAAAACGCCTCTTCGCAAAATATCCGGTGGTGCTTGCCGCGTACTTCTTCGACGCTGTAACCCATGGCGCTGCAAAAGTTTTCGTTGGCATCGAGCACAATGCCGTCCGGGGTAAATTCAATCATCGCCATCGAACGGCTAATGGCGGCCAACTTGGCATTGGCCTCGCTCAGCGCACAGCTGAAACGTTCGATTTCCTGCAGGTCAGCCTTGTGATGTAGGTTGAACATGTTCGTACCACCTTGAGCGCGGTCTTTTGATTAATGAAAGTTGCTGATCTTTCAAATCCACCACTACGTTCCACAGAACACACGCGCCCCATCCACGGGAGGGACTTGTCAGGTGATAAATGATGTTTAATCGGAGGGTCCCTTTAGTGACACTCTTATCAAGACATCCTTCTCTTGATCGCCCGGATTCGGGCCAGCCCTAACCTACTCACAAGCAAACTCCCTTTACCCGATTGCTCCATTTTGCCAAGCCTGGGTGCCTTGCAATGCGCACTCTCACGGTTGAACGCCAGTCACTCGGAAGCCACCGACATGGTTAGTTACAGATGAGCATAGACAGCCGTCATGGCTAAGCAAGGCCACTAGTCGGCCAGCACTGAGGACAAAATCGGTTCAGTCTTGGTGTGACTGAGAAGGCATCCCAAACAGGGATCGCTGGGCAGCATCGAAGTCATGAGGCATGGCGTTGCTCGGATCGGGATCATTTCCCTTCTGTGCAACGACGCCGGGTTTTCTTGCAGATTTTTTTCTTCACTGGACGAACAGCGGGAGCCCTTGGACCGGGCTCCCTGATCACGGGATCAATGACCGAAAATATCGACTTTCTTGGCCTTCTTGTCCGCACGCTTCTCAATGGCGGTTTTTGCCGGTTTTTTCTTTGCTGCTTTCTTTGAATCCATACCTTTGGACATGATGCGTACTCCACTCACACGGGATGTGAGATCAGGTATACACCTATCCTTGGGGTAGCGTTCTTTTATAATCGCCCGCTTTGCACACCGACAGTCCGGTCCCATGCCCAACACTCAGTACACCCGGCTCGATGAGCCTTTATGGCCGTTGATAAACAAGTTTTATCGCGCCCACCAATCGTCGATGAAAGCAGTTCGCGACGCGCAATTGTGGGTCGCCCGGCGCGACGAAATCGTCGGAGCATTGTGCTTGCGGCCGGTGTCCGGCGGGCATTGGCTGACGGGGTTGTTTGTCGATCCGGCCTGTCGCGGGCAAGGCATCGCTGCTGCGTTGATCGCTGCCGCGGTGAAGGACGCCGCAAGCCCGGTCTGGCTGTTCTGCCACCCGGACTTGCGCGGTTTTTATGAGCATCGCGGCTTTGTCTTCGATCCGCAGATGCCCTATGCCATGACAGAGCGCCTGAGCCGTTACGCGCGCAGCAAGCCGATGATCGCCATGGGCCTGGAACCGCTGGTCAGGACCATAGGGTAACCGGTGAGTCGGAGCGAGTGACAATAGCGTCGAGATCACCTGTGGGAGCACGCTCGCGCCCACAGTGGTCTTGTTGAGGATTCAATCGTCGGCGTTCGGATCAAGGTCCGGAAACATCACCTCGGTAAAACCGAACTTGCTGAAATCGCTGATGCGCGACGGGTATAACCGGCCGATCAGGTGATCACACTCATGCTGCACGACTCGCGCATGGAAACCCGAGGCGATGCGCACAATGGGCTCGCCCTTGGGATCGAAGCCTTCATAGCGGATGTGTTGATAACGATCCACGGCGCCGCGCAAACCGGGCACCGACAGGCAGCCTTCGAAACCTTCTTCCAGCGTCGGACTCAGCGGGGTGATCAACGGATTGATCAGGATCGTCTGCGGCACGGCTTCGGCTTCCGGATAACGCTCGCTGTGCTCGAAGCCGAAGATCACCAGTTGCAGGTCGACGCCGATTTGCGGTGCGGCGAGGCCGACACCCCCCACGCTTTCCATGGTCTGGAACATGTCGTCGATCAATTGCCACAGTTCCGGGCTGTCGAACATCTCGGCCGGCACCGGCGGGGCAATGCGCAGCAGGCGTTCATCGCCCATTTTCAGAATTTCACGGATCATGCTCAGGCTTCGTCAGTGGTTGGTTTGAGCGAGTGGTCCCGGCCCAGTCCCGACACATGGTGTTTGGGTTCGATGCTCGGGCCTTGCTCGCCGGGGACTTTTTCGCCCGGGTCCTTGCCTTCCTTGGACATGTGCTCGATCACCGCATTCATCTCGGCACCGAGCAACAGCACCGCAGAAGAAATATAGAAATACAGCAACAGCACGATGATCGCGCCGATACTGCCATACATGGCGTTGTAGTTGGCGAACTCCTTGACGTAGAAACCGAAGCCCAGGGACGCGATGATCCACACCACCACGGCCAGTACCGAGCCGGGCGTGATGAAGCGGAACTCCTGTTTGACGTCGGGCATCACGTAGTAGATGAGCGCCACGGCCACCATCAGCAGAATCACGATCACCGGCCAGCGGGCGATGGTCCAGAGCGTGACAATGAAATATTCGAGGCCGACTTGCGCCGCGATCCAGCTCATCACTTGCGGCCCGAGCACCATCAATGCGGCGGCGATCAACAGCATGCCGGCGACGCCGACGGTGTAGAAAATCGACAGCGGGACACGCTTCCACGCCGGTCGGCCTTCGACCACATCGTAGGCGGCGTTCATCGCACTCATCATCAGCCGCACGCCGGCAGAGGCCGTCCACAGGGCGATCACGATACCCACAGAAAGCAGCCCACCCTTGGACTGCTGGAGTTGGTCGATCACCGGGTTCACCTGCTCCAGGGCCTGGGGCGGCAGTACCAGTTCCGATTGCAGGCGCAACCAGGAGAAGAAGTCCGGCAGGTGCAGGAAGCCGATCAGGGCGATCAGGAACAGAATGAACGGAAACAGCGAAAACAGCATTTGATAGGCGAGCGCCGAGGCATAGGTCGACATCTCGTCGTCGATGAACTCGGTGACCGTGCGCACCATCACACGGTGCAAGGGCAGACCTTTCATGTCCGGAAAAATCATTAGCGTCTCCTTTCGCCGCAAACAAAATGGTGGGTTAAGTCGTGGCGACTCAAGGGCCGTTGTCTACATCAAAATACTCTAGCTGGCGCCTTTGAAACAATTTCAGCCCTCAAGTTCAGGCTGACACAAAAACGGCCATCCGCGGATGGCCGTTTCTTACCTTTATTAAAGGCTGGGTTATGCCTTGTCGATGCCTTTCTTCAGGGCATCCTTGGCTTTGCCAACGGCTTGCTGGGCTTCGCCTTTCTTTTCCTGCATCACGCCTTCGGCGCGCATTTTGTCGTTACCGGTGACTTTACCCACGCCTTGCTTGACGTTACCGGTTGCTTCGTTGGCCATGCCTTTTACTTTATCGCCAGTGCTGCTCATGGTGTTTCTCCTGTGAACATCTCGATGAAAAAGGTCGTTACACAAGGTTGACCGGAAGCGTTTGCACGGAGTTTCATTTATTTTCGTCCCGACATTTCATCGTTCAGCGCAGGTTGGGCTTTATGTTTGCCCGGCAACCCCCGAGAATGCCGCAACGTATTCAGGCCATGGCGCTGAAGATCCAATCCCGTAGGAATGTTATGAAACTCGATAAAAAGCAGGCCATTGCCCGCAGAAACCAGGAACTCGGCGGTGCAGTGCTTGGCGTCAACAACTGCCACTTCACCGAATTGAACCGCAACCGCAACATCTGGTGGTTCGATATTCCGGTCGCGCGTCTGGCCATTGGTCAGTACGAGTGGATTCACCTGCTGATGCACGCCCCGGAAACCGACGAACTGTTGCACCTGAAAGTGCCGACGGTATTCCTGCGCGAGAAGCTCGAAGGTCTGGTGGTGCGCAACCAGGGCAAGCGCAAGGCCGCATTGAGCCTGGAACTGAGCGCCGACAAGGACTCGTACCTGCAGGACATGCGCCCGGCGGGCACCAACGTCAATTTCGCGCCGTTCCGGCAATAACCCTCGCCACAAGAGCACCAACAAAAAGCCCCGCGTCTGCGGGGCTTTTTGATTAGGCGGCGTTCTTCGCCTTGATCTTCTTCAACTCTTCATCACGCAACTCGCGACGCAGGATCTTGCCAACGTTGGTGGTCGGCAATGCATCGCGAAACTCCACGGAGCGCGGCACCTTGTAGCCGGTGACGTTGGCGCGCATGTGCTCCATTACCTGCTCCTTGGTCAGCGTCACGCCTGGCTTGGCGACGATGAAGATCTTGATCGCCTCCCCCGATTTCTCGTCCGGAATGCCGATGGCCGCGCATTGCAACACGCCCGGCAAGGTTGCCAGTACATCTTCGAGTTCATTCGGGTAAACGTTGAAACCGGACACCAGGATCATGTCTTTCTTGCGATCGACAATGCGCATGTAGCCATCCGGCTGGATCAGCGCGATGTCCCCGGTCTTCAACCAGCCTTCGCTGTCGAGGATTTCATCGGTGGCGTCCTGACGCTGCCAGTAGCCCTTCATGACCTGCGGACCTTTCACGCACAGTTCGCCGATTTCGCCCATTGGCTGTTCAACACCGGCATCGTCGATGACTTTGCACAGGGTCGATGGCACCGGAATGCCGATGGTGCCGATCTGAATGTTCTGGATCGGGTTGACCGTCGCCACCGGGCTGGTTTCGGTCATGCCGTAACCTTCGCAGATGGCGCAACCGGTGACGGCTTTCCAGCGCTCGGCCGCCGCCAGTTGCAGGGCCATGCCGCCGGACAAGGTCACTTTCAGCGCCGAGAAGTCCAGCTTGCGGAAGCCTTCGTTATTGCACAGGGCCACGAACAGAGTGTTGAGGCCGACGAAACCGCTGAACTTCCACTTCGACAGCTCCTTGACCATCGCCGGCAAGTCGCGCGGGTTGCTGATCAGGATGTTGTGGTTGCCGATCAGCATCATCGCCATGCAGTGAAAGGTGAAGGCATAGATGTGGTACAGCGGCAGCGGCGTGATCAGGATCTCGCAACCTTCATTGAGGTTGGAGCCCATGAGTGCCTTGCACTGCAGCATGTTCGCCACCAGGTTGCGGTGGGTCAGCATGGCGCCCTTGGCCACGCCGGTGGTGCCGCCGGTGTATTGCAGCACCGCCACGTCACTGCTGGCCGGGCTGGCTTCCGCCACTGGCTGACCATGCCCCTTGCTCAATACGTCATTGAACTTGACGGCTTTTGGCAGGTGGTACGCCGGGACCATCTTCTTCACGTATTTGATGACGCTATTGATCAGCAGGCGCTTGAGCGGTGGCAGCAGGTCGGCCACTTCGGTGACGATCACGTGCTTGACGCCGGTTTTCGGCACGACGGTCTCGGCCAGGTGCGCCATATTGGCCAGGCACACCAAGGCCTTGGCACCGGAATCGTTGAACTGGTGTTCCATTTCCCGCGCGGTGTACAGCGGGTTGGTATTGACCACGATCAAGCCCGCGCGGATGGCACCAAAGACGGCAATCGGGTATTGCAGCACGTTGGGCAGTTGCACGGCGATTCGATCGCCGGGCTGCAAATCGGTATGCTGTTGCAGGTAAGCCGCAAAGGCACCGGACAATTCGTACAGTTCACCGTACGTGATTGTCTTGCCCAGGTTGCTGAACGCCGGCTTGTTGGCGAAGCGATGGCAGGATTGCTTCAACACTGCCTGAATATTCGGGTACTCGTCTGGATTGATGTCGGCAGCAACTCCAGCTGGGTACTTATCCTTCCAAAAGTCTTCGTTCATGGAAGCCCACTCCTCAGCAACGCGAATTCAGCACCGCATTTGATGCGATTATTATTGGTGTGATTATTGGTGAGTCTGGCTTTTTACAAGGCCGAGAAGTCACAAAGCGCGCCGAGAGTAGCAGCTTTGCCAAGGGTCGACTAGAGCCAAAAGCGGCCTCTACGGTCACTTTTGTGACTCAAGAATGACAAGCGGTCATTTTAGAGTAAAGATTCTATAAAGCGCTGAAAGCCCCGAAAACCGGGGCTTAAATCAATGTAGGAGCGAGCCTACTCGCGAAAAACTGGAGACCGCCGCGGGGCATCTGGTTCTACGCGTCATCGTTCAAGACAATCGCGAGCAAGCTCGCTCCTACACCGATCCACGCAAAGCGCGGCCATTCATCGATCAAGCGATATCACGCAACTCCCGTCGCAAGATCTTGCCCACCGGCGTCATTGGCAACGACTCACGCAACACGATGTGCTTGGGCACTTTGTACGCCGTGAAGTTTTCCTTGCAGTACGCCTTCAGCTCTTCAAGGCTGACTCCCGCTTCACGGGCCACCACAAACAACTTCACCGCTTCGCCCGAGCGCTCGTCCGGCACCCCGATGACCGCGCAGTTGGCGACTTTCGGGTGGGCCATGACCACGTCTTCAATCTCGTTCGGGTACACGTTGAAACCCGAGACGATGATCATGTCCTTCTTGCGATCGACGATACGCACAAACCCGTCCGGGTCGATCACGGCAATGTCGCCGGACTTGAACCAGCCCTCGGCATCCAGCACTTCTTCGGTGGCTTCGGGCTTCTGCCAGTAGCCCTTCATGATCTGCGGGCCTTTGATGCACAGCTCGCCGCGCTCGCCCAACGGCTGCTCGACGCCTTCATCGTTGATGACCTTCAGCGTGGTGCCCGGCACCGGCAAGCCAACCGTGCCGATGCGCGACTGGTCGCCATACGGGTTGGTGCAGGCCACGGGCGAGGTTTCCGTCAGGCCGTAGCCTTCAGTGATGCGGCAACCGGTCATTTGCTCCCAGCGCTCGGCGGTGGCCTTGACCAGTGCGGTGCCGCCGGAGTTGGTGAGCTTGAGGCTGGAGAAATCCAGGGTCTTGAAATCCGGGTGATCCATCAACGCGACAAACAGCGTGTTGAGCCCCAGCAATGCCGAGAACCGCCAGTTTTTCAGCTCCTTGATAAAGCCGCCGATGTCCCGTGGATTGGTGATCAGCACGTTGTGGTTGCCGGTCACCATCATGCACATGCAGTTCGCCGTGAAGGCATAGATGTGGTAAAGCGGCAGCGGCGCGATCATCACTTCCTGTCCTTCGCGCAGCAGTGGGTGGCCGTCGACAGCGGTCTGACTGAGACAGGCCCGCGCCTGCTGCATATTGGCCACCAGGTTACCGTGGGTCAGCATCGCGCCCTTGGCCAGGCCGGTGGTGCCACCGGTGTATTGCAGCACCGCGATGTCATCGAGGCCGGCGTTCAACGGCTTGATCCCCAGGCCCTGGCCCAGGCGCAGTGCACTCTTGAAGGAAATCGCCTGGGGCAAGTGATAGGCCGGGACCATTTTCTTGACCTTGCTTACCATGGTATTGACCAGCCAGCCCTTGGCGGCGGGCATCAGGTCGCCCATCTTCGCTTCGATCAGGTACTGCAGGTCGGTATCGGGCAGCACTTCCTGGACTTTCTGCCCGAACATGTTCAGGTACACCAGCGCCCGGGCACCGGAGTCCTTGAACTGATGACGCATTTCCCGCGCGGTGTACAGCGGGTTGGTGTTGACCACGATCAACCCGGCGCGCAATGCGCCGAACACGGCGATCGGGTAATGCAGGACGTTGGGCATCTGCACCGCGATGCGATCCCCCGGCACCAGGTCGGTGTGGGCTTGCAGGTAACCGGCGAAGGCGGCGCTGTAGCGTTCCAGCTCAGCGTAGGTCAGGGTGACACCCATATTGCTGAACGCCGGGCGATCCGCAAACTTCTTGCAGGAACGTTCGAACACCTCGATCACCGACTTATAGGCGCCCGTATCAATGTCCAGGGGCACACCGGTCGGGCGTTTGTCATTCCAGAAATCAGGTTGCATTGTTCTTGTCCTCTTTACCTGAACCTATCCGGGCCACTTTTCTGTCTCTGTCATTTCTTAAAAGCAGAAAGCGAAAAGCGGAGCTTCACGGACACTAGCAGCTATGTCGAATCAGGCAAATACGCGCACGATCGTCATAGATCGTGTGAATCTTCGTCCCATGGCGTGAGCAGATCAGACGCCCGACGCAGGATGCGCTATACACTTGGGTTGCAAGCCGCAAGTACCATGCCCCAGCAAAGGAAACGCCATGATCCACGACACTTTCTGGCTGACCACCAGCGATCACAGCCGTCTCTTCGTCAACCAGTGGCTACCGGCAGGCAGTCTCAAGGCATTGATTTTGCTGGCTCATGGCATGGCGGAACACAGCGGGCGGTATACGCGTCTGGCGGAAAAACTCTGCGAACAGGGTTACGGCGTGTATGCGCCGGATTTGCGCGGACATGGCAAAACTGCCGAAAACGGGACCCTCGGTCATTTCGCCGATAGCGATGGCTGGAGCAAAGTGGTGGGTGATCTGGCGTGCCTCAACCAGCACATCGGCCAGCAGCATCCCGACATGCCGATTGTGCTGCTCGGTCACAGCATGGGCAGCTACATTGCCCAGGCTTATTTGCTGCATCACAGTGCCAGCCTGCATGGGGCAATTCTCAGTGGATCGAATTTCCAGCCCGTTGCGCTTTATCGCGCGGCGCGGCAAATCGCCCGGTTCGAACGCCTGCGCCAAGGCCCCAAGGGCCGCAGCGCCCTGATCGAATGGTTGTCATTCGGCTCGTTCAACAAGAAGTTCAAACCGGCGCGTACCCGGTTCGACTGGCTCAGCCGCGATCCGAAGGAGGTCGACTTGTACGCCAACGATCCGCTCTGCGGCTTCCGTTGCACCAATCAGCTGTGGATCGATTTGCTCGGCGGGTTGCAGCAAATCAGCAAAGCGTCCAATCTCGCTCAGATCGATCCGGGCCTGCCGTTGCTGGTGATTGGCGGCGAATGTGATCCGGTGAGCGAAGGCAAACGTCTGACAGATCTGGCCAATGCCTTGCGCAAGGCCGGCAGCCAGAGCCTGCAACTGACTATTTACCCGCAGGCGCGGCATGAACTGTTCAATGAAAGCAACCGCGATGAAGTGACCGCCGATGTGCTGGCCTGGATCGCCCAGGTCTTGAGCCATCGTCGTCCACACCGAGCCGAATAGTTTTTTGTGAATTTTTTTATTCGTCACAGGAATTGAGACAGATGACCCAGGTTACCAACACCCCTTACGAAGCCCTTGAAGTCGGCCAGACCGCCAGCTTCAGCAAGACCGTCGAAGAGCGCGACATCCAGTTGTTCGCCGCGATGTCGGGCGACCACAATCCGGTACACCTGGACGCCGAATACGCCGCCAGCACCATGTTCAAGGAACGTATCGCCCACGGCATGTTCAGCGGCGCGCTGATCAGTGCGGCAGTGGCTTGCGAGTTGCCCGGGCCGGGCACGATTTATATCGGTCAACAGATGAGCTTTCAGAAGCCGGTGAAAATTGGCGACACCCTGACCGTGCGTCTGGAGATTCTCGAAAAGCTGCCGAAGTTTCGGGTGCGCATTGCCACCCGCGTGTTCAACCAGCGTGATGAACTGGTAGTGGATGGCGAAGCGGAAATTCTGGCGCCGCGCAAACAGCAGAGCGTGACCCTGACCGAGTTGCCGGCCATCAGCATCGGTTGATCCACCCCTGACCCGTGGCGAGGGAGCTTGCTCCCTCGCCACGGGCACAATCTAGCGCGCACCCTCCTGCACCTGCACGCTCGCCGTCATCCCCGCACTCAGATTCAGCCCTTCGGGCACGTGGTCCAGTTTGATCCGCACCGGAATCCGTTGCGCCAGCCTGACCCAGTTGAAGGTCGGCTCCACTTCCGCCAGCAATTGACCATCAGGCGTCGTATTGCGATCGGTAATCCCGCGGCTGATGCTTTCCACATGTCCCTGCAACGCCTCCCCGGCGCTCATCAACCAGACCTTCACCGGATCGCCGACGCGAATCCGCGGCAGTTTGGTTTCTTCGAAATATGCCTGCACATAGAAGGTCGAATCGTCGATCAACGCCATGACCGATTGCCCGGCATTCACATAATTGCCTTCGGCCAGGCGCAGGTTGGTGATATGGCCATTGCGCGGCGCGTAGACCTGGCTGCGGTCCAGATTGATTTGTGCCATCTTGGCTTCGGCCTGGGCTTCACGCAGTTCGCCACGGGCAATGCCCGCGTTGATTTGCGCGTTTTCACGCAGTTCGGCGCTGATCGCTTGCGGCCCGAGGCTGGCGCGACGGCTGGCTTCGCGCTCGCGTAGATTGAGTTGTTGCTGACGGGTCTGCACCACCGCCAGGGCCTTTTCCAGCGCGGCTTCGAAACGGTCACGGTCGATACTCAACAACAGGTCGCCGGCCTTCACCTGCTGGTTGTCATACGCCTTGAGTTCACGCACCCAACCCGACACGTCCGGGGAAATCACCACCACATCGGCACGAATTCGCGCGTCGCGAGTCCAGGGCGTGAGCATGTAGTACTGCCATAAATGGAACCCGGCAAAAATCGCCACCGCCACCAGACACAGGGTTACCGCGACACGTACGGAGGTACGCATATTCAACTCCTTATAAGGGACCGAGGACGAAGGTAATCACGGTCAATACACAGACGTACAAGGCGCAATCAAACAATGCTTCATGCCAGATCCAGCGGCTCACCGGGGTCAACCGCAACAACAGGCGCAAAGCGCCGGTCACCAGCAACGCCAGCACCACATAAATCAGAAACGGGCTGAGCAGTACCCCGCCCACCGACCACTCACGCAAGCCCATCGACGTCCTCCTGCTGGCGGCACCAGGCACGCCAGCTGTTTTGCAATTGCAGCACCGCGCCCTGGGCCAGCTTCACCGCGTCATCGGGGGGCAAGGCGTACAAGGATTGCAGCAAGGCTTGGCTCGGCTCGGCCAACGCTTCGGCGCGACTGCCAGCCGGACCTTGTTGCAGGACTTTTTCCAGGTGCTCCAGGTATTGCCGTTGCGGTGCGGTCAGCGGCACCTGCGCCACTGCCAGGCTCAAGCGCAGGTGCAACAATTCATCGCCGATATCCAGGCCGAGCAAGCCATCGTCCCAGCGACTGCGTGCTGGCTCCGGCAGCTCCGGATAAAGCCGCGCCAATTGCAGCAAACGGTCGGCCATGCGTCCGCCGAACCAGCTCTCGGCGCCGGCAAGATTGCGCCGGGTCAGGCGTACCAGGTCGCCAAGGGTCGCGGCCAACAGGCGTCGAGCATGCCAGGTCGGGTTGCGCAGGATCAGTAAATGAAACGCCAGCACCGCCGCACCGACGCCTATCACCATGGCTTGTGCACTGTTGAAAAACACGGCGACGTCGAACTTCATCTGATTCAACGGCGCCACCAGCACAATGAAGTGCAGGCAGAACGAAGTCGCCGTGGCGCCAATCTGCGGTTTGGCCATGCCCAGCGCTCCGAAAAACAATGGCACGCCCAAGCCCAGACAGAGCATCGCGAAACTGCTCCATTGCGGCAGCAGAATCTGTCCGACGATAAACGCCACCGGAAGGGCCAGAAAAATCCCGCGCATGAAACTCATGCCGATCTGCGCGCCGTTCTCGCGGCTGGCGAACAGGCTGCACACCACACACGTCAGCAATAGCGCCCCGGCCGCGGCGGGCCATGCCGTCGCGAGCCAGAAACACGAAACCACCAGAAAGGCCAGCGCGCTGCGGGCACCGAACACCAGCGCCAGGGACAGGTCACGGTGTGGGGTCAGGGATCTTGGCGGGTCGAGGGACTCCCCCCCCTGCTCCACCGCTTGCAACGCGGTACCGGCCGCCAGCGCGGTGTCCATCAACAAGGTCAACCGCACCAGGCAGTAACTTTGCGCGGAGCTGATATGCCGCGCATGGGACGCCTCCAGCAAGCGTGGGCGCAAGGCTTGCAACGGCGCGGGATCGCCGCTGCCGAGCGCTTCCTGGACTTCGTGCATCCAGGGCGATAATTGCGCCGACTCCTGTGGCTCCAACTGCTTCCACTGACGACGAACCGAACGGGCGATGCGCAGCAACATCAACAACTTCTGGCTCAGACCGCTGATGGCCCGCGCACGTTGCCGGCCGCGACGGCCTTCGAACCAGGCGTGTTCGCGCTGGGCGTCTACCGCGACGATTCTGCCGAGGATTTCCAGCAAGTCCTTGCGCGCCTGGCCATCGCCGGCCAGGGTCGCCCGCGCGGCGTTCATACCGCTGCGCCAGGCCGCACGGGCCTGATCGGCCAGTTGCAGCTCGACCCGCATCGGCCAGAGCAAGGCACTGCTGGCCGTGGCACAGACAATCCCCAGGCAAATTTCCGTGCATCGCGCCACGGCCTGATCGAACACTGTCAGCGGATGGGCAATGGCCGGCAAAGCAATGATCGCCACCGTGTACCCGGCCAGCACAAATGAATAAGACCAGGCGCTGCGCAGCAGGGTCGAACTCGCCGTACACAGTCCGAGCCACAGCGCCAGGGCCAACAGGAACAACCACGGCGTCTGGGCGAAAGCGCCCATGAACACCACCGACATGATCGTCCCGATCAATGTGCCCAACAGCCGCGCCAGGCCCTTTTGTAGCACCATGCCGGACAATGGCTGCGCCACGATGAACGCCGTCATCAGCGCCCAGGCCGGTTGCTCCAGCCCCCAGCGCAGGGCCAGCCACAGTGCCAGGCCTCCGCCGATCAGGGTCTTGATCGCGAATTGCACGGCACGCAGGTCAGGCGCCAATAAAGCCTGGAAAGTGATGGGCACGAAAGGGACTCTTGGAAAGACGATTTAACGATAGACGGCTTCAGTGAAAACTTGAGAAACAAATTATTAGCTAGCTATCGATGTCCCGTCCAGCGCTAATTCACAGGCACAAAAAAACGCCAGACTGGCTGGCGTTTTTGACAGCAAACGTACGCTTACGAGCGTGCGCGTGCCTGGTTACGCAGGACTTTCACTTGATCGTGATTGCGTTGCACGCCGTGGTACTGACGCTCAACGAGGTCGCGAATGCCTACCAGGTTATGCTTGTTGATTTTTTCCATGGCGTCTCGGTATGCCTTCAGCGCATGGTCTTCGCCACGCTCGGCTTCATTGAGCACCGCTTCTTCGTCCTTGCCGGTGAACATCGACTTCACATCAACCCAGCGACGGTGCAAGTCACCACTGACACTGGTGGAGGTTTCCGGATCGCCGCCCATGGAACGAACCGCACTTTGCAGTTCAGAAGCCGCCGTGGCGCACTCTGCGGAACGTTGCACGAACAGGGTTTTGAGTTCAGGGTGTTTGATGTCTTCAGCGCAAGTCTTGAACCCTTCCTGACCGTCCTTGCTGGTTTCAATCAGGTCGTTGAGTACAGAAATCGCTTCTTTATTCATGTCAGTCATTTTTCAATTCCTTGCGGGTGGATGAAAGTTGCAATAGGTGTTGCACCTCGCATGCCAGCTTTCTATCGACCAATTACTCCTTGTATTTCAAGTAGTTATGAATATCGGTTAAATCTGTATCCGTTTCTTTTGCATGATCTGTCATTTGGCCTGCATGCAGAATGCCTGTATTTTCCAGACTGATTGAATCCAGGCGATTGATTGATGAACCCTGAAAAGCTCGAACTGCTGATAACTCGCCAGATGCCCTTCGGCAAATACAAGGGCCGAATCATTGCCGACCTGCCCGGCCCCTACCTGAACTGGTTTGCCCGGGAAGGATTTCCCCACGGCGAGCTGGGCGGTCTGCTGGCCCTGATGCAGGAAATAGATCACAACGGTTTGTCTGAATTGCTCGAACCCTTGCGTGCCAAACACGGCAAACCCGCGCCACGCCACTGAAATGTCCACTCATCGAGTTGCCCATGCCCGATAACACCCGCCGCGCCCGTGATGAATCCTTCTGGCGGACGTTTGCCGACCGCTACGATGTCCAGCCCGGCCCGATCAACCTGGAAAACGGTTACTTCGGACGCATGTCGCGCACGGTGGTCGAGGAGTATCAGCGCAACATCGAACTGATCAACCGCAGTAACTCGGTCTATGTACGCCAGCGCTTCGAGGCGAGCGACGGCCTGAAGATCCGTGCGCGGGTGGCCGGACTGATTGATGTGCCCGCCGACGCGGTGGCGCTTACACGCAACGCCTCGGACGGCTTGCAGTCACTGATCCGCAACTACAACCGCTTGCAGCCGGGCGACCAGGTGCTGGTATGTGATCTGGAATACGACACGGTCAAGAGCGCCATGCGCTGGCTGGCCCGTCACCGTGGCGTCGAAGTGATCGAGATCGAACACCGGCATCCCGCCAGTTTCGACAGTTTGCTGACCACCTATCGCGAAGCTTTCGTGAGTTATCCACGGCTCAAGCTGATGGCCCTGACCCATGTCACCCATCGCACCGGCCTGGTGATGCCGGTCAAGGCGATTGCCGCCGCAGCCAGGGAACACGGGGTCGACGTAATCCTCGACGGCGCCCATGCATTGGGCCAGTTGGCGTTCGATCTCGAGGAGCTGGGCATCGCCTTCGCGGCCTATAACCTGCACAAATGGATCGGTGCGCCACTGACCCTGGGCTTCCTCTACATTGCCCCTGAACGCCTGAGCGACATCGACCCGGACATGGGCGAGATGCATTTCCCGATAACCGACATTCGCGCCCGTACGCCCTACAGCACCCCGAACATCCCGGCGTTGCTGACCTTGCCGCTGGTGCTGGAGGAGCATGGGGCCATGGGCGGCGCCGCCGCCAAGGGTGCACGGCTCAACTACCTGCGCAACCTGTGGGTTCGAGCGGCGCGTGAGCTGTCGGGCATTGAAGTGCTGACACCGGATGACCCAAGACTCTGTTGCGGCATCGCCTCGATGCGTTTCACCGCACACAACGATCAGCAGTCGATGGTCGAGCGGCTGCTCAACGACTACAACCTGTTCACCGTGGTGCGCAGCGGTGCGGCCTGCGGTCCCTGCATTCGCATTACGCCGGGACTGACCACCACCGCTGCCGACATGGCACAACTGATCACGGCGCTGACCGAACTGAGTTGACTCACACCGTGTACTTGTCGAAGTCCTCGGGCTTGATCTGGGATGACACTGCAAAGGTGTCGATGCCGATGGTCATCTGCCCGAAAAAGCCGTCTTCATTCGAGTCTCGAGCGAGGGTGTGAACGTTCAAGGTCGAGGCTTCGCCGCCCATGCTCTGGTAGAAAAAGTCTTGATCGTTACTCAATGCAGGGATGGCGCGACCGCTGTACTCCCGGGCATTGAGCACCGAGCGCGCGGCGACCTCGGGAAAGTACAACTGACCCACCCAGGCGACGTGTCGCTCCTGCAGATAGTTGTTACCGCTGGTGATGCGAACGGCGACGTGGATGTGCAAGGCACGCCCGGCATAAAACCCCGGACAGATCGTGGTGAACCGGGCGATGCCTTTCTTGTCGGTGAATTGCCCGCCGCGCAGATAAGTGTCGTCGTCGGTTCGCGGGACCGAGCCGATGTCTCCGGCATCGACTTCCACATCCGGATTGACCTTGCTCCAACCGGAGTATGCCCCGCGCGCATTGCAGTGCCAGATATCCACCAGCGCATCGGGAACGGGCTGGCCGGTCATGGCATCCACTATGGCCAGCCGCAACACCAACGGGATGCCGTCGGCGCCTTCGCTGATATTGCGTCTGATCAGTTTCGGATTGCGGAAATAGGGACCGGCTATCTGTTCCGGTGAAAGCAGGTAAACGGGTGTTGCTGAGGTGTTGTCGTCCATGACGTTCTCTCTTCCATAAGAAGAACGCAGGCTAGCACTGGCCAAAACGCGTCACGCGGTAACTATGTATCGCATGATGTCCCTGTGGGAGCGAACGGGCTCGCTCCCGCCTGCTTTTTTGCGGGCAAAAAAAGGTGCGCCGACCAAGCGCACCGAAAAGCCGTAGAACACACAACGAGGTGTCAGGTGAAGCGGATCAGTCCAGCAGCGCCAAAGCTTCGGCGGTGCACTCCTGAATGCGGGCCCAGTCGCCGTTCTTGATCCACTCCGGATCAAGCATCCAGCTACCGCCCACGCACATGACGTTTTTCAGCGCCATGTAGCTTTTGATGTTGGCCGGGCCGACACCGCCGGTCGGGCAGAATTTCACTTCGCCGAACGGGCCGCCCAGGGCCTTGATGGCCGCGACGCCGCCGCTGACTTCCGCCGGAAACAGCTTGAAGCGGCGATAGCCCAGACCGTAGCCCTCCATGATGCCCGACGCATTGCTGATACCCGGCAACAGCGGGATCGGGCTGGCGACGCTGGCTTCCAGCAGGTCACGGGTAATGCCCGGCGTCACGATGAACTGCGAACCGGCAGCTTCCGCAGCCGCCAGCATGTGGCGGTCGAGCACGGTGCCGGCACCGGTCACCAGTTCCGGACGCTGCTCACGCAGGATCTGAATGGCCTTGAGGCCGAACTGCGAACGCAAAGTCACTTCCAGCGCGGTCAGACCGCCAGCGGCGAGCGCATCGGCCAGCGGCAGGACGTCCTGCTCGCGAGCGATGGTGATGACCGGCAGAATCCGCGCCCTGGCGCAGAGGTCGTCGATCAGGGCAACTTTGTCCGCCATGGAAACGGTCGGGGATGGGTTTTTCATAGCGGCTGTTCCTTGGCTCATGGGCACCAGTAAATCTCTAACGTGGGTTGCAAAAATGCGCGAATCGGCAATTCGGCGACATCGTCGCCGGCCAAAGCGGTGTTCAGGGTGGTCAGCTTGGACTGACCGGAAATCGACAGCACTTTATGTTTGGCCGAAGCCAGCAGCGCACGACTCATGGTCAGGCGCTGATGCGGCACGGTCGGCGCCAGCATCGGGTAGCAACGACGCGTGCCATCGGCTTTCAAGGCGTCGGCGAGGTTCGGGCTATTGGGGAACAGGGATGCGGTGTGACCGTCGTCGCCCATGCCCAGCACCAGCACGTCGATTGCCGGCAATTCAGCCAGCAAACGGTCCGCTTGGTCGGCCGCCTGTTCCAAGTTGGCGGTGGCGCTGTACAGACTCAGGAACTGCGCCTTGGCCGCCGGGCCTTGCAGCAGATACTTCTTCAGCAAGCCGGCATTGCTGTCGGCGTGCTCAACCGGGACCCAACGCTCATCAGCCAGGCTGACCACCACGTTCGACCAGTCCAGTGGCTGCTTGGCCAGGTGCTGAAAAAATGCCACCGGGCTGCGACCACCGGACACCACCAGCGTTGCGGTGCCCTGGGTGTCGATCGCCTCGCGCAATTGTTGGGCCACGCCCAGCGCCAGGCCTTCGGCCAATTGCACCGGGTTCTTGAACTCACGGGCGCTGACGCCCTGAGGCAGTTTCAAATCAGATATCGCCATACCACGACCTCCCGTCCCGCGTGATCAGAGCAATGGAGCTCATCGGCCCCCAGGACCCGGCCGCGTACGGCTTGGGCGCATCACCGGATTTTTTCCATCCGGCGATCAACTGGTCACACCACTTCCACGCGGCTTCGATTTCATCTTTACGGACAAACAGGTTCTGATTGCCGCGCATCACTTCCAGCAACAACCGCTCGTAGGCATCGGGAATCCGTGCACTGCGCCAGGTGTCGGAAAAATTCAGCTGCAACGGACCGCTGCGCAACTGCATGCCCTTGTCCAGGCCTTGTTCTTTGGTCATCACACGCAAGGAAATGCCTTCGTCCGGTTGCAGGCGGATAATCAGCTTGTTGCTGATTTGCAGGCGCTGCTCGGGAGCGAAGATGTAATGCGACGGTTCCTTGAAGTGGATGACAATCTGCGAGAGCTTCTGCGGCATGCGCTTGCCGGTACGCAGATAGAACGGCACGCCGGCCCAGCGCCAATTGCGGATATCAGCACGCAAGGCGACGAAGGTTTCGGTGTCGCTCTGGGTGTTGGAATTTGGCTCTTCCAGGTAACCCGGTACCGGTTTGCCTTCGCTGTAGCCGGCGATGTATTGGCCGCGCACCACTTGAGTGGTCAGGCCTTCCGGACTGATCGGCGCCAGCGCCTTGAGGACTTTGACTTTCTCGTCACGGATGCTGTCGGCGGACAGGTCGGCCGGCGGGTCCATGGCGATCAGGCAGAGCAGTTGCAGCAGGTGATTCTGGATCATGTCCCGCAGCTGACCGGCCTTGTCGAAGTAACCCCAGCGGCCTTCGATCCCGACCTTCTCGGCCACGGTGATTTCCACGTGGGAGATGTAGTTCTGGTTCCACTGGGTTTCGAACAGGCTGTTGGCGAAACGCAGGGCGATCAGGTTCTGGACGGTTTCCTTGCCCAGGTAGTGGTCGATGCGATACGTGCGGTTTTCCGGGAAGAACTGCGCCACGGCATCGTTGACCTTGCGCGAGGATTCCAGGTCCGAACCGATAGGTTTTTCCAGCACCACGCGGGTGTTTTCCGCCAGGCCGACCTTTGCCAGGTTTTCGCAGATCGCGCCATACACCGCTGCCGGCGTGGCGAAATAGGCAATGACCCGCTGCGCGCTGCCGGCCATTTCAGCCAGGGCCACATAGTCGTCGGCGTTGAGGAAATCGACGTGCAGGTAGCTCAGGCGCGCCAGGAAGCGTTCGACCACGGCTTCGTCCAGCTCTTTGGCACCGACGTAGCGGCGCAGTTCGGCGCTGATGAACGCCAGATGCTGCTGTTCATCGCCCGGCTCACGGGCCAGCGCGATGATCCGCGTGTCCTCGTGCAGGAGGCCCGCACCGTCGAGCTGATAAAGGGCAGGAAACAGCTTGCGCAAGGCCAGGTCGCCAAGGGCGCCGAACAAGGCGAAGGTGCACGGTTCAACCGTAATCGAAGGCATGATGTTTGTTCTTTTATCAAGTTAAGCTACAAATACCTTTTTTCAAGGCATCACTCAAGGGAAAATGTAGTAATAACCACAACATTTTCGCAAAATACAGATTCCGAGTGGTGGTCGGTCAGAGCCATCAGTAGGATAGGCCACCGTTATGGGCCACACCAAAGGCCCTTTTTGCATTAGCCGCGCGCTTATCGGCGTCGGTGAATCAAGGAAACTCATATGGACCGCGTGCGAAATTTACTGGAACAGATCCAGAATCGCCTTGAAGAGCTCAACAAGGCCGAACGCAAAGTCGCCGAGGTGATCCTGCTCAACCCACAGCAGGCCACTCGCTTCAGCATCGCCGCCCTCGCCCAGGCCGCTTCGGTCAGCGAACCGACGGTCAACCGTTTCTGCCGTTCATTCGGCGTCAGCGGCTACCCCGAGCTCAAGCTGCAACTGGCCCAAAGCCTGGCCAGCGGCGCGGCGTACGTCAGCCGAGCGGTGGAGGCCGACGACAATCCGGAAGCCTATACCCAGAAAATTTTCGGCAGCGCCATCGCCTCCCTCGACAGCGCTTGCCAGGCCCTCGATCCGAACCTGATCAGCCGCGCCGTCGACCTGCTGATCCAGGCCCGGCAGATCCACTTCTTCGGCCTCGGCGCCTCGGCCCCCGTGGCCCTGGATGCGCAGCACAAATTCTTCCGTTTCAACCTGGCCGTGACCGCCCATGCCGACGTGCTGATGCAGCGCATGATTGCTTCGGTGGCGCACACCGGCGAGTTGTTCGTGATCATTTCCTACACGGGGCGCACCCGCGAACTGGTGGAAGTGGCGCGCATCGCCCGGGAAAACGGCGCGTCGGTGCTGGGCTTGACCGCCGAGAACTCGCCGCTGGCCAAGGCCAGTACCTTGAGCCTGAATATTCCGCTGCCGGAAGACACCGACATCTACATGCCGATGACTTCGCGGATCATTCAGCTCACCGTGCTGGACGTGCTCGCCACCGGCATGACCTTGCGCCGTGGCGTGGATTTCCAGCCGCATCTGCGCAAGATCAAAGAGAGCCTGAATGCCAGCCGGTATCCGGTGGGCGACGAGTTCAATTGATCCAGCATTTGCGCTGACAGATCCGGCCCCATCGCTGGCAAGCCAGCTCCCACAGTGTCCGCGCCGAACCTAAAACTCGCGAACGCCAATGAAACCTGTGGGAGCTGGCTTGCCAGCGGTGGGGCCAGCAGCAACAGCACACATCTAAGCCCCCACCCGCGCCTGCAGACTCAAATGCGCGCGCTCCCCCGGTTTCAGGCACAGGCTGTCAGTGCCGCCGCTTGCGGCTTCTACGCAAACGAACTCGGATATCTCGTTCCAGCTCACCCCCAGCAACGGCCGTGAGCCCGGATGCCAGACAACCGTGTCGGCCGTGTCGCCGGTATCGATGCACAACGCTCGTTGCCAGGCATGGTCGTTGAGCTGCAGTTCGCCGTCATGCTGGAATACCCGCTGACAACCGCCATCGACGCGCAACTCGCCTTCCTGCTGGCAAACCTGACGGTTCAACTGGTCGTAACCTTGCGCGCCTTCGAGCCCAGACAGCGCTACCTCACCGACATCACCAATACGCCAGTAAGCGTGCAAAGCCTGACTCAACTGGCACGGCATGTCGTCCTGATGCTCGGTACTCAGGCGCAGATCCATGCATTCGCCCAAGTGCGCATGCAGATCCACTTTCCAGTCACACAGTTCCAGCTGCCAGTGCAAACGCACACCGTCATCATCACTGCTGCTGTCGATCAACTTCCAGTCGATCAGCCGCGCCCAGCCATGGGACGGCCAGGCATTTTCACTGGGATGACGGCCATACCACGGCCAGCACACTGGCACGCCACCACGGATGGCACCGACTTGCGGCCACTTCGCCGCACACCAAAGCCACGGCTTCTGCCCCTTGGGCTGAAAGTGCAGCAATTGCGCGCCCTGGCGACTGAACACCGCCTGACACAACGGGTGATCGATCACCAACACGTCGCGCTTCTGATAGCGCTCCCATGCAAACACCGGTCGTTCGCGCAAGGATTTGAAGAAGCGTTGTAGCGGATGCTCAAGCATGGGCCACGGTCCTGAAAAACATGGGTGAACTCATCTATTCAAATAGCTTGTTTGCGCTTTTTTTGTGGCGAGGGAGCTCGCCCCCTCGCCACAGCAAGCCCCTCGCCACAGGGCCGCACAAAAAAAAGCGGACAGCCATGGCTGCCCGCAAAAATGCGCACATAGAGAGGAGCTTATCGCAACCGCGTTAGAACACCGACTGAATTTTCAGGCCGGCGACCAATGCGTTGTCGACTTCATCCACACCGCCAGGGTGAGTGATGTATTGCAGGTTGGGACGCACGGTCAGCCAGTTGGTCACGTGGAAACCGTAGTTGAGCTCGTAGTTGTATTCGGTTTCACGAATCGGCGAGAACACCGGATTGTCGTAGTCCGAAACGCCATTGGAAGCATTGACCAACTCAGCGTTTTTCTTCACGTCATCGTTGACATGGATACGGGCGAAACCGATGCCCACGTCATCCTTCGGACGCGCGTCGAACGGGCCCTTGTACACAAACATCAGCGACTGGTAGTTGTCGATGAAGTTGGTGTCCTTGTCGTGGAAAGTGGCGTTGGCGGCGATGTTCAGACCGCGAGAAGCATCGCCATTGTGGCGGGTGAGTTGCTGTTGCGCGACGAACCAGTAGCCGTGCTTGCTATCGTGGACGCGATAAGGCTGGCCGGTGGTCGCGGCGTTCTGGCCATTGGCGTCCTCAAGCACGTCATCGGCCGGGGCGGTACTTTTGTAGTAACCGACACGGTATTCGCCAGGCAGGCTGTTGACCTTCGGCGACCAGACCAGTTCGACCGGCAACACGGTGCCCGCCGTACCGCTGCCGCTGAGCTTGAAGCCGTTACCGTGCTCCAGCTGCGACGGGTTCTGGTTGTACGCGCCAATCTGGGCGTAGAGCTCGTCATTGATGTTGTACTTCACGCGGATCGCCGCCTGGCTGACCGGCCAGTTGTACCAGATGTTGGTCGCCCAGTTACCCACCTGGGAGCCGCAGAACGCCAGGTTCTGGAATTCGCACGGGAAGGTGTTGAAGTCTTCGCCCTCACCGAAATAACCGGCCTTGACGTCCAGCTTGTTGTCGAAGAATTGATGCTGAATCCACAACTGGGTCAGGCGGACCATATGGCCACGACCGTAGACTTCCTGGGAGGAACTCAGGGTGCCGGCACGCGGGTCGCCGATGCGATCGTTGGAGATGTTCTCACCGTTACGGTTGGTGAGCTGGATCTTGGCCTGGGTGTTATCCCAACCGAGCAGTTTTTGCAGGTCCAGCGCCGCCCCCAGGCCGAACTGGTCACTGTAGCGCGCGGTCTTGTCATCGTTGAACCCGCCATGGAGGTTCCCGCCCACTTCACCGACATAGTCCATCTTGATGTCGATGCCTTGCTCGATCAGCTTGGTACGCTCGCCACCCCAATCGCCCGTCATCCACTTGGAGTCGGAGCTGAACGCCTCATCGGCCATCGCATTACCGGCCAGAACCAGTGCCGCCGCTGCTGAGACCTGGCAGATCAACCGGGCCGTGTTTCTCGTCTTCATCCCTACATCCTCGTTTTATTGTTATTAACTTTTCTTTTTCTAACGCGGTTACAGCGGTTGTGATGCACGACAGGCCGCGCATCACGGATTCCCCCCAGCAGGAGCGAGCCTGCTCGCGAGAAACCTGAGAACCCCGTGGGGTGTCAGGTTTCCAGTGTCATCGTTGACGTCCATCGCGAGCAGGCTCGCACCTGCAGTTTTGTTGTTCAGCGGCCTTTGAATTGCGCAACGTTGGCAGCGTGCGCTTCGGCTTTCGGCAGACCGGCCACCCCCAAACGTTCCCCGGTCTTGGCATCGAACAGCAGCACTTTCGCCGGATCGAATTGCAGGGTCAGGCTCTCGCCAACGGCCGGGGCGACGTCAGGTGCCAGGCGGCAGCAAACCTTGGTGTCGTTGAGGTTGACGAAGACCAGGGTGTCGGGACCGGTCGGTTCAGTGACCTGGACTTCGGCGCGAATGGTCGGCAAACCAGTGGTTTCGCCATTCGCCAGAACGATCTGCTCCGGGCGCATGCCGAGAATCACTTCACGGTCTTCGAGACCGGCGTCCTGCATCCCCAGCGGCAATTCGCAGCGCGCCTGGCCGCTGTCGAGCAACGCCAGCAAACGACCGTCCTTGCGTTGCAGACGCAAGGGAATGAAGTTCATCGGCGGCGAACCGATGAAGCTCGCCACGAACAGGTTGGCCGGGTTGTTGTAGATGTCTTTCGGCGTGCCGAACTGCTGGATGATCCCGTCCTTCATCACCGCCACTTTGTCGCCCAGGGTCATCGCTTCGATCTGGTCGTGGGTGACGTAGACGGTGGTGGTTTTCAGGCGCTGGTGCATCAATTTCATTTCGGTGCGCATCTCGACCCGCAGCTTGGCGTCGAGGTTGGACAGCGGTTCGTCGAACAGATAGATCTTCGGCCGGCGTGCCAGGGCCCGGCCCATCGCCACGCGCTGTTGCTGACCACCGGAGAGCTGGCCTGGCTTGCGGTTGAGCAGGTGTTCGATCTGCAACAGTTTGGCGACGCGAGCCACTTCCTCATCGATGGCCGACTGGCTCATCTTGCGGATTTTCAGTCCGAACTCGATGTTCTCGCGCACGCTCATGGTCGGGTACAGCGCATAGGACTGGAACACCATGGCAATGTCGCGATCCTTGGGGCTCATGCCGCTGACGTCCTGGTCACCGATCATGATCGCGCCGCCGGTGATCGTTTCAAGGCCGGCGATGCAGTTCATCAGGGTCGACTTGCCGCAGCCCGACGGGCCGACGAGGATCAGGAACTCACCGTCCTTGATCGACAGTTCGATGTTCTTCAGGGTGTCCGGCAGGCCGGCACCGTAGGTCTTGTTTACGTTGCGAAGTTCGAGCGTAGCCATGATTACCCCTTGACTGCGCCGGCCGTCAGCCCGCGCACGAAATACTTGCCTGCGACCACATAGACCAGCAGGGTCGGCAAACCGGCGATCATCGCCGCCGCCATATCAACGTTGTATTCCTTGGCCCCGGTACTGGTGTTGACCAAGTTGTTCAGCGCCACCGTGATCGGTTGCGAATCACCGCTGGAGAACACCACCCCGAACAGGAAGTCGTTCCAGATCTGAGTGAACTGCCAGATCAGGCAGACCATGATGATCGGCGTGGACATCGGCAGGATGATCCGGCGGAAGATGGTGAAGAAACCCGCACCGTCCAGACGCGCGGCTTTGACCAGCGCATCGGGAATGCTGATGTAGTAGTTACGGAAGAACAGCGTGGTGAACGCCAGGCCGTAGACCACGTGCACGAACACCAGGCCCGTGGTGGTGCTCGCCAGGCCCATCTTGCCGAGGGTGAACGAGGCCGGCAGCAGGACGGTCTGGAACGGCAGGAAGCAGCCGAACAGCAGCAGACCGAAGAACAACTGCGAACCGCGGAAACGCCACATCGACAACACGTAGCCGTTCAAGGCACCGATGGCCGTAGAGATAAGCACCGCTGGAACGGTGATCTTGATCGAGTTCCAGAAGTAACCGTCAACCGTGGCCCAGGCCTTGACCCAACCGATACCGCTGACCACGGTCGGCCAGCTCAGCAGGTTGCCGGTGCTGATGTCTTCCGGGGTCTTGAAGCTGGTCAACAGCATGACCACCAGCGGAATCAGGTAGAGCATCACGGCGAGGATCAGCACCGCATAGATCGCGATGCGACTCAGGCTGATGGCAGGTTTGGCAGCGAGACTAGTCATGACGCTTGGTCCTCAGCTCGGAGTACAGGTAAGGCACGATGATCGCGAGAATCGCACCGAGCATCAGAATCGCACTGGCCGAGCCCATGCCCATCTGGCCGCGACTGAAGGTGAAGGAATACATGAACATCGCGGGCAGGTCCGAGGAGTAACCCGGGCCACCGGCCGTCATCGCCGCCACCAGGTCGAAACTCTTGATCGCGATGTGCGCCAGAATCATCACCGCACTGAAGAACACCGGACGCAGGCTTGGCAGCACCACTTTCCAGTAGATGCGCGGCAGGCTCGCGCCGTCGATCTGCGCGGCACGGATGATCGATTGATCAACGCCCCGCAGGCCGGCCAGGAACATCGCCATGATGAAACCCGAGGCCTGCCATACAGCGGCGATCACCAGGCAATAGACCACGCGATCCGGGTCGATCAACCAGTCCAGGCGGAAGCCTTCCCAGCCCCAGTCACGCAACAGTTTGTCCAGGCCCATGCCCGGGTTGAGCAGCCATTTCCATGCGGTACCGGTGACGATCATCGAGAGCGCCATCGGGTACAGGTAAATGGTGCGAATGAAGCCTTCGCGACGGATGCGCTGGTCGAGAAACACCGCCAGCAGCACGCCAATCACCAGCGTGATGCCGATGAACATGCCGCCGAACAGCGCCAGGTTCTTGCTCGCCACCCACCAGCGGTCGTTGTCGAACAACCGTGCGTATTGCGCCAGGCCCGCCCACTTGTAGTTCGGCAGGAAGGTCGACGTGGTGAACGACAGGACGAACGTCCACAGGATATAGCCATAAAAGCCCACCAGAACGATGAACATGCTCGGCGCCAGCACCAGCTTAGGGAGCCAGCGTTGCAATGCATCGAACGGCGAGGCCTTGCTGAACACAGCAACAGAACTCATGGGGAAATCCAGAATAGAGAATTAGGATTACAAGTGCGTTCCCTGTGGGAGCCAGCCTGCTGGCGATTGCGTTGTGTCAGTTCTCACATCAGGTGGCTGACAGTCCGCCATCGCGAGCAGGCTCGCGCCTACAGGGGCCAAGCATTACTTGGCCGACTTGATCGCTGCGCCCAGTTTCTTGGCCGTGTCGGCCGGGTCGGCTTTCGGGTCGTTGATGTAGTTGGTCACTACGTCGAAGAACGCGCCCTGTACCGCCAGCGTGGTCGCCATGTTGTGCGCCATGCTCGGCTGCAGGCCGCCGGACTTGGCGTCCGCCAGGAAGTCCTTGGCCGCGGTCTGGGCGCACGAGTCGAAACCGAACTTGCCCATATCGGCCAGCATGTCGTTGCGCACCGGGATCGAGCCCTTGTTGATGCTGAAGACTTTCTGGAAGTTCTCACCCAGCACGACTTTGGCGATGTCCTGCTGACCGGCAGCAGTGCCCTTGTCTTTCTGCTTGAACACCGCCAGGGAGTCGATGTTGTAGGTGAACGCCTTGTCGGTGCCCGGGAACGCTACGCACTCGTAGTCCTTGCCGGCGACTTTTTTGGCGGCGGTCCACTCGGACTTGGCCCAGTCACCCATGATTTGCATGCCGGCCTTGCCGTTGATGACCTTGGCGGCTTCCAGGTTCCAGTCCTGGCCTTTGCCGTCGGCGTCCATGTAGGTCGCGACTTTCTTCAGCTCGGTCAGCGCCTTGACCATTTCCGGACCGGTCAGCGCGGCGTTGTCGAGATCAACCAGGGCTTTCTTGTAGCCATCGACACCCATGACCGAAAGCACGACGGCTTCGAACACGGTGCTGTCCTGCCAAGGCTGGCCGCCATGGGCCAGCGGAATGAAACCGGCAGCCTTGAGCTTGTCGCCGGCGGCGTAGAATTCTTCGAGGGTGGTTGGATTCTTGGTGATGCCGGCTTTCTTGAAGACTTCCGGGTTGATCCACAGCCAGTTCACGCGGTGGATGTTCACCGGCACGGCCACGTAATCACCGTCGAACTTCACGGTATCGGAGACTTTCTTGTCGAGCAGGCTGTCCCACTTCTCTTCTTTGGCAACGTCTTTGAGGACGTCGGTGTCCAGCAGGCCGGTCGAGGCCCACTCCTGGATGTCCGGCCCCTTGATCTGAGCGACGCCTGGCGGGTTACCGGCCACTGCGCGACTTTTCAGTACGGTCATGGCCGTGGCACCGCCACCACCGGCGACTGCGCCGTCCTTCCAGGTGAAGCCGTCTTTTTCGACTTGTGCCTTGAGGACATCGACCGCTGCTTTTTCACCACCCGACGTCCACCAGTGAACAACTTCCACAGTCCCTTTGGAATCGGCGGCAAGGGCACTGATGGGGAATGCAGCAACAGGGAGTATTGAGGCGAGAGAAATGACAGTAGCGAGGCGAGAAATCGCATTCATCTAGGAGTACCTTTCTTGTTGTTATGCATGCAAGTCTGGTGCTTGCGCTGCATAGGATTTTAAACAGGGGATGCCCCTTCGCAGGTAACGAAGGGACGCGCGAATGTCACCGCATGGTTACACAGAACCGCTCTGGGACAGCTTTGCCAGCGCACTGGCCATGCTCGGGGCCAGAGGCAGGCGTGGAATCAGCACGGCTTGCCAAGCGTGGTAAAGGTCAGGTTTGCCGGCCCAGATATCGGCACTCGGGCGGTTCAACGGGTCAAGCTCGTGGTGCCAACTGCCATCGCAACGGTCGATGAAATGATCGTCACAGAATTCCCAGAATAGTCGGTACCAGTGCTCGTATTGCTCATCGCCCGTACGCTTGAGCAGCGCACTGGCAGCGGCGCTGGCCTCGCAATGGGTCCAATGCAGGCGATGGCGCACCACCGCACGATTGTCCCAGTCGAGGGTGTAGACGATGCCGGGCGCGCCATCGACGTCCCAGCCGTGGCGGCAGTTGTGCTCGAAGAGTTTTTCCGCATCGGTGGCCAGCCATCCCGGCGTGAGCATCCCGGCCCGTACTCGCGCCGCTTCAAGGTGCAACAGCAACCGCGCCCATTCGAAACCGTGGCCCGGCGTAGTGCCAAAGGGACGAAATCCATCGGCCGGATTGTCGTGGTTGTAGTCGCGCAACGGCTGCCAGTCGCGGTCGAAATGCTCGACCACCCGGTAATCGTTGGCAGCCGCATGACCATGGATCACCCGCTCGACGATGCGCTGGGCACGGCACAGCCAGCGGTTGTCGTCGGTGACATCGGCCAGGGCGAGGAAGGCTTCGGTGGCGTGCATGTTGCTGTTGGCGCCGCGATACGCCTCCTCCTCACGCCAGTCACGGTTGAAGGATTCGCGCATCGCGCCCTCGTCCTCGCTCCAGAAATACGTGTCGATGATGTCGATGGCCTCATCGAGCAAGGCTTGTGCGCCGGGACGTTGAGCTACTGTCGCAGAGCTGGCTGCCAGTGCGACGAAGGCATGCAGGTACGCGTTTTTGCCGGTGTTGCCGTCACGGTGTTCCGCGACGGCGAACCACCCTCCATGAACGGCATCACGCAACGGCCCGCGCAGGGCGTTGATGCCGTGATCCACCAACTCGGCAAAACCCGGCAAGCCCTGAATATGGGCCATGGCGAAGCTGTGGGTCATGCGCGCGGTGTTCATGGTTTCGGCTTGCGCGTTGGCCGCAAGGTGGCCTTTTTCATCGAGGTTACCGAACCCTTCGGGAAGCTTCGAAGCCTTGGCAAACGCCAACAGGCGCGAGCCTTCGGCAGCGAGCCATTGCTGATGGGCAGGTGCGTTGAGCCAACTGCTGAACGCCGGTTGGAAGGTGTCCATGGGGTGCCTTTTTTGTTGTTTTGACTGCGGGCAGTCTAAACAACGGGCGGCGGCGGGCTTGTAACGAAGGGGGCGAGTTATGTCACCAGGTTGTGACATTTGATTTGAGGAATGCGTTGATTGGGCTGACGCCATCGCGGGCAAGCCCGCTCCAACAGGTTTTGCGCACATTTCAGAATGTAGGCAATCCTGTGGAAGCGTGGCTTGCCCGCGATGAAGGCGACGCGGTCTGACTAATCAACGCTACGAGGTAACTGCAACGTCACCCGCAACCCGCCTTCACGCAGATTCTGGAGGCTGACCTCTCCGCCATGGCTGTGGGCAATGTTGCGCGCAATGCCCAGCCCCAACCCATAACCCTGCTGCTGTCCGGCCAGACGGAAGTGCGGTTCGAACACCTGTTCCAGCCGCTGCTCCGGAACCCCCGGCCCTTCGTCGTCGACATGCAGCACGAACGCACTGTCGTCATCATCGATGTGCAGATGGGCCTTCTGTCCGTATTTCAGAGCGTTGTCGATCAGGTTGCCGATGCAGCGCTTGAGCGCCAGCGGTTTACCCGGATACGCCGCCAGTGCCCGCCCCTGCTGAGTCACGCGGCCATTGCCGTTCGGCGCCAGGTAGGGCTCCACCAGACAATCGAGCACATGATTGAGGTCGACCTGCTCGATATTTTCGTGGATGTCGGTGTCCTTCACGCATTGCAGCGCGCCCTTGACCAGCAATTCCAGCTCATCCAGATCGCGGCCGAACTTGGCTTGCAGTTTTTCGTCTTCAAGCAATTCGACCCGCAGGCGCAAGCGGGTAATCGGTGTGCGCAGGTCATGGGATATCGCGCTGAACAACTGACTGCGTTCAGTCAGGTAGCGGCTGATGCGCTCGCGCATGGTGTTGAAGGCGCGACCGACCTCCACCACTTCGCTGCCGCCGCCCTCGGCCACAGGCTCGACGTCAGCGCCCAGTGACAGATCCCGTGCCGCCCGCGCCAGACGCTTGAGCGGCCGGCTCTGCCAATGCACCAACAGGCCGATGAACAGCAACAGAAAGCCGCTGGTGAGGGCGATGAACCACATCTGTTGCGCTGGCAGGCCCTGCTCTTCAAGGCTGGTGTAGGGCTCGGGCAGAAGCGAGGCGATATACAGCCATTCGCCTGGCGCCATCTGGATCTGGGTGACCAGCACGGGCGGATTCACCGGTTCCAGGGTCAGCGCGTAATGGGCCCAGGAGCGTGGCAGTTCATCGAGTTTGAGGCCGGCATTGAAAATCCGCAGGTCTTCAGGGCTGACGAAAGTCACCGAAATGTCCGTGTCCTGGCCCAAGGACTGACGCAGCACTTCGTCCACGGCTTTGATCACTGCCGCCTTGCGCGGGGTAACCGGCAACACCTCCATACCCAACGGTCTGTCGTTGAGCGTTACCACGAACCGGGTGCCGCCCATGCTGCGCAGCTGGTCGAGCACCAGCGGCCGGAACGCCACCGGCAAGGAGCGGAAATAACTGACACTGGCGGTCATGGAATGGGCAAGGCTGCGGGCGCTGGTGACCAGGCCTTCCAGCTGGGTGGCGCGCAGTTGCGAGACCCAGATCACGCTGGACAGCGTCTGCGCGAACAGCACCGCGAGCAAGGTCAGCAACAACATGCGCCCGAGCAGCGAGCGCGGCACCGGCACTTTCGCCACGAGCGAGCGAAAAAAATCAGTGACCATTGCTGGCAACCACAGTGGCTGCCAGTTGGTAGCCGCTGCCACGCACGGTGCGGATCAGGCGCGGCGGTTTTTCGGTGTCGCGCAAACGCTGGCGCAGACGACTGACTGCCATGTCGACGATGCGATCAAGGGGCATCAACTCACGGCCACGGGTGGCATTGCCAATGGTGTCGCGGTCGAGGATTTCCTGCGGGTGATCGAGGAACAGTTTCAACAGGGCGAAATCGGCGCCCGAGAGAATCACTTCTTCGCCATCGATGTGAAACAACCGATGGCTGACCATGTCCAGGCGCCAGTCATCGAAGGCCAGCACTTCACTGCCGGAACGCTCCTGACCGAACTGCGCGCGACGCAACAAGGCCTTGATCCGCGCTTGTAGTTCACGGGGGCTGAAGGGTTTGCCAAGGTAGTCGTCCGCCCCCAGTTCCAGGCCAATGACACGGTCGGCTTCGTCGGAACTGGCGGTGAGCATGATGATCGGCACCTGGGCCCGTCGCGGGTGCTGGCGGATCCAGCGGCACAGACTGAAACCGTCCTCGTCGGGCAGCATCACGTCGAGGATCACCAGATCGCTGGGTTCATCGTTCAAGGCCTGGCGAAAACCGGCGCCGTCGGGCGTGGTACGGACCTGGAAACCGGCGCGGGTCAGGTAGGTGTCCAGCAACTCGCGTATCTCTTGATCGTCATCGACCAACAAAATCGACTTGTTGACTGAGCTCACGGGGCGGCGTCCTTGTTGTTTGAATGGGGCGGATTATGCCTTAAGCACCGAATCTACAAACACCTCAAAACGACTGTAGGAGCGAGCCTGCTCGCGATGGACTTGAAGGCACCGCATGCATTCAGAAAGCACGCGTTATCGTTGACGTCCATCGCGAGCAGGCTCGCTCCTACAGTTGATCGCATTTCAAGCCTGGTCGAGCGCCACTCCCGCCCCCACCAACCCGGAATACGGTGCCGTCACCAGCCACACCGGAATCCCCTTGAAGTAATCGCTCATGCAGCCCTTGTCGGCAAAGCACCGGGCGAAACCGCTTTCGAGGAAGAAATCGGCGAAGCGCGGGATCACCCCGCCAACGATGTACACGCCACCGCGCGCGCCCGTGGTCAGTACGTTGTTGCCGGCCACGCGACCGAGCCAGCAGCAGAACTGCTCAAGCACTTCCAGGGCAATCGGATCGCCCGCCAACCCGGCAGCGGTAATCGCCTCCGGGGTGTCGAGTACCGGTTCATGACCGTCCACCGCGCAAATCGCCCGATACACCCGTGGCAAACCACCGCCGCTCAACGCCGTTTCGGCGCTGACATGGCCAATCTCGTTATAGAGGTGTTGCCACAGTTGGGTTTCCCGCGGACTGCTCAGGGGCAAATCGACGTGACCGCCCTCTCCCGGCAATGCCGCGAAACGGCCTTCACCGAGATCCAGCAACGTACCGACGCCCAGACCGGTGCCAGGACCAATCACCACGGCCGGCCGCAAGGGCTCCGGCGTCCCTTCACAGACCACACGGAATTCGCCTGGCTGCAAACGGGTCATGCCCAGGGCCATGGCCGAGAAGTCGTTGACCAGCAACAGCTGATCCACCTGCAAGGTCTGACAGAACCCCTTGCGGCTCAGGCGCCAGTGATTGTTGGTGAACTTGAATTCGTCGCCACTCACGGGGCCCGCCACCGACAGGCACACCGAACCGATCGCCCCCGGCGCCAGACCGAGCCCGCTCAGGTAGAGGCTGATCGCCTCTTCGGGGCTGGCGTGGTCTGCCGTCGCCAGCACCTGGACTGATTCCAGTTGCTGGTTTTTCCACAACGCGAAACGTGCGTTGGTCCCACCGATGTCACCGACCAAAGCCAGTTTCAATTAAGCGTCTCCAGGGCAGAAGTAAAGGCGCTGGCGCCCTGCTCCGCCGAGCTGAAGGCCATGCGCATGAAACCAAACAGTTCGCGACCGGTGCCGATGTTGTTGCCCAACAGGCCCTTGGCCGGGGTGCGCGCTGCGAATTCTTCGGCGTCGACTTTAAGCTCCAGGGTGCCTTTGACGCCATCGACGCGGATGATATCGCCCTCTTGCACGCGCGCCAAAGGGCCGCCCACGTACGCTTCGGGGCTGACGTGAATGGCCGCCGGAATTTTCCCCGACGCACCGGACATGCGCCCGTCGGTCACCAGTGCGACTTTGAAACCGCGATCCTGCAGCACGCCAAGGAACGGCGTCATCTTGTGCAGTTCCGGCATGCCGTTGGAGCGCGGGCCCTGGAAACGCATCACGGCGACGAAATCCTTCTCCAGCAAACCGGCCTTGAACGCATCGGCCAGGTCTTGCTGATCCTGGAACACCATGGCCGGTGCTTCGACGATCTGGTTTTCCAGCGCGACCGCCGAGACTTTCATCACGCCACGACCGAGGTTGCCTTCCATCACCCGCAGGCCGCCTTCTGGCGAGAACGCACGAGCCACCGGCCGCAGGATGCTTTCGTCGAGGCTTTCGGTAATGCCTTCGCGCCAGACCAGTTCGCCGTTGTCGAGGAACGGCTCCTGGGTGTAGCGGCTCAGGCCGTGGCCCAGTACGGTGTTGACGTTTTCGTGGAGCAACCCGGCTTCCAGCAGTTCACGGATCAGGAACGACATGCCGCCCGCCGCCTGGAAGTGGTTGATGTCGGCTTTACCGTTCGGGTAGACGTGGCTCAGGGTCGGCACCACCTCGGAGAGGTCGGCCATGTCCTGCCAGGTCAACTGAATGCCTGCCGCCATGGCGATGGCCGGCATGTGCAAGGTGTGGTTGGTCGAGCCGCCAGTGGCGTGCAGGGCGACGATGGAATTGACCAGTGAGCGCTCGTCGACGATTTCGCCGATCGGCAGGTAGTTGCCGTTCTGTTTGGTAATGCGCGTTACCTGATGCGCCGCTTCGCGGGTCAGGGCATCGCGCAACGGCGTGTTCGGATTTACGAAGGAAGCGCCCGGCAAGTGCAGGCCCATGACTTCCATCAGCAACTGGTTGGTGTTGGCGGTGCCGTAGAAGGTGCAGGTGCCGGGGCTGTGGTAGGAATTCATTTCCGATTCCAGCAACTCTTCGCGGCTGGCCTTGCCTTCGGCGTAGCGCTGGCGCACATCGGCTTTCTGCTTGTTGGAAATGCCCGACACCATCGGCCCGCCCGGGACGAAAATCATCGGCAGATGCCCGAAACGCAACGCGCCCATCATCAGCCCCGGCACGATCTTGTCGCAGATGCCGAGCATCAGCGCGCCGTCGAACATGTTGTGGGATAACGCCACGGCGGCAGACATCGCGATCACTTCGCGACTCGGCAGGCTCAGTTCCATGCCGGGTTCGCCCTGGGTCACGCCATCGCACATGGCCGGAGTGCCGCCGGCGAACTGACCGACGGAGCCGATTTCGCGCAGGGCTTTTTTGATCAGTTCCGGAAAGACTTCGTACGGCTGATGCGCCGAGAGCATGTCGTTATATGACGAAACAATCGCAATGTTGGCGGAGTTCATCATCCGCAGACTGTTCTTGTCGTCGCTGCCGCAGCCGGCCACGCCGTGGGCGAAGTTGGCGCATTGCAGCTTGCCGCGCATCGGACCGTCACTGGCCGCACCGCGAATCAGTGCAAGGTAAGCCTCACGCGTGGCGCGGCTGCGGGCGATAAGCCGTTCGGTGACCTCAAGGACGCGGGGATGCATGTGTAGAACTCCAGGCTAACGGATGTGGCGACCTGATTGTCTATGCTGAACAAGAGCCGTTGTTGACGGGATGACAGACGGTTTTCTTGATCAATCGGACCAGTTGATTCAGGTCACTCGTTGTAGATTGAACAAAATATTGCCACTAAAAAGGCTTGTTTTCTATTTTTTTGCGAATAATCTTGTAATTCCAACAACAAAACGACGGCGGCGCTGACAAATGACTCTTCGAATCGCGATCAATGGTTTTGGCCGTATCGGCCGTAATGTCCTGCGCGCACTCTATACCCAAGGCTATCGTCAGGATTTGCAAATCGTCGCGATCAACGACTTGGGCGACAGCGCGATCAACGCACACTTACTCAAGTACGACACTGTTCACGGCACGTTCGATGCCGATGTCCAACACGATCAGGAAAGCCTGACCGTCAACGGCGACCGCATTTCGGTCAGCGCCATCCGCAACCCGGCCGACCTGCCATGGGCCGCGGAAAGGATTGATGTGGTGTTTGAATGCACCGGCCTGTTCACCGACCGAGCCAAGGCTGCGGCGCATATTACGGCCGGCGCGCGCAAAGTGATTATCTCGGCACCGGCCAAAGGGGCCGATGCCACGGTGGTGTACGGGGTCAACCACGACATTCTGCGCCAGTCGCACCAGATTATTTCCAACGCTTCGTGCACCACCAACTGCCTGGCCCCGGTGGCCCAGGTGCTGCACCGCGAACTGGGGATCGAAAGCGGTCTGATGACCACGATTCACGCCTACACCAACGACCAGAACCTGACCGACGTCTACCACACCGACCCCTACCGCGCCCGTTCGGCCACCCATAACATGATCCCGAGCAAGACCGGCGCCGCTGAAGCGGTGGGCCTGGTGCTGCCGGAACTGGCGGGCAAACTGACCGGCATGGCCGTGCGCGTACCGGTGATCAACGTTTCCCTGGTCGACCTGACCGTGCAGCTCAAGCGCGAAGCGTCGGCCGATGAAGTCAACGCGCTGCTCAAGGAAGCCAGTCAGCACTCGAAAATCCTCGGCTACAACACCCTGCCGCTGGTCTCGAGCGACTTCAACCACAACCCGCTGTCGTCGATCTTCGACGCCAACCACACCAAAGTCAGCGGCAAGCTGCTCAAGGTGCTGGCCTGGTACGACAACGAATGGGGTTTCTCCAACCGCATGCTCGATAACTGCCTGGCGCTGTGCAACGCTGAATAAGCAGCACGCCCCCAGCCTGTAGGAGCGAGCCTGCTCGCGATGGTCGTGAACGATAACGCGGGGTACCTGATGCCCCGCGGTGTTCTCAAGCTCATCGCGAGCAAGGCTCGCTCCTACCAGGTGCACCCCCTGTCTGTAGGAGCGAGCCTGCTCGCGATGGTCGTGAACGATAACGCGGGGTACCTGGTGCCCCGCGGTGTTCTCAAGCTCATCGCGAGCAAGGCTCGCTCCTACCAGGTGCACCCCCAGCTGTAGGAGCGAGCCTGCTCGCGATGGTCGTGAACGATAACGCGGGGAACCTGATGCCCCGCGGTGTTCTCAAGCTCATCGCGAGCAAGGCTCGCTCCTACCAGGTGCACCCCCTGTCTGTAGGAGCGAGCCTGCTCGCGATGGTCGTGAACGATAACGCGGGGCCCCTGACGCCCCGCGGTGTTCTCAAGCTCATCGCGAGCAGGCTCGCTCCTGTCAGGTGTATGTCATTTCTGGAGCAACAACCGATGATTGGCATCAGCTTTACGCAAAAGACCCTGGCGGCGCGCAAGCGTATCGCCTTGGTCGCCCATGACCATTGCAAGGTGTTCTTGCTGGATTGGGCCGAGCGGCAGAAAGATAAACTCGCCCGACACGAACTGGTCGCCACCGGTACCACGGGTTTGTTGCTGCAACAACGCCTCGACCTGCCGGTGGAGAGCATGATCAGCGGTCCACTGGGCGGTGACCAGCAGCTCGGCGCACGAATCGCCGAACAACGGGTCGACATGCTGGTGTTCTTCTGGGACCCGTTCGAGCCACAGCCGCACGACCCGGACATCAAGGCATTGTTGCGCGTCGCGGCGGTCTGGAACATTCCAGTGGCGTGCAACGAATGCAGCGCCGACTATCTGCTCAGCAGCCCGCTGATGGATCAGGCGCATGAGCACCGGATTCCGGATTACGCGACCTATCTGCAGAATCGCGCATAAACCGGAACAAATCAGTGCTTGACCACCAAAGCGGATGATAAGCATTATCATCCGCTTGAAATGGATCAGGTTCTCCCGTGAGTCAATCGCGCTTCAACGACGTCTTCATCACCCAGCGAATCACTCTGCTGCGCACGCTGGAGCGGATGGTCAACAACCACAGCACAGCCGAAGACCTGCTGCAGGAAACCTACCTGCGCGTGACCCGTGCGCTCAGCGAGCGGGCCATCGATCACCTCGAACCCTTCGTATTCCAGACTGCCCGCAACCTGGCGCTGGACCATCTGCGTGCGCGGCGAATCCACTCGCGAACCATGGTCGATGACGTCCCGCTGGAGGTGGTGCAAAGCGTCGCCGCCCCGGCCGGCAATGCCGAGGATGCCGTCCATGCCGAACGATTGCTTGAGCGCTTGAACGTGCGCCTCAGTCAACTCAGCCCTCGCCAGCAGCAGATTTTCATCCTCAGTCGCCTGCACGGTCACAGCTATCTGGAGATCGCCGAAAAGCTCGGTGTATCGCTGAGCACGGTGCAAAAGGAGCTGAAACTGATCATGACAATCTGTATGGGCGTCGCAGGACGCAGCTCGAAGCTTTAAGCTTGAAACTGCATTTCCTCCCCTGCCGAGAACATACCGTGACGGACACCCACCGCTTCCCTTCGCCCTCCCCGGCGCGGGACACTGCAGATGCGATGGACCAGGCCCTCGACTGGCTGATCGTGCTGGACAGCCCGAACGAAGAACAGACCCGCCAGTTCCAGCAATGGCTCGCGGCCGATCCGGCGCACGCCGATGCGTTCGCCAGGGCCCAGGCCATCTGGAACGGCCCGCAAATCACGCAGTGCGCACAAAGCCTGGCCGCGCGCCCGGTGAAGATCACCGTACTCTCGCGCCTGCGCCCCCACTGCAAACCCCTGGCCACCGCCGCCGTGCTGATTCTCGGCCTGTTCAGTTTCAGCAATTTGCCGATGCGCCTGCAGGCCGATCACCTGACCGTGGTCGGTGAACGTCAGCGCCTGCAACTGGAGGACGGCTCGAAAGTCCTGCTCAACACCAACTCGGCCTTTTCCAGCACCATCAACGACCAACAACGCGTGGCACGGTTGTATCAGGGCGAAGCCTATTTCGAGGTGTCGCCTCAACCGGGACAACCGCTGGAAATCGACGCTGGCCTGGTCACGGCGAGCGTCCGGGATACGGCATTTGCCGTGCGTTATCTGGATGGCGTGACACAGGTTCGAGTGCAGCGCGGAGACGTCGATCTGCGGGCGACTCGCGACGACGAACGCGTTCGCTTGAGCGCCGGAGAGAGCATTCGCATCGGCCCCAACGGGTTCGACCGCCCGGCCAAACTGGATGCCGCCACCGAACTGGCGTGGGTCCAGGGCCGACTGGTGTTCGAAAACTGTCCGTTGAGCCAGGTCCTGGCGGAACTGCGTCGCTACTATCCAGGCTGGATCATCAACAACAACGAGCGGTTGGCCAATGTCGCGGTGACGGGGAATTACCGCCTCGATCAGCCGCTGGACGCCGTCCGCGCCCTCGCCCACATCACCTCCGCCAAACTCCAGGAGTTCCCGGCGCTGGTGATCCTGAACTAAATGAGAATTATTTTTACTCGATAGCCAAGCCTCGTACGTCTCGTTATAGCCAATGCAATTGATTCGCATCTTCGATGCCGATCAGCACCTATAAAGATTCGTGCGACACGGAGCGCTATCGATGTCCTCTCGCCTTACCCGCCAGTCCTCTTCACCTTCCCGCGTGCTGTCGTTGCTGACCGCCGCCATTCTGATGGCCGGCAGTGCACCGCTCATGGCCGCCACGGCCGAACAGCCGAGCCGCAACATGGGCGACTATTCGTTCGCCATTGCGCCACAGTCGCTGGTGCCGGCGCTCAATGCGTTTACCGCTGTGACAGGCTGGCAGGTTGGCTTGCCCTCAGCGCTGGCCGAAGGTGTGGCGTCGCCGGGTGTACGCGGCTCACTGCCGCCAGAGAAAGCCCTCGATCGCCTGTTGGTGGGGACCGACCTGAGCTATCGCAAACTGGGCAATAACAACATCGTGCTGGAAAAGCGCGGCAACAGCGGCACCCTCAACCTGCAACAGGTGACCATCAGCGCCACCCGCCAGGCGCAGGACGTGAACAGCGTGCCCAGCACCGTCACCGTTCACACGCGTGAAGAGCTCGATCGCAACAACGTCAATACCATCAAGGAACTGGTGCGTTACGAACCGGGCGTTGCCGTGGGCGGTACCGGCACCCGCGGCGGAATCAGCGGCTATAACATCCGTGGCATCGACGGTGACCGGGTCCTGACCCAGGTCGATGGCGTCGAAGTACCGGACGGCTTCTTCAACGGCCCTTACGCCAAGACCCAGCGCAACTACGTCGACCCGGAAATCGTCAAGCGTGTCGAAATCCTCCGCGGTCCGGCTTCGGTGCTCTACGGCAGCAACGCCATCGGTGGCGCGGTCAGCTACTTCACCCTGGACCCCGACGACATCATCAAGCCTGGCCAGGACGTCGGTGCGCGACTGAAGACCGGTTACAGCTCCGCCGACGACAGCTGGCTCAAATCCGCCACCGTGGCGGGCCGTGCCGATCAGTTCGATGGCCTGTTGCATTACAGCCAGCGCGATGGCCACGAAACCGAATCCTACGGCAGCAACAACGGCACGGGCCTGGCACGTACCGCCGCCAATCCGGAAGACGTACGTGCCAGCAATGTGCTGGCGAAAGTCGGCTGGAACTATAAAGAGGACGCGCGCCTGGGCCTGGTCTACGAAAAGTACAAGGACGACCGCGACACCGACCAGAAAAGCGCTTATGGCGGCCCGTTCCTCGATGGGAAACCGACCATTGCGGCCAACATCTTGCCGGGCGGCATGTACCAGTGGCGCACCGGTAACGACACCATCACCCGCGAACGCTTCGGCCTGGAACACAGCTTCGCCCTCGACAGCCTGCTGGTGGACAACGTCAAGTGGAGCCTGAATCACCAGATCGCCAAGACTGATCAGAGCACCGAGGAGTTCTACTACCCGATGTCACGCAAAGTGCTGCGGACCCGAGACACGGTCTACGAAGAAAAGCAGTGGGTCTTCGATGCACAACTGGATAAAACATTCAGCATTGCCGACACCGAACACCTGCTGACCTACGGCACCACCCTCAAGCAACAGAAAGTCACCGGATCACGCAGCGGCAATGGCACCTGCCTCGCCGTCTTCGGCAGCTGTCGGGTTGTCGGCGCCACCAGTGCCGCGGACGTGCTGAAAAAGTCCAGCGACTTCCCGGACCCGACCATCAACACCTACAGCCTGTTCGCCCAGGACCAGATCAGCTGGAACCAGTGGACCTTCCTGCCTGGCCTGCGCTACGACTACACCGAACTCAAGCCGCACATTACTCGGGAATTCCTCAACACCGTGGCGGCCGACGGTCGCGGCACCGTCAGCGACGAGAACAAGACCTGGCACAAGGTGTCGCCCAAGTTCGGCCTGACCTATGCCCTGACCGACGAGTACACCTGGTACGGCCAATACGCCGAGGGATTCCGCACCCCGACCGCGAAGGCGCTCTACGGGCGCTTCGATAACACCGTTGCCGGCTACCGCGTAGAGCCAAATCCGGACCTGGAACCGGAAAAGAGCAAAAGCTATGAGACCGGCCTGCGCGGCAATTTTGAGCAAGGCTCCTTCGACGTGGCGGTGTTCTATAACAAGTACCGCGATTTCATCAACGAAGATGCCATCACGCCGGGTTATGACGAGCCGACCTTCCAGAGCGCCAACATCAAGCACGCCACCATCAAAGGCGCGGAAGTCAAAGGTCGCCTGAACCTCGATGCCTTCGGTGCGCCGCAAGGTCTCTACACCCAGGGTTCCGTGGCTTATGCCTACGGTCGTAACGACGACACCGGCGAGCCGCTCAACAGTGTCAATCCGCTGACCGGTGTATTCGGGCTCGGCTACGACCAGGACAACTACGGCGGGTTGTTGAGCTGGACGCTGGTGAAAAAGAAAAATCGGGTCGACGACAGCAACTTCAAGTCACCGGACGGCGTCAGCAGTCAGTTCAAGACCCCGGGCTTCGGCGTGCTGGACCTGAGTGGCTTCTACAAAGTCACCGACGATGTGACCGTCAACGCCGGCATCTACAACCTGACCGACAAGAAGTACTGGTTGTGGAATGACGTGCGCGGTTACGACAGCGTCGGCGAAGCCTCGGTGACGCAACCGGCCAACCTTGATCGCCTCACTCAACCGGGTCGCAACTTCGCGGTCAATCTGATCTGGGATATCTGATCCCGCCCTTCTCACGACGCTGCTTCATTTAAAGCGGCTTCGTGAGGATTTTTTACTGTCGTGGGCCTGCTCATACGTCTCGTTACCAGGCTCTTCTTATTCTCAAGGATGTCTCATGACCACTCAGGAAACGGCTCAACGCCCGGTATTGCGCTCGCAACGCCTGAACCAGATCACCCACGAACCTCACACCCGACTCGATGCATTGGTCAAAGCCCATGCACCGTTCGAAACCCAGGCCAACTTCGCCCGGTTCGTGGTGGCGCAGTACCTTTTCCAGTCCGAACTGGTGCCGCTGTACAACGATGCCGATTTGACCGCCATCGTCCCGGACCTGCCTGCTCGTTGTCGGGCCGAAGCAGCCATGGCCGACCTGGCGGACCTGGACACCGAAGTGCCGGGACCGGTCGCTGGCGCCCTGCACCTTCCGAGTAAAGCCCAGGCGCTGGGCTGGCTCTTCGTGTCCGAGGGGTCGAAGCTCGGCGCAGCCTTCCTGATCAAGCGCGCCGTCGGCCTGGGCCTGAGCGAAACGTTCGGCGCCCGCCACCTGGGCGAACCGGCCGGTGGCCGCGCTGAAGGCTGGAAAAGCTTCGTCAAAACCCTCGATGGACTGGAGCTCAGTGCCCAGGAAGAAGCCGAACTGGATAAAGGCGCCATCGACGCGTTTAACCGCTTCACCCTGTTGCTGGAACAGGCTTACGCCACCGCAACTGTCTGACCCGACACATATCCCTTGTGGGAGCGGGCTCGCCCGCGATGACGGCATCACGGACAATATTTATGTCGAGTGATGCACCACTATCGCGGTCAAGCCCCCACAGGGCACTGAGTAAGTCTGTAAGATCCCGATCGGCCTCGAACGCGCACCCTCTGAGAATATGCCGCCCTCATCAAAACTCACCCGTCTGCTCTTCGGCCTGCTGGCCTACGTCAGCCTCGGTATCGGCCTGATCGCCATTGTCGTACCCGGCCTGCCAACCACCGAGTTCATCCTGCTGGCCGCCTGGGCGGCGACCAGAAGCTCGCCACGCTTGAGCGCCTGGCTGGAAAACCATCGGCTGTTCGGCCCCATTCTCAGTCACTGGCGCAACGGCAAAATCATCGCGCGCCGGGCCAAGGTCAGCGCCACCGTCAGCATGCTGCTGTGTGCCACGCTAATGCTGGTGATGCTCGAGCATGGCTGGCCGATCTACCTGGCGATGGCGGGCATGGGCCTGGGCAATGTGTGGATCTGGTCGCGCCCCGAATCACTGCCGAAATCCCCCTGAATCAAACCGCTGTTTTTCCTGTTTTTTATTCGAATTTCGGTACATTTTCCCGCGCAAACGTTTAACAGCTACCGTTCGTCGGCATCGCCCTCATGCAATGACCACCCCTCGCCGATGTGGATTGAATGCGCTGAATGGATTTGGCGAATCGAGTCGGCCCGGACTCATAGCCAACACCTCATCCATTCGCGAGTTCGCCCTATGTTCGACTCACTGTCCATCCGCCTGAAAATTGTCCTGCTCTCTGGTCTGTGCCTGCTAGGCGTGGTCGCGCTGATCGAGGGCATGAACGTCTACCAGACCGATCAGAACAATGCGCTGGTCAGCTCCTCCAGCAGCCAGATGCTCACCAACAGCGTGCAGGATTTGCTGCAGGCCAAGGCTGCCGAGCAAGCGGTGCGGGTGCAGAAGGCATTTGGCGAGACCCTGACGGTGGTGACCGCCCTGGCCGATCAGGTCAAGGACATGCGCAACCTGGCCGCCAAGCGCTCCCTGGAGCCCGGCGCCCTGCGTGAAGAACTGAACCAGAGCCTGAAAACCGCGTTCGAGCGCAACAGCAAAGTGCTGGGGATCTGGATCGCGTTCGAACCCAACGGCCTGGACGGCAAGGACAGCGAGTTCGCCAATGACGCCGCTCACCAGTCCAACGAAGCCGGACGTTTTGCCACCTACTGGAGCCGTGCCGGGGGAGAATCGCTCAACACGGTCTTGCTCGAAACGGACATGAACAAGACCACCCTGACCCTCAGCGGCACGCCGTATAACATCTGGTACACCTGCCCCCGGGACAGCAAGCGCGCCTGCCTGCTCGACCCGTACGCCGATACCATTGGTGGCAAAGAGGTGTTAATGACCACCGTTTCCGTACCACTGCTGGTAGATGGCAAATCCATCGGTGTGGTGGGCATCGACATCGCCCTCAACACCCTGCAAGCAGCGGCTGTCGACTCCCAGCGCGATCTGTTCAACAGCGCCGGGCACATGCTGATCGTTTCCGGTACTGGCGTGATGGCTGCCTACAGCACCGATGCCGCCAAAGTCGGCAAAAGCATCGACGACACCCTGGGCGCCGACGGCAAGGACATTCTGCAATTGCTCAGCGGTGGCGCTCCGAAAATTCTCCAGCAAGGCGACCTGATCCGTGCGGTTTACCCGGTCAGCCCGATCCCTGACGCCAAGGCCTGGGGCGTGGTGATCGATTTGCCCAAACAAGTGTTGCTGGCCGACTCGGTGAAGCTGCAAGCGGTGCTCGATGAGGCCCAGCAAAGCGGCACGATCAAAGCCGTTGGCGTGGCGATCATTGCCGGCCTGATTGGCTTGCTGTTGATCTGGCTGACGGCTTCGGGTGTCACCCGGCCGATCAATAGCGTGGCCGAGATGCTCAAGGCGATTGCCAGCGGCGACGGCGACCTGACCCAACGCCTGCACTACAGCAAGAAAGATGAACTGGGCGAACTGGTCAGCTGGTTCAACCGCTTCCTCGACAAGCTGCAACCGACCATCGCGCAGATCAAGCAGAGCATTACCGATGCTCGCGGCACTGCAGACCAGTCTGCGGAAATCGCCCGCCAGACCAGTGAAGGCATGCTGGTGCAGTTCCGCGAAGTCGACCAGGTCGCCACTGCCTCCAACGAAATGAGCGCCACGGCCCACGACGTTGCCAACAGCGCATCGAACGCGGCGAATGCGGCCAAGGGCGCCGACCAATCAGCCCGCGAAGGCATGCAGATCATCGAGCGCAGCACCCGCGACATCAATCAACTGGCCGACGAAGTCAGCAAGGCCGTGACTGAAGTGGAAGCCCTGGCGGTGAACAGCGACCAAATCGGATCGGTGCTGGAAGTGATCCGCAGCATCGCCGAACAAACCAACCTGCTGGCGCTCAACGCCGCGATTGAAGCCGCCCGGGCCGGCGAAAGCGGTCGCGGTTTTGCCGTCGTCGCCGATGAGGTGCGCAACCTGGCCAAACGCACCCAGGATTCGGTGGAGGAAATTCGCCTGGTGATCGAGCGTATCCAGAGCGGCACCCGCGGTGTGGTCGCCACCATGCATTCGAGCCAGACCCAGGCCCACAGCAATGCCGGGCAGATCCAGCAAGCCGTGCAGGCCCTGAGCAAGATCAGCGACGCGGTCACCGTGATCAGCGACATGAACCTGCAGATCGCCAGCGCCGCCGAACAGCAAAGCGCTGTGGCCGAAGAGGTCAATCGCAACGTTTCGGCGATCCGCACCGTCACCGAAACCTTGACCGGGCAGGCCAATGAATCGGCGCAGATCAGCAGCCAGCTGAACAACCTGACCACCCACCAGATGAAACTGATGGATCAGTTCCGCGTATAAGAGCCCCCTGTGGGAGCGAGCTTGCTCGCTCCCACAGGATTTCATCCGGCCAGCCCCCCGTTTGTTCTATGCTCGGGTTCTCGCTCCGGAGGGCCTTCGATGACTGATCTACTCACGTCCATTCAAGCCGCACTCGGCTTGCCCCGCACCCAGGTTTCATTCACCGCCAGCGGCGCCCTGCCCTCGGCCTTTGCCGTCACGGACCTGGCGTGCGCCAGCATCGCCGCCGCCGGCCAAGCCATCAGTGAGCTGCTGCATCAGCAAACCGGCCGCTTGCCCGAAGTTGAAGTCGATCGCCGCTTAGCCTCGTTCTGGTTCTCCTCCTCGATCCGCCCGGTGGGCTGGAGTGTGCCGCCGCTGTGGGACCCCATCGCCGGTGACTATGCCACCCGGGACGGCTGGATTCGCCTGCACACCAATGCTCCCCATCACCGCGCCGCTGCCGAAACCGTGCTTGGCGCCTGTGCCGATCGATCCGCGATGGCAAGCAAAGTGGCGCAATGGGCCAAGGGCGACCTGGAGCAAGCGGTGGTCGATGCCGGAGGTTGCGCCGCCGAAATGCGTACGTGGGCGCAGTGGCAGTCTCACCCGCAAGGCATGGCAGTCAATGCAGAACCGCTGATCCAGTTCGACCGTCACGGCAATCACGAGGGCAAACCGTGGCAAGGTTCGGTGGCACAGCCCTTGGCCGGGATCAAAGTGCTGGACTTGACCCGTGTGCTCGCCGGCCCTGTTGCCAGCCGTTTTCTGGCCGGCCTCGGCGCCGACGTCTTGCGTATCGATCCGCCGACCTGGAACGAGCCCGGCGTGGTGCCGGAAGTGACCTTGGGCAAACGTTGTGCGCGCCTCGATCTGCACGACAAGGCTGATCGCAGCGTGTTCGAAAACCTGCTCAAGAATGCCGATATTCTGCTCCACGGCTATCGCGCCGATGCGCTCGAAGGGCTGGGATATGGCATCGCCGAACGGCAAAAATTCGCCCCCGGCCTGATCGATGTCTGCCTGAACGCCTACGGCTGGAGCGGCCCGTGGCAAAACCGTCGAGGCTTCGACAGCCTGGTGCAAATGAGCAGCGGCATTGCCGAGGCCGGCATGCGCTGGAAGTGCGCGGACAAGCCGACACCTTTACCGCTGCAAGCGCTGGATCACGCCACCGGCTACCTGATGGCGGCCGGTGTGATCAAGCTGTTGGCTGAACGCTTGAGCAACGGCCATGGTGGATCGGCGCGGCTGTCACTGGCGCGCACGGCGAAGTTGCTGATCGACAATGGACCCGGGACCGACGCGTTATTGCGCGCAGAGGATGAAGGCGATCAGGGGCTTGTGCTCGAGCAGACCACCTGGGGCCCGGCGCATCGGCTGCAGGTTCCATTGAAGATCACCGGTACACCCCTGCAGTGGACGATCGCGGCCTCTGAATTGGGTTCCCACCGCGCGCAGTGGTGGTGACGGTCAGATAGCCTTCACGAGCAGGCTCGCACCAGGTTTGTCATTACCCATAAATTGTGCGCGGGATTTCACCATTGGCCCGCGCCAAGGCATACTTGCCCCCCCTCGCCGTCCAGAATTCATTAGCGTCCCATGCGTATCCACGTCAGCTTCATCGACCGCGTCGGTATCACCCAGGAAGTCCTGGCCTTGCTCGGTGGGCGCAATCTCAATCTGGATGCGGTGGAAATGGTGCCGCCCAACGTTTACATCGACGCCCCGACCCTGAGCGCGCAAGTCCTTGAAGAGCTGCGTGATGCGCTGTTCAGCGTGCGTGGGGTGCAAGCGGTGACGGTGGTCGACATCCTGCCCGGCCAGCGTCGGCACTTGCAGCTCGACGCACTGCTCGCGGCCATGACCGATCCGGTGCTGGCGCTGGACAGTGCCGGCAAGGTGCTGCTGGCCAACCCGGCCCTGATTGCCCTGTACGGTCGTGAGCCGGCCGGTGAAAGCGTCGCCGACCTGTTTGGCGACCCGGCCCTGCTCGATACATTGCTCGAATCCGGTTTCCGGTTGCCTCTGCGGGAAATTACCGTCAACGGGCAGACATTACTGCTGGACGCCACGCCCATCACTGACGCTGGCGCGCTGCTGACCCTGTATCAACCGAACCGCATTGGCGAACGCCTGTCGGCACTGCATCACGATCATGCCGAGGGCTTCGATGCGCTGCTGGGCGAATCGCCGGCGATTCGTACGCTCAAGGTTCGCGCACAACGGGTGGCGGTCCTCGATGCGCCGCTGCTGATCCAGGGCGAAACCGGCACCGGCAAGGAATTGGTGGCCCGGGCTTGCCACGCCATCAGTGCGCGACACAACGCTCCGTTTCTGGCATTGAACTGTGCTGCATTGCCGGAGAACCTCGCCGAAAGCGAACTGTTCGGCTATGCCCCCGGCGCGTTTACCGGGGCGCAACGGGGCGGCAAACCGGGTTTGATGGAGCTGGCGAACCAGGGCACGGTGTTTCTTGACGAAATCGGTGAGATGTCGCCGTACCTGCAAGCCAAGTTGCTGCGCTTCCTCAACGACGGCAGTTTCCGGCGGGTCGGCGGTGATAGGGAGGTGAAGGTCAACGTGCGGATCCTCAGTGCGACCCACCGCGACCTGGAAAAAATGGTCAGCGAAGGCCTGTTCCGTGAAGACCTGTTCTATCGACTCAATGTGCTCAATGTCGAAGTCCCGCCCCTGCGCGAGCGCGGCCAGGACATTCTGCTGCTGGCCCGCTATTTCATGCAGCAGGCATGCGCACAGATCCAGCGTCCGGTCTGTCGCCTGGCACCGGGCACTTACCCGGCACTGCTGGGTAATCGCTGGCCTGGCAACGTCAGGCAACTGCAAAACGTGATCTTCCGCGCCGCCGCCATATGCGAAAGCAGCCTGGTGGACATCGGCGATCTCGACATCGCCGGCACGTCGGTGGCGCGCCAAAGCGACCATGAAGTCGACAGCCTGGAACAGGCGATGGAGGCGTTCGAAAAAGACCTGCTGGAAAAACTCTACGTCAGTTACCCCTCGACCCGGCAATTGGCCAGTCGCCTGCAAACCTCCCACACCGCGATTGCCCACCGTTTGCGCAAATACGGCATTCCCAACAAGCCCTGACGCCGCCAGCGCCTGAATCACCGCAGATCCCCGTGGGAGCGGGCTCGCTCCCACGGGTTTCGTGTCCAGCAAAAAATCACTCTAAAAGCGACCTTCATCTGTACTGAAAGCGCTACAGCGTAACGATATCGCTACACACACCCCCAGCCAGCGCCCTGCAAGGCTTTGATCCCCTTAGGCTTTTTTCTTTGCGCCCCGCCGTAGCGATTTCGCTACAGACCACATTGTCCGCGCCTCTCGAAATACCCATAAATAATTGATTAATAACAAGAAATTAACATTGGCCGCGTTTTTGCTTAGTAACCCTTCATAAACCAGGGCATTGCCCAAGCATTCAATCGCGTCCACCAGACGAGTCTGGCCCCCTTAGGAGTTTCCATGAGCGAGTTGCGTTTTACTGAAGATCACGAATGGCTGCGCACCGAAGCTGACGGCACGGTTACTGTCGGCATCACCGTTTTCGCGCAGGACGCATTGGGCGACGTGGTTTTCGTACAACTGCCTGAGCTGCAGTCCTACGACAAAGGCGCTGAAGCCGCCACCGTGGAATCGGTCAAAGCCGCCAGCGGCGTGTACATGCCACTGGACGGTGAAGTGCTGGAAGTGAACCCTGCGCTGGACAGCAGCCCTGAGCTGGTCAACGAAGATCCGCTGGGTGAAGGCTGGTTCTTCCGCTTCAAGCCAAATGACGCCTCGGCTGTTGCCCAACTGCTGGATCAGGACGCCTATGACCGTCTGATCAAAGCCAACGCCGAAGCCTGAGGAGCGCTGACATGACTCAAGTAAGCCTGACAACCGCCAACGAATTCATCGCCCGCCACATCGGCCCGCGCGCCGGCGACGAGCAAGCGATGCTCAACAGCCTCGGCTTCGATTCCCTCGAAGCCCTGAGCGCCAGCGTCATTCCCGACAGCATCAAGGGCACCAGCGTGCTCGGCCTGGAAGACGGCCTGAGCGAAGCCGACGCCCTGGCGCTGATCAAAGGCATCGCGGCCAAGAACCAGCTGTTCAAGACCTACATTGGCCAGGGTTACTACGGCACGCACACGCCGTCGCCGATCCTGCGCAACCTGCTGGAAAACCCGGCCTGGTACACCGCCTACACCCCGTACCAGCCGGAAATTTCCCAGGGTCGCCTCGAAGCGCTGCTGAACTTCCAGACCCTGATCAGCGACCTCACCGGCCTGCCGATCGCCAACGCCTCGCTGCTCGACGAAGCCACCGCCGCCGCCGAAGCCATGACTTTCTGCAAGCGCCTGAGCAAGAACAAGGGCAGCCACCAGTTCTTCGCCTCCGTGCATTGCCACCCGCAGACCCTCGACGTGCTGCGCACCCGTGCCGAGCCGCTGGGCATCGAGGTGGTGGTCGGCGACGAACGCGAGCTGAGCGACGTGACGCCGTTCTTCGGCGCCCTGCTGCAGTACCCGGCGAGCAACGGTGATGTGTTCGACTACCGCGCATTGACCGAACGTTTCCACGCCGCCAACGCCCTGGTGGCCGTGGCCGCCGACCTGCTGGCCCTGACCCTGCTGACCCCGCCGGGCGAATTCGGCGCCGACGTGGCCATCGGCAGCGCCCAACGCTTCGGCGTGCCGCTGGGCTTCGGTGGCCCGCACGCGGCGTACTTCTCCACCAAGGATGCGTTCAAGCGCGACATGCCGGGCCGTCTGGTCGGTGTCTCGGTGGACCGTTTCGGCAAGCCGGCCTTGCGCCTGGCGATGCAAACCCGCGAGCAACACATCCGTCGCGAGAAGGCCACGTCCAACATCTGCACCGCGCAGGTGCTGCTGGCCAACATCGCCAGCATGTACGCCGTCTACCACGGCCCGAAAGGCCTGACGCAGATTGCCAACCGCGTGCATCAGCTGACCGCGATTCTGGCCAAGGGCTTGAGCGCTTTGGGCCTGAACGTTGAGCAGGAACACTTCTTCGACACGCTGACCCTGGCCACCGGCGCGCAAACCACCGCGCTGCACGATCAGGCGCGTGCCCGGCAGATCAACCTGCGTGTAGTCGACTCCGAGCGTCTGGGCCTGTCCCTCGACGAAACCAGCACCCAGGCCGACGTCGAAACCCTGTGGGCCTTGCTGTCCAACGGCCAAACCCTGCCGGACTTCGCCGCCCTCGCCGCTTCGACTCAAGCGACCCTCCCGGCCGCGCTGGTGCGTCAGTCGCCGATCCTCAGCCACCCGGTGTTCAACCGCTATCACTCGGAAACCGAGCTGATGCGCTACCTGCGCAAACTGGCGGACAAGGACCTGGCGCTCGATCGCACCATGATCCCGCTGGGCTCGTGCACCATGAAACTCAACGCCGCCAGCGAAATGATCCCGGTGACCTGGGCCGAGTTCGGCGCGCTGCACCCGTTCGCCCCGGCCGAGCAAAGCGCCGGCTACCAGCAACTGACCGACGAACTGGAAGCGATGCTCTGCGCCGCCACCGGTTACGACGCGATCTCCCTGCAGCCGAACGCCGGTTCCCAGGGTGAATACGCCGGCCTGCTGGCCATTCGTGCCTACCACCAGAGCCGTGGCGAAGACCGCCGCGACATCTGCCTGATCCCGTCGTCGGCCCACGGCACCAACCCGGCCACCGCCAACATGGCCGGCATGCGCGTGGTGGTCACCGCCTGCGATGCCCGTGGCAACGTCGACATCGAAGACCTGCGCACCAAGGCCATCGAGCACCGCGAACACCTCGCCGCGCTGATGATCACCTACCCGTCGACCCACGGTGTGTTCGAGGAAGGCATCCGCGAAATCTGCGGCATCATTCATGACAACGGCGGCCAGGTGTACATCGACGGCGCCAACATGAACGCCATGGTCGGCCTCTGCGCGCCGGGCAAGTTCGGCGGCGACGTCTCGCACCTGAACCTGCACAAGACCTTCTGCATTCCCCACGGCGGTGGCGGCCCGGGCGTCGGCCCGATCGGTGTGAAATCGCACCTGGCGCCGTTCCTGCCAGGTCACGCGCAGATGGACCGCAAGCAAGGCGCGGTGTGCGCCGCGCCATTCGGCAGCGCGAGCATCCTGCCGATCACCTGGATGTACATCCGCATGATGGGCGGCGCCGGCCTCAAGCGCGCCTCGCAACTGGCGATCCTCAACGCCAACTACATTTCCCGTCGCCTCGAAGAGCACTACCCGGTGCTCTACACCGGCAGCAACGGCCTGGTGGCCCACGAGTGCATCCTCGACCTGCGTCCGCTGAAAGACAGCAGCGGCATCAGCGTCGACGACGTGGCCAAGCGCCTGATCGACTTCGGTTTCCACGCCCCGACCATGTCGTTCCCGGTGGCCGGCACGTTGATGATCGAGCCGACCGAAAGCGAATCCAAAGAAGAACTGGACCGTTTCTGCGACGCCATGATCCGCATCCGCGAAGAAATCCGCGCGGTGGAAAACGGCACCCTGGACAAGGACGACAACCCGCTGAAAAACGCCCCGCACACTGCGGCGGAGCTGGTGGGCGAGTGGTCGCATCCGTATAGCCGGGAGCAGGCGGTTTATCCGGTAGCGTCGCTGATCGAAGGCAAATACTGGCCACCGGTCGGTCGGGTCGACAACGTCTTCGGTGACCGCAACCTGGTTTGCGCCTGCCCGTCGATCGAAAGCTACGCTTAAGAAAAGCAGCCTCTAGCGGCAAGCCTCAAGCTGCAAGAAAGAGCCGATCGGCTTTAACTTGCAGCTTGTTGCTTGCCGCTTAGCGCTCGCGCGCTGGCGCGCGCCTATAACAAGAAACCGGAGAACAACCATGTCGTTAAGCGTGTTCGACCTGTTCAAGATTGGCATCGGCCCTTCCAGCTCCCATACCGTTGGCCCGATGCGTGCCGCCGCGCGTTTCGCCGAAGGCTTGCGCCGTGATGGACTGCTGACAACAACGACCTGTGTCAAGGTCGAGCTCTACGGTTCGCTGGGTGCCACCGGCAAGGGCCACGGCAGCGACAAGGCTGTGTTGCTCGGCCTGGAGGGCGAACACCCGGATACTGTAAACACCGAAACCGTCGCCGCCCGCCTGCAAGAGATTCGCGGCAACGGACGCTTGAACCTGCTCGGCGAACACAGCATTGCGTTCAACGAGAAAGAACACCTGGCCATGATTCGCAAGCCGTTGGCCTATCACCCTAACGGCATGATCTTCCGCGCGTTCGATGCGGCAGGCCTGCAAATTCGCAGCCGCGAGTACTACTCGGTTGGCGGCGGGTTTGTCGTCGATGAAGACGCTGCAGGTGCCGATCGCATCGTTGAAGATGCCACGCCCCTGACCTTTCCCTTCAAAAGTGCCAAGGACCTGCTCGGCCACTGCACCACCTATGGCTTGTCGATCAGCGAGGTGATGCTGACCAACGAAAGCGCCTGGCGTCCGGAAGCGGAAACCCGCGCCGGCCTGCTGAAAATCTGGCAAGTGATGCAGGACTGTGTCGCCGCCGGTTGCCGCAACGAAGGCATCCTGCCTGGCGGCTTGAAGGTCAAACGTCGTGCGGCAGCGCTGCATCGGCAATTGTGCAGCAACCCCGAGTCCGCCTTGCGCGATCCACTCTCCGTGCTGGATTGGGTCAACCTCTACGCCCTGGCCGTCAACGAAGAAAACGCCAACGGCGGACGCGTGGTCACGGCCCCCACCAACGGTGCGGCCGGGATCATTCCGGCCGTGCTGCATTACTACATGCGCTTCATTCCCGGCGCAAACAATGACGGGGTCGTGCGTTTCCTGCTGACCGCCGCGGCCATCGGCATCCTGTACAAGGAAAACGCCTCGATCTCGGGCGCCGAAGTCGGTTGCCAGGGTGAAGTGGGCGTGGCGTGCTCCATGGCGGCCGGCGCGCTTTGCGAAGTCCTCGGCGGCAGCGTTCAGCAAGTGGAAAACGCCGCGGAAATCGGCATGGAACACAACCTCGGCCTGACTTGCGACCCGATTGGCGGACTGGTGCAGGTGCCTTGCATCGAGCGCAATGCCATGGGATCGGTCAAGGCCATCAATGCCGTGCGCATGGCCATGCGTGGTGACGGCCAACATTTCGTCTCCCTCGACAAGGTCATTCGCACCATGCGCCAGACCGGCGCCGACATGAAAAGCAAATACAAGGAGACCGCCCGTGGCGGTCTCGCGGTCAACATTATCGAGTGCTGATGTGCGCTCACCTGCACACTTCTTCAGGAGCTGAATATGTCCACCGAACAACTGTTGAAAACCCCGTTACACGCCCTGCACATCGAGCTCGGCGCACGCATGGTTCCGTTCGCGGGCTATGACATGCCTGTGCAATACCCGCTGGGCGTGATGAAAGAACACCAGCACACCCGCGACCAGGCCGGCCTGTTTGATGTGTCGCACATGGGCCAGATCCGCCTGACCGGCGCCAATGCCGCCAAGGCTCTGGAAACCCTCGTGCCAGTGGACATCATCGACCTGCCGGTGGGCATGCAGCGCTACGCGATGTTCACCAATGAGAGCGGTGGCATCCTCGACGACCTGATGGTCGCCAACCTGGGTAACGACGAGTTGTTCCTGGTGGTCAACGCCGCCTGTAAAGATCAGGATCTGGCGCACCTGCGCAAGCACATCGGCGATCAATGCACCATCGAGCCACTGTTCGAAGAACGCGCGCTGCTCGCACTGCAAGGCCCGGCGGCCGTCACGGTCCTGGCACGCCTGGCGCCGGAAGTGGCGAAGATGACATTCATGCAGTTCACTCGAGTGAAGCTTTTGGGCGTGGAGTGTTTTGTCAGCCGCTCGGGCTACACCGGTGAAGACGGCTTCGAAATCTCCGTGCCGGCACAAAACGCCGAAGCCCTGGCCCGTGCCCTGCTGGCCGAACCTGAAGTCGAAGCCATCGGCCTTGGCGCGCGCGACTCGTTGCGCCTGGAAGCGGGCCTGTGCCTGTACGGCCACGACATGAACACCGACACCACTCCGATCGAAGCCAGCCTGTTGTGGGCCATCTCCAAGCCACGCCGTGCCGATGGCGCGCGGGCCGGTGGCTTCCCCGGCGCCGAGACGGTATTCGCCCAACAACAGACCGGTGTCGGCCGCAAACGTGTCGGCCTGCTGCCGCAGGAACGCACCCCGGTGCGCGAAGGCGCAGAGATCGTCAACGAAGCCGGCGAGATCATCGGCAGCGTCTGCAGCGGCGGTTTCGGGCCGACCCTTGGCGGTCCTTTGGCGATGGGTTACCTCGACAGCGCTTATATCGCGCTCGATACGCCGGTCTGGGCGATTGTTCGTGGGAAAAAGGTTCCTTTGCTTGTAAGCAAAATGCCATTTGTTCCACAACGCTACTATCGCGGCTGATTGACTGTTCCTATAAGTAACGCGGTTGCGTTAACAGTGCACTAATGTGTAACGCAACCGCCATAAAATAGTGCACTGTTTGAATCTAAGCTTCGATTATGAACTTTGCTTATAACGATCGAAAACAATTGAACAAGCATAACGAATAACGCAGCCACTAACGGCCCGGAAAATTGCTCAAACTGAGGAAAACCGGGGGCTTTGCGGGGGCTTGTTTTTTCTCCCGTAGTTGGCGTAGAGTTTGTTCACTGTGTTTGCATGGGTCGCTTGGAATCGTGACCTGGGCAGTAGCCTACAAGTTAGCTACATCCCGTTCGACGTCTTCTTACTCTCCTGCAACCAGCCCCAGTACTCTTTCATGAGAAGGAGGCTGTCATCAATTTTAGCGTCAAAGGAAATAAGAAATGTCCCAACGTCAGAGCGGTACCGTCAAGTGGTTTAACGACGAGAAAGGTTTTGGTTTTATCACTCCAGAGAGCGGTCCGGATCTGTTCGTACATTTCCGCGCCATTCAGGGCAACGGCTTCAAGAGCCTGAAAGAAGGCCAAAAAGTGACTTTCATCGCCGTGCAAGGCCAGAAAGGCATGCAGGCTGACGAAGTCATCGCAGAAGCCTAATTTTCTGTAACGAAAAAGCCCCTGATGCTGACATCAGGGGCTTTTTTGTGCGCGCAAATCCGTAAAATGGCTTCTTTTTTCGCCGAGAGCCTGCCATGTCGAAACACCTGCTTACTCCTCAGGGCGATTTCCCTGTCGCTGGCCTGGGTCGTCGCCTGGCCGCGATGTTCTACGACTTCCTGCTGTGTACCGCGCTGCTGATCGTCACCAGCGGCATCTACAAGATGATTCAAATGGCGATCATCGGCGAAGACAAAATGCGCGCCCTCACCGAATCCGGCGCACTGGATGGCGATCCATTGCTGTCGACAGTGCTCCTGTTCGTACTGTTCGGCTTTTTCGCCAAGTTCTGGACCTGGTCTGGGCAGACGCTGGGAATGCAGGTCTGGTGCATCCGCGTGCAGAATGCCGATGGCTCAGCCATCAGCCTGTGGCAGGCTTTGCTGCGTTTCGTGGTGGCCATCGCATCGCTGCTATGTGTCGGCCTGGGTTTTTTCTGGTCGCTGTTCGACAAGCAGAAACGCAGTTGGCATGACATGTATTCCAATACCCGGCTGGTGCGGATTCCCAAGAAGACCAAGTAATCCACCGGATGCAAAAACGCCCCGATCGGATCGGGGCGTTTTTTTGACTCCAGGTCGCAAAATCAGGCGTTGCCCGCCAGTTTCATTCGCGCCGCATGGGTGAAATCGAGCATGCGTTTCAGCGGTCGGATCGCCTGTGGAATCAGCGCAGGATCAACAAAGATCTCATTCGCCCCCTCCTTCAAGCTCTTGAGCGTGCGCTCAAGGGTATTCATCGCCATCCACGGGCAATGCGCACAACTGCGGCACGCCGCGCCGTTACCGGCCGTTGGCGCCTCGATAAAGACCTTGTCCGGACACAGCTGCTGCATCTTGTAGAAGATGCCACGGTCAGTGGCGACAATCAGAGTCTTGTTCGGCAGGCTCTGCGCCGCCGCGATCAGCTGACTGGTGGAGCCAACGGCATCCGCCAGCTCGATCACCGACGTCGGCGATTCCGGGTGCACCAGAATCGCCGCATCGGGATACAGCGCCTTCATGTCTTCGAGCTGCTTGGATTTGAATTCCTCGTGAACGATGCAGGCACCATCCCAAAGCAGCATGTCGGCGCCGGTCTGGCGCTGAATGTAGGTGCCCAGGTGCTTGTCCGGGCCCCAGATGATCGTTTCGCCGTTATCCATGAGGCTCTCGACGATCTCCAGCGCGCAGCTGGACGTCACCACCCAATCCGCCCGGGCTTTGACCGCTGCCGACGTGTTGGCATAAACCACCACCGTACGCTCGGGGTGCTGATCGCAGAACGCGGAAAACTCGTCGACGGGGCAACCCAGGTCCAGCGAACAAGTCGCTTCCAGGGTCGGCATCAGGATGCGCTTTTCCGGGTTGAGGATTTTGGCGGTTTCGCCCATGAACTTCACACCGGCGACCACGACGGTCTTGGCCGGATGGGCATTGCCGAACCGGGCCATCTCCAGCGAATCGGAGACACAGCCCCCGGTTTCTTCAGCCAGGGCCTGAATGATCGGATCACAATAGAAGTGAGCCACCAGCACTGCATCCTGAGCCTTGAGCTCGGCAGCGATGGCGGCACGGTAATAGGCTTCCTCATCGGCGGTCAGCGGCTTGGGCTGCTTGGCGTCGAGGTGGGCTTGAACCAGAAGGCGTTCGGAAATCTGCGTCATGTTCGCAAGACCTGCAGGCGCATTCGCGCGAAAGTCGAGTATACACCCGGCTCCGGACCCTTCAGGGGGTACCGCCGGGAAAGTGGGTATTCATCAGGCACGGACAGTTTTGAAGCTGGGCAAGGCTACAGAATATCCCGGGGATGCAAAAGATGATTCTGACCTGCGTCACGCAGTGCAGCCCAAGAATGGGACGGACCTAAATCGCGGGCAAAAAAAAATCCGGAAATCCTCACTTTCGTGGGCCTTCCAGACTTTTAAAACAGCTTGAAAATGGTGGGTCGTGTGGGATTCGAACCTACGACCAATTGGTTAAAAGCCAACTGCTCTACCAACTGAGCTAACGACCCGCTGTGTGGTGGCGCGTATAATACTGATTTTTAAGGACTATTCAACACCTTTTTTAAAATAATTCAAAAATAAGGTGTCGGGTCGCTGATTCCGGCCGCTGCAAAGCCTTCCGCACGCAGTCGGCAGCTGTCGCACTTACCGCAGGCATGGCCATTATCGTCGGCCTGATAGCAGGAAACGGTCAGGCTGTAGTCCACACCGAGCTTCACGCCAGCCTGGACGATCTGCGCCTTGCTCAGGTTTTGCAGTGGCGCCTGGATGCGGAAGCCCTGCCCTTCTACGCCGGCCTTGGTAGCCAGATTGGCCATGCGCTCGAACGCTTCGACGAACTCGGGACGGCAATCAGGGTAACCGGAGTAGTCGACTGCGTTCACGCCGATAAAGATGTCACGCGCGCCCAGCACTTCCGCCCAACCCAGCGCCAGCGAGAGAAACACCGTGTTGCGTGCCGGGACGTAAGTCACCGGAATGCCTTCGCTCGGCGCTTCCGGCACGTCGATGCTGCTGTCGGTCAGCGCCGATCCGCCAATGCCATTCAGGTTCAGTCCGATCACCTTGTGCTCGACCACACCCAAATCACGAGCAACACGTTCGGCAGCGTGCAATTCGGCACGGTGCCGCTGACCATAGTCGAAGCTCATGGTGTAGCAGCTGTAGCCATCGGCGCGGGCCATGGCCACGACAGTCGCCGAGTCCAAACCTCCGGAAAGCAGGATGACCGCACGTTTTTCAGCAGTGTTCAGTTGTTCTGTCATATCAGCGCCCCGGTTCGTCGTTCCAAAGATATTTATGCAGCTGCAATTGCAGACGCACTGGCAGGTTGTCCGCCACCACCCAGTCAGCCAGGTCCCGAGCATTAAGGTCATGGTGACTAGGCGAGAACAGGACTTCGCCGGCGCGCCGATCAAGACCGTACTGGATCAATTTGGACACGGACCAGTCATAGTCTTCCCGCGAGCAGATGACGAACTTCACCTGATCGTTGGGCGTGAGCAGCTCAATGTTCTCGTAACGGTTGCGATGCGCCTCGTTCGAACCTGGCGTTTTCAGGTCGACGACGCGACTGACGCGGGAATCTACCGCCGATATATCGAGAGAACCACTGGTTTCCAGTGACACTTCGTAACCGGCATCGCACAACCGCTTGAGCAATGGAATGGCATTGGGTTGTGCCAGAGGCTCGCCGCCAGTGACACAAACATAACGCGGACGGAAACCAGCCACTTGCTCAAGAATATCGTCAAGCGTGCGGATGGTTCCGCCGGTGAAGGCGTAGGCACTGTCACAGTATTGGCAACGCAACGGGCAACCGGTCAGACGCACAAAAACAGTGGGCAGGCCGGCGGTCCGAGTTTCACCCTGCAACGAGTAGAAAACTTCGGTAATTCTCAATGTGTCTTGCATAGTCGCCACGGGCGTAACAGCTAAACAGGCTGTCCGCCTCCGTCAGGCACTTCAAGGAACCCCGGCAATGCGCAGATCCCAAAAAGCGTGTTTCAGAAAAAGGGGGTGAATTCTAACGAAAAAACCCGCGACAAGCGCGGGTTTCTTCGAAACGGGTCAAGCAGGCTTACATGCGCTGCAGATCGCGTTGAGCCAGCTGAGCGGCGGAAGTGCCCGGATACTGGGAAACCACCTGCTGCAGAATGCCTTTGACGCGGTCGGTGTGACCGAGACGGCGCTCTACGTCAGCGAGCTTGTACAGCGAATCAGGCACCTTGGCGTGCTTCGGGTACAGCTGCGAAACCTTGGCAAACGCCTGACCTGCGCCTTGCAGATCGCCTTTGGCCAGGTTGACTTCGCCCAACCAGTACTGGGCATTACCCGCGTATTGGCTGTTCGGGTATTTGCGCAAGAACGCGGCGAAAGCCTGACTGGCCTTGTCGAAATCCTTGGCCTTGATCAGGTCGAAGGCTGCGTCGTAATAGAGCTTTTCCTTCGCCGGGTCCGCCGGTTCACTACCCGCGGCGGGTGCTTGAGCGGCAGCCGCTCCCGCACCTGCGCCAGCTGCAGCAACGGGGGCATTCAAATTGCCACCGGTAGAAGAATTCTCAGGAGTCGCGGCCGGTGCAGCGCCGGTTCCTATGCGCCGATCCAGGTCCTGGTATCGCTCCAGGTTTTCCTGCTTCATGCGCGCTACATCATTCTGCAGAACCTCGATCGCGCCTTGCTGACGCTCGATTTGTTGCTGCATCGATTGCAGTTGGTTGAACAGCTCGCCCTGTGCCGAGACAGGGGCCGAAACCCCTCCCCCGGCATAGGCGCCGTTCGTACCGTAACCTGCAGGCGGATAACTGCTCCCGCTATTGTTATAACCGGAGTTGTTATCGACCACAGGAACCGCAGCCCACACCGAAAGCGGTGCGAGACTGAGAGCCAGAACAGTTACAGCACGACGGCACGTTCGCATGACGAATTACTTACGCAGTTCGACGCGACGGTTTTGAGCCCAGGACTGCTCGTCGTTGCCGGTAGCAACTGGACGCTCTTCGCCGTAGGAAACCAGTTCCAGCTGAGCTGGGGAAACACCTTGCAGTACCAGGTAGCGCTGAACGGCTTTCGCACGACGCTCGCCCAGTGCCATGTTGTACTCACGAGTACCACGTTCGTCGGTGTTGCCTTCCAGAACAACGCGAGCGCCGTTTGCTTTCAGGTCTTTGGCGTGAACGTCCAGAGCGCGCATGGCTTCTGGCTTCAGGTCCGAGCTGTCGTATTCGAAGTAGAAAGTGGTGATTGCGCGCAGAGCAGCTTCTTCGCTCAGGGAGCCGTCAACTGCACCAGTGTTTGCGCCGTAACCAGCGTTTGGATCTACAGCGCCTTCACCGGCATTGTCGCCGCCTTTGGACGAGCAACCTACAGCTACAGCCATGGCCAGAGCCAGCGCAGCAAATTTACCAAACTTCAGCATTTCCATCGTGAAACTCCTAATGAACCCCAGTGTGTTAAGTAAAACGTATAGCGCCGCGTCAGTTCAGGTAAGGGGACCAGGAAGGTTCTCTGACTTCGCCTTGAGCGGTAGGAAGCGGGAGCCTTACGCGTCCATTGATGGACACGAGCATCAAGACTCCCCGGCCCTGCTGGCGGGTGGCGTAGATTACCATGGTGCCGTTGGGCGCGACAGTGGGCGACTCGTCCAGAGTGCTATCAGTGAGGATTTTTACGCTACCGCGCTGCAAATCCTGAGCCGCCACTTTGAAATTGGTGAAACCGTCCTGGCGGTGAATCATCACCAGGGTCTTTTCATCAGCCGACAGTTTAGGGTTGGCGTTGTAGTTACCGATGAAGGTCACACGCTCGGCACCACCACCGCCTACGCTGGTTTTGTAGATCTGCGGCTTGCCGCCCCGGTCGGAAGTGAAGTAGATGGTCGAACCATCCTTGCCCCAGAACGGTTCGGTGTTGATGCCGGGACCATTGGTGACACGGGTGATCTGACGCGAACCCAGGTTCATCACGTAAATGTCTGGGTTACCGTCCTTCGACAGTACGAATGCCAGGCGATTGCCATCTGGCGACCAGGCTGGCGCACCGTTCAGGCCTTCGAAGTTGGTGATCTGCTCACGGCGGCCGGTGTCGATGTTCTGCATGAAGATCCGTGGACGCTTCTGCTCGAACGATACATAGGCGATGCGCTTGCCATCCGGTGCGAAACGCGGCGACAGGATCGGTTCACGCGATTGCAGCAGCGTCACGGCGCGAGCACCGTCGTAGTCCGAACGCTGCAGCGTGTAGCGAGTGTTCTTCTCGGAGAAACGCTCGGCGGTCACGTACAGCAGACGAGTCGAGAACGCACCTTTGATACCGGTGAGTTTTTCGAACGACTGGTCGGAGATGAAGTGCGCCATGTCGCGCAGTTGATCGACACCCCCCGACACGCTACCGGTCAGCACTTGCTGCTCGGTGGCGACGTTGAACAGTGCGTATTGAACCTGCAGGCGACCGCCGGCAGGAACGATGCTACCGACCATGACGTACTGGGCGCCCAGCGCCTTGAAGTCACGGTAGATGATTTCGCTGGCCTGGCTTGGCTGGCTGATCATGTTCTGCTTGGGAATCGGCGAGTAGTAACCCGAGTTACGCAGGTCGTTACCGATGATTTCGGCCATGTCGTCCGGCAGCACGCTGCCGCCCTGGTTGCCGAACGGCACAACGGCGATCGGAGTAGCCCGATCGCTGCCGCTGGTGACCAGAATGTTTTTCTCATCTGCCATCGCCATCCCTGCCATGCAGCAGATAACGACCAGCATTCCTCGAAGAAGGTTTCTCACAAGGCTAGATCCTCAGGTGTGAATGTCATCTTGAATGAACGATACGGAGCGAAATCGCTCGGCTTCATTCCCTGCATTTCTGTCAAACGTCCAATATTCTTCACCGCCGCCACAGCCGATGCGTCAAATGGACCGTCACCGCTGGACTTGGCCACGCTGACCGAAGTCACCGTACCGTCCGGCAACATGCCGATTTGCAACACGACCGTCATGCCTTTGCGGGCCGAAGGTGGACGAGCCCAGCCTTCCGCTGCACGAGCCCGAATCAGGTCATCGAAACTGCCGGCGACTTCGTCGCCCTGCTCATCGGCCAAGGCCTGCTGACGCTGCGGCGTGTCGGAAAGCAAATCTGCCAGGGCCTGAGCCTTTTTATCCTCGGCGGATTTACGTGCCGCGTCCTGCGCTTTCTTCTTCGCAGCATCGGCAGCAGCTTTCTTCTTCGCTTCTTCGGCGACTTTCTTCTTCGCCTCTTCAGCTTCAGCTTTCTTCTTGGCGTCTTCCGCGGCTTTCTTCTTCGCGTCTTCGACAATCTTCTTCTTGGCTTCTTCAGCGGCCGCTTTCTTGGCCTCTTCTTCAGCAGCCTTCTTGGCTTCTTCTTCCGCTTTCTTCTTGGCTATATCAGCCAATTGTTTCTCTTCTGCCTTCTTGGCTTCGGCGGTCTTCTTCGCTTCATCGGCTTTCTTGGCTTCATCAGCCTTTTTCGCCTCTTCCGCTTTCTTAGACTCGGCGGCCTTCTTGGCTTCCTCGGCCTTTTGAGCCGCTTCTTCTTTCTTTTGTTCCGCAGCCTTCACCGCTTCCTGCTCGACCTTCTTCTGTTCCATCTGTTCGACTTCGGTCTGACGCGCCGCAGATTTCTGCGCTTCACCGGCAATCTTCTGATTGGTCTGGGTGGTCGCCCGACTTTTCGATTTCAGCTGGTACAAGGTCGCCTGGACAATCGGCTTGGCCGGCGGCAGTTCCGGTGTCATGGCAAAACTGACGAACAGCATGCCGAACACCAGCACGTGCAAGCCAATCGCCCAGACACTAGGCCAGAAGTAGCTTTCCGAGGCGGACGGCTCTCGCTGTTGTTGCATCAGGGCGCCTCGGTAATCAAGCCAACATTACCGACCCCGGCTTTCTGCAATCCGCCCATGGCGCCCATGACAGAGCCGTAATCGACGGACTTATCACCGCGAATGAAGACCTGGGTGTGCTTGCCGCCCTCGTTGCCGGCGCGAATGATCTTGGTCACCGCATCGGTCATTTGAGGCAAGGTCATGGCCCTGTCCTGCTGCTTCTCTGTATCGACTTCGCTGCCAAGATTCCAGTAATAGGTCTTGTCAGCCTTGATCGAAATGGTCAGGACCTGGGTGTTGTTGTCCTGCGGCAAGGCCTCACTGGAAACCTTGGGCAGATCAACTTTCACGCCCTGATTGAGCATCGGCGCGGTCACCATGAAGATGACCAGCAGTACCAACATCACGTCGATGTAGGGCACCACGTTCATCTCGGCGACCGGCTTGCGCTTGTGTCGAGCTCGAGCGATTAAAGCCATTGGAAATTACCTGCTTATTCTTCGCTGGTGTGCACTTTGCGGTGCAGGATCGCCTGGAATTCATCGGCGAAGGTGTAGTAACGGCTCAGCAGGGTTTCGCTGCGAGCAGAGAAGCGGTTGTAAGCGATAACGGCCGGGATGGCGGCGAACAGACCAATCGCGGTGGCGACCAGGGCTTCGGCGATACCGGGCGCCACAGTCGCCAGCGTTGCTTGCTGGGCAGTCGCCAGGCCACGGAAGGAGTTCATGATGCCCCACACGGTACCGAACAGACCGATGTACGGACTGACGGAGCCGACGGTGGCCAGGAATGGCAGACTCTGCTCGAGCTTTTCTTCTTCGCGGGAAATGGCTACACGCATGGCACGAGCCACGCCTTCCATGACGGCTTCAGGATCGACGCCTGGTTGCTGACGCAGACGGGAGAACTCTTTGAAACCGGCGCGGAAGATCTGCTCGACACCCGAATCCGGGTCCGGGTTGCTGCCGGCCTGACGGTAGAGCTTGGACAGGTCGATACCCGACCAGAAGCGCTCTTCAAAGCTCTCCAGGGCACGTCGGCCAGCGCGTATCAGATTGCTGCGCTGAAAGATCATGATCCACGAGGTCACCGATGCGGCTACCAGGATCAGCATTACCAGTTGCACCACGACACTGGCATTGCTGACCAGGCTCCACATGGAGGAATGGTCGACGACGTTAGCTTCCACGCTTTATCTCCTGCTTTGAGTGTGTACCCGCGCCGCTCACGTCGGCAAAGGCCGCTCGTAGAGCTTCGGGAATGGCCCGGGGTTTCAAACTGTTAGTGCGCACACAGGCCACCAAAAACTGCCCCTCGCAGAGCAGCACATTATCCGTAGCCCGCCTGACCTGCTGTTTAAAGCGCAGGCTGGCACGGTTCAATTCGATTACTTCAGCGCTTACCAACAGTTCGTCGTCCAGTCGCGCCGGCGCGTGGTAACGCGCTTCGCTGGAATGCACGACGAACAACAGGTCCTCCCCTGCCAGCTGCGATTGGGCAAAACCCAGTTCTCGTAGCCGCTCGGTTCGAGCCCGTTCCATAAACTTGAGGTAATTAACGTAATACACGATGCCGCCCGCATCGGTGTCCTCGTAATAAACGCGACAACGATGTGCGAAAGGCTCAAGCCCGTTTTGCGCGCGCATACTCTAGTGCTTACTCCTCAGGTTGCCAATCCGGCGAGACAACTGTTTTTCATTGTTCTGCGGCTTTCTTGCAAAAGTACGGTCCTAGGACAGCACAATGCCCGAATAAATCAGCGCGCAAAGGTTATTAATCGTCCACGGCATCAAGGAACTCGTCTATCACGGGCATCTCGCCCAATCGTGACGGAATGTTCAAGCCGAAATGCAGATATGCATGCCGCGTCACCACCCTTCCCCGCGGCGTGCGCATGATGTAGCCCTGCTGAATCAGATAGGGTTCAAGTACGTCTTCAATGGTGTGACGCTCCTCGCTGATGGCTGCGGCAAGGCTGTCGACCCCGACCGGCCCGCCATCGAACTTCTCGATCATGGTCAGCAACAGACGTCGATCCTGGTGATCGAAGCCACGCTCATCGACATCCAGCAGGTTCAATGCCAGGTCGGCAATCGGCTTGGTGATGTGCCCCTTGGCGCGAACTTCGGCGAAATCCCGCACACGACGCAGCAAGCGATTGGCAATCCGCGGGGTACCCCGGGCACGGCGGGCGATTTCAAAGGCGCCTTCCGGATCCAGCGGCAAACCGAGGATGCTAGCCGAACGACTGACAATCGTGGCCAGGTCGGCGGTGCTGTAGAACTCCAGACGCTGCACGATCCCGAAACGGTCACGCAACGGGTTGGTCAGCATCCCCGCCCGCGTGGTCGCACCGACCAGGGTGAAGGGCGGCAGATCCAGCTTGATCGAGCGCGCGGCCGGTCCTTCACCGATCATGATGTCAAGTTGGAAATCCTCCATGGCCGGGTACAGCACTTCTTCGACAATCGGCGACAGTCGATGGATTTCGTCAATGAACAGCACGTCATGGGGTTCAAGATTGGTCAGCAGCGCGGCGAGGTCACCCGGGCGTTCCAGCACAGGCCCCGAAGTGCTCTTGATCGAAACCCCCATTTCCTGGGCGATGATATTGGCCAGGGTGGTTTTACCCAGGCCCGGCGGACCAAAAATCAGCGTGTGGTCCAGGGACTCACTACGCCCGCGGGCCGCCTGGATGAACAACTCCATTTGCTCGCGAACGGTCGGCTGACCAATGTATTCGGCCAGGCTGACAGGGCGTATCGCACGGTCCTGGACTTCCTCGCGATCACGGGGACCACCCGTTGCGGCGATCAGACGATCAGCTTCAATCACTTAGATCATTCCCTTCAGGGCACGACGAATCAGGTCTTCACTGCTCAACCCTTTCTCCTTGATCGCGGAAATCGCCTTGCTGGCTTCCTGAGGCTTGTAACCCAGGGAAATCAGCGCACTGACCGCATCGCTTTCAGCGGTGTTCACCGGAGCCGGGCCATCTGGCTGGTTCGGCACCAGGGCAAACATCGCCGGCACCGTTTCCCAGGCCTTGAAGCGATCCTTGAGTTCGACCAGCAGGCGCTCCGCGGTTTTCTTGCCCACGCCCGGCACCTTGGTCAACGCCGAGGTGTCCTGGGATTGCACGCAACGGACCAACTCGTCGACCTCCAGACTCGACATCAAGGCCAGCGCCAATTTCGGTCCAACCCCGTTGAGACGAATCAACTCGCGAAAAAAGTCTCGCTCGCGCTTGCCGACGAAGCCATAGAGTAACTGCGCGTCTTCGCGTACGACCAAATGGGTATGCAGCGTCAGCGGTTCACCGACCGACGGCAGCCGATAAAGCGTAGTCATGGGCACTTCCAACTCATACCCCAGACCGTTTACATCGAGAATCAGATGCGGCGGCTGTTTTTCAGCCAGTGTGCCGCGCAAGCGTCCAATCACGTTACAGATCCTTGAGCGTTGGCCAGCGCGAGGCCAGCGACTGACAGAACAAGGATTTTGCGCCGACGACACAGGCGAAAAACCTTTATTCCATAAAATTGACTGTTGATGCTATCAGAGACGCAAGCGCCCGCCACGACTGCGTGCCGTGCCCAGACCATGGGGCAACAGGCTGGAACGGGTGTGAGCATGGCAAATGGCAATGGCCAGGGCATCCGAGGCATCGATTTGCGGCTTGCTGGTCAGCTTCAGCATATGCATGACCATCATTTGCACCTGCTCTTTGTTCGCCCCGCCCGTCCCGGTCACCGCTTGCTTGACCTGGGTTGCGGTGTATTCGGCAATTTCCAGGTTTTCTTCGGCGCCAGCGACAATGGCCGCGCCGCGAGCCTGTCCGAGTTTCAAAGCCGAGTCGGCGTTACGTGCCATGAACACCTTCTCGATGCCCATGGTCACCGGACCGTAGGTCTGGATGACCTCGCGAACGCCGCGATAAACGATTTGCAGGCGCTCATGCAACTCGCCCGACCCCGTGCGAATGCAGCCCGACGCCACGTAAACGCAGCCTCGGCCGGTATCGCGCACCACGCCATAACCGGTGATACGCGAACCGGGGTCGATACCTAGAATTAAAGTCATAACGCCTGCGGGCTATTGGAAAAAACCAAGTGTCGAACCTGTAGGAGCGAGCTTGCTCGCGATGGGCGCCAACGATGATGCGGGCTAACTGAATTAGCGCGCCGCTCTCGGGCTCATCGCGAGCAGGCTCGCTCCGACAAAGGCAAAATCAACCGAGCTGTGCGGCCACCGACTCTGGAATGTCCGCGTTGGAGTAAACGTTCTGTACGTCGTCCAGGTCTTCGAGCATGTCGATCAGTTTGAGGACTTTCTCGGCGCCCTCCAGATCCAGTTCGGCGCTGGTGGTCGGCAGCATGACGATTTCCGCGTCATCACCCTTGAACCCGGCCGCTTCCAGCGCGTTACGCACGGAATAGAAACCGGCAAATGAGGTGAACACGTCGATGGAACCGTCTTCGTTGGTCACCACGTCATCGGCATCAGCCTCCATGGCCGCTTCGATCAGTGCGTCTTCATCAACGCCAGGCACGAAGGAGATCTGACCCTTGCGCTCGAACAGGTAGGCGACCGAACCGTCGGTACCCAGGTTGCCGCCGCACTTGCTGAACGCATGGCGTACCGCCGCCGCCGTGCGGTTGCGGTTGTCGGTCATGCACTCGACCATCACCGCTACACCACCCGGGCCGTAACCTTCATAGGTCAACTCGACCACATCGTCAGTGTCTGCCGCACCGGTGCCTCGGGCAATGGCCCGATCAATGATGTCGCGACTCATGTTCGCACCCAGGGCCTTGTCCAGGGCCAGGCGCAAACGCGGGTTGGAGCCCGGATCACCGCCACCCTGACGGGCCGCGACGGTCAGCTCACGAATCCACTTGGTGAAGATCTTGCCTCTCTTGGCATCCTGACGTTCTTTGCGGTGCTTGATGTTCGCCCACTTGGAATGACCTGCCATAACTCGCTCCGAATTCTCTTTGACACATTACCCGCCACGCGGCGTCGCGTCGGCCGGCAAAAAAAAATTTCGACCCTTATAAAGAAAAGGCGCATCCGAAGATGCGCCCTTCAGGCCAGTCTTACTCAGCCTTAGGCGTTTCGCGCAGACGAATATGCAGTTCGCGCAATGCCTTGGCATCCACCTGCCCCGGCGCCTGAGTCATGACATCCGCCGCGCTCTGGGTTTTCGGGAAAGCGATCACTTCGCGGATCGATTGGGCACCGGTCATCAGCATCACCAGGCGGTCCAGACCGAAAGCCAGGCCACCGTGCGGCGGCGCGCCGTACTTCAGGGCGTCGAGCAGGAAGCCGAATTTCTCTTCCTGTTCGGCTTCGTTGATCCCCAGCAGACGGAACACCGACTGTTGCATCTCTTTGCGGTGAATACGAATCGAACCACCACCGAGCTCGGTACCGTTCAGAACCATGTCGTAAGCGCGGGACAGAGCGGCTGCCGGGTTGGCCTCCAGCTCTTGCGGGGTGCACTTCGGCGCGGTGAACGGGTGGTGCAAGGCGCTAAAGCTGCCGTCGTCGTTTTCTTCGAACATCGGGAAGTCGACGACCCACATTGGCGCCCACTTGCAGGTCAGCAGGTCCAGGTCGTGGCCGAGCTTGATCCGCAGAGCACCCAGGGCTTCGCTGACGATCTTCGACTTGTCGGCGCCGAAGAACACGATGTCGCCGTCGACCGCACCGACGCGATCGAGAATCACGTTGAGGTTGGCTTCAGGGATGTTCTTCACGATTGGCGACTGCAGGCCTTCGACACCTTTGGCGCGCTCGTTGACCTTGATGTACGCCAGGCCCTTGGCACCATAGATGCCGACAAACTTGGTGTAATCGTCGATCTGCTTGCGCGGCATGCTGGCGCCGCCAGGAACGCGCAGGGCTGCGATGCGGCATTTCGGATCGTTGGCCGGGCCGCTGAACACCTTGAAATCGACTTCCTTGAGCTGATCGGCAACGTCAACCAGTTCCAGCGGGTTACGCAGGTCCGGCTTGTCGGAACCGTAACGACGCATGGCCTCTTCGAAGGTCATGTGCGGGAACTCACCGAACTCCAGATCCAGCACTTCCTTGAACAGGTTGCGGATCATGCCTTCGGTCAGGCCCATGATGTCTTTTTCATCGAGGAAACTGGTCTCGATGTCGATCTGGGTGAATTCCGGCTGACGGTCGGCACGCAGGTCTTCGTCGCGGAAGCACTTGGCGATCTGGTAGTAACGATCGAAGCCGGCGACCATCAGCAGTTGCTTGAACAGCTGCGGCGATTGAGGCAGGGCGAAGAACGAACCGGCGTGGGTACGGCTCGGCACCAGGTAGTCGCGCGCGCCTTCAGGGGTGGCGCGAGTCAAGATCGGCGTCTCGACGTCGAGGAAACCGTTTTCGTCCAGGTAGCGACGAATGCTGGTGGTCATGCGCGAACGCAGACGCAGCTTCTCGGCCATTTCCGGGCGACGCAGGTCAAGGAAGCGATAGCGCAGGCGGGTTTCCTCGCCAACGTCGGAGAACTCGTTCAGCGGGAACGGCGGGGTTTCCGACTCGTTCAGCACTTCCAGTTCGTAGCCGAGGACTTCGATCATGCCCGACGCCATGTTGGCGTTGGTAGCACCGGCCGGACGCAGGCGAACCTTACCGGTGACCTTCACGACATACTCGCTGCGCACGCGGTCGGCGGCGGCGAAGGTTTCAGCGCGGTCCGGATCGAATACGACCTGGGCCAGACCATCACGATCACGGATATCGAGGAAAATCACCCCACCGTGGTCACGGCGACGGTGGACCCATCCGCAAAGGGTAATTTCCTGGCCGTCCAGGCTTTCGTTCAGTTGGCCGCAATAATGGCTGCGCATCATGGTCGTGGTTTCACTTCTCGTAATTCGAAATTCGGTTGGAGGCCCTGCGTATATACCAGTCGGCATATGATGCAAGGGCTCGCACGTGTCGTTCAACTCAGGTCCAGACCCTAGTCAGCTTTGTCGCCGCCGGCCAGGTTCTTCTTGGAACCGGTCTTGAAATCGGTTTCGTACCAGCCGGTACCGCTCAGGCGGAAACCCGGCATGGACAGCATCTTCTTAAGCTCTGGCGCCTGGCATGCAGGGCAGTCGACCAGCGGTGCGTCGCTGATCTTTTGAATGGCTTCCAACTGATGACCACAGGAAGCACATTGATAATCGTACATCGGCATGAGGGTTGTCTCGGTGATCAGATTGCTACCGTCTACACTCGGTTTTACGGCAAAGCGCGGGATTATATCCATTAAATGCAGCCTGTGCAGCCGTAAGACTGCACAGATCGACACACCGCTGTTCCACTGAGACAGTCAGGCCATCACCATGCAACGCCCTTCCTTGCGACTGTGCACGACACAGACAACACGCACCAGACCGCTGAAATTCTTCACCCCTCCATGACGCAAATGCACTTCGCGATCCACGTAGGACAACAATGCACTGACCGAACAACAGTTGATCCTGGCCATATCGCCCAGGATATCCCAGTAAACCTGCTCAAGCCGCAAACAGGTGGCGAAGCCATTGAGCCGCACCGACCGGGACAAGGGCCGGGCCAGCCCCATATCGAATTCGCTGACAAATGGATCAATCCTTATGCCTGTGAGCGGACCGAACCTCTGCTCGTTTCGCCTGTCCTCATAATCCATACCGTTGACACTCCTTTGCCATTCCGGGTTTTCATAAGCGCAATTTGTGTGCTTATAAAACCGCGAGGGCAAAGTTATATCCAGATGACTTTATGACCATCCACGTAGGATAAGCCAACAACTGAAGGCAGATCATGGAGAGCGTCCTACTCCGTGCTTTTTCCTACGCCCCCAAGTAAAGGGTCATTCCAGCATCAGGGCGTATTGCCGAAAAAAAGACAAGACAGCGCGCAGACGACACCCGCCGGGTGTCGTCCGTGCACAGAATGAGTTACTCAGCCAGCAGTGAGCGCAGCATCCACGCGGTCTTCTCATGAACCTGCATACGCTGGGTCAGCAGGTCAGCCGTGGGCTCGTCACTGACTTTTTCCAGCAATGGAAAGATGCCTCGAGCCGTACGTGTGACTGCTTCCTGGCCTTCGACCAATTGCCTGATCATGTCCTCGGCGGCAGGAACACCTTCTTCTTCTTTAATGGAAGACAGGCGCGCATAGACCGAATAGGCACCAGGCGCCGGAAATCCGAGTGCGCGAATTCGCTCGGCAATCAAGTCGACCGCCAGTGCCAGCTCGTTGTATTGCTCCTCGAACATCAAATGCAGGGTCCGAAACATGGGACCGGTGACGTTCCAATGGAAGTTATGGGTTTTCAAATAAAGTACGTAAGTGTCCGACAGCAGCCTCGACAATCCGTCGACGATGGACTTGCGGTCCTCTTCACTGATTCCGATATCGATTGCCATGTTTTTCCCCTAGAGGTGACGAAATTCATCCGACAGGTGCAGGATCACTCTAGCAAGCCCTTCCCCCCGCTGCAGCCCTGCCTCCCCTTTTCACCCCACGAAAAATCGCCGCTTATGCACCGCTGGACTCCCTGATTTGAGTAGCTACTGGCTTTGCTGTTAAATAGGCGGTGTGTCGCTGACGCCTATATTTTCCGGGCGCCGCGCATAGGCTGACAACGGGTACGTGCCCAACGCCTCTTATTGTTCTGAAGCGAACCGTGCTCGATCAGCTCTTCCTTGTGATCCGTCTTAACGTGAGTTAATCAAAATGTTGAAAATCGTCCACCTGCTAATGGGCGCAGCGGCTCTGCTGCTGTCCTTCATCCCTAGCCTGCGATCCGAAGCCGTACCTTACCTGCAACAACCCGACGCACTGTACCTGGCCTTTTTCGGCCTGCTAAACCTTACTCTCGCTCCTGTTATCCCTTACTGGAACAAAGGCCCGCGCCATCAATTGCAGAACCTGGTCAGCGCCCTGCTGGTTCTGGCTGTTGTCCTGCAAACACTGACGCTGATCGCACCGATGCCGGTGATCGCCGGCCAACCTGCCGTTCTGTTCAGCCTGGTCGCTGCCCTGATTGCCGTTGTTCTGCACCTGGCGGTCAGTTTTTACAAATCGTCACCGGCCACCACTTCGCCTGGCTATGACATGAGCAACCGCGATACCGGCACCGTCAAGTGGTTCAACACGTCGAAAGGCTTCGGCTTTATTTCCCGCGACTCCGGTGACGATATTTTCGTGCACTTCCGGGCCATTCGCGGCGAAGGCCACCGCGTCCTGGTCGAAGGCCAGCGCGTGGAGTTCTCCGTCATGAACCGTGACAAGGGCCTGCAAGCCGAAGATGTGATCGCCGCTCTGCCGCGACGCTGATTCAAGGCATAAAAAAACCGCGAACAGCCAGGCTGTTCGCGGTTTTTTATTGCCGGCGCCTGGGCCTTAGTAATGTGGCGGCGGCGCCTCTTCCTCGAACGACTCGAACTGGCCGGCCATTTCTTCCTGGCGCTTGAGCAATGCGGCCATTTGCAGTTGCAGGCGCTCAACCGCACGCTGCTGTGCCGCCACCACATCATTCAATGCCTGAATGGTGTCATCCTGAAACGCCAACTGGCTCTCCAGATCGGTAATGCGATCTTCCAGGCTCATGATTCAGCCCTCCACGAACGAAAAATCACTGGTCAGCACCAGACGCAGCCGATCTCGAATCGCCTCGACCTGCTCGGCGCTGTAGGGTTTGGCCGGGTGCTTGCCCCAGACCGGAGCCGGCCAGGCGGCGTCCTCACGCTTGCGCACGATCACATGCATGTGTAACTGGCTGACAACGTTACCCAAGGCCGCGACATTCAACTTGTCGGCGCCGAACGAGTCCTTGAGCACCTCGGCCAGCGCAGTGGTTTCTTGCCAGAGCCGCAACTGATCGGCGACATCCAACTGAAATATCTCACTGATATCGTCGCGGCGAGGTACCAGGATGAACCAGGGATAATTCGAATCATTGGACAACAGCAACCGACATAGCGGGAAATCGCCAATCGGCAACGTGTCTTGTTGAAGTCGTGGATCTAAAGCGAACACTGAGTGCACTCCCGCCTGGTCATCAATTTTCAGCTTAGCGCCCATCCCGAAAGATCGCGCACCAAGCGACTGGTCGGCAGCATACCTGCGAATGTCGCTGGCTTCACGAGCAACCATTGCCGAAGCCCGCCCGAGAGCCTGCAAAGGGCCGACGCGCGCCCCGAGATGAGACATTTCATGGCGAAACGCACCATTACTGACCCGATGCCAGCGAAACGAATAGCGAAATGACCAGCAAATACCTATCCGTTCAGGGCGTGACAAACGCGTAACTGTACGAATTCAGTACAGCGCATAAAATTATTTGCACCAAAACCGCACAATGCGTCTACGCTGAATGCTTCGACATCCGCCATTTACCCACTGACGGGGTGAACCGGTAACGTTTTTGGTTGTCACGCCGCCGTACATCGCGATCAACACGATGCAAACCATGGCGTCAAGCACGAATAACGGAAGCATGAACCCCCCGGTTTTATGAGGTTTTTAGCGCACCAGGCAGGCATTCAGAAAAAAAGATCAGCAAAAAGCTGGTTTGTGCACATTTGTTGCATTAGCACCCACATCGTCTATGAGGACACCGCTGGAAGCGGGAACCTTGAGACCAAAAAAAAACAGTGGCAGGTAGCCCGATGGAGATTCAAACGTTTCACCAGGGACTCTTTTTACCGATGCTCAAGCCCAGAAACAGCATTAAAGTTGTCCGTCCTGTTGCATCGGGGCTGTAAATTTGCGACATCTAGCAAGCCGTTTGCGACAGGGTCGTAAAGAAGCTGAAAGGTTAGATGCGCAAGTATCGCCAACATTGTCGGCGTGATATAAGTTTGCGCCGACACAAAAAGAAAGAGCCGCCCAGATAATAAAACAGGTGGGACGGCAGTACTCTTCTAAAAACCAAAGGAGCAAATCACGATGCGCGTGATGAAGTGGAGCATGATCGCACTGGCTGTTGCAGCTGGTACCTCGCAGTTCGCAGTAGCGTCCTCCCAGGACGATTCCAAGGGTTTCTTCGGCGATCAAAGCCTGAAACTGAAAACCCGTATGGAATACATGAACCGCGATTACAAAAACGGTGTTAGCAACCCGTCCTCTGGTACCTCCGGCTACCGTCAGGATACCGGTGTTAGCCAACTGCTCAACTACGAGTCGGGCTTCACTCAAGGTACTGTAGGTTTCGGCCTTGATGCCATGGCAATGGGCTCGGTTAAACTTGACGGTGGCTCGGGTCGCCGCGGTAACGGTCTGTTCGCCAACGACAGCGATGGCAACCCGGAAAAATCCCAAGGCAAACTCGGTGGCGCAGTTAAATTCCGCCTCTCCGATACCGTACTGAAATACGGTCAGCAGTTCGTTGCCAGCCCAGTGTTTGCTACCGATGACAGCCGTCTGCTGCCAGAAGTTGCTACCGGTACCCTGATCACTTCCAAAGAAATCAAGGGCCTGGAACTGAACGCTGGTCGTTTCACTTCCCTGAGCAAACAAACCGGCATGGGTCGTGACAGCATCGGCGGTCTGCCAGATGAAAATGGCAACGGCGGCAAAGGCCTGACCAACATCAATATCTTCGGTGCAAGCTACGCTTTCACTGATAATTTCACCGGTGCCGTGGCTGCGTCGGATGCTGATGACTACTTCAAAAAGTACTACGTCAACCTGAACTACACCCTGCCAATCGCTGAAAACCAGTCCCTGAACTTCGACCTCAACGGTTACAAAACCAAAGGCGAAAGCCGTGGTGACCTGGTTGACGCTATCGGTGACGGCACCCTGGGTGTGGACAACAACCTGTGGTCCCTGGCTGCTGCCTATAGCCTCGGCGCTCACAAGTTCACCGTCGCTTACCAGCAATCCAGCGGTGACAACGCTTACTACTACGGCGTTGACGGTAACAGCACCATCTTCGTATCCAACTCCATCCAGATCTCCGACTTCGTGGGTCGTGAAGAGAAGTCCTGGCAGGCTCGCTACGACCTGAACATGGCTACCTACGGCGTACCTGGTCTGAGCTTCATGACCCGTTACGTGAAGGGTGACAACATTAACGTTGCCAATGCGGGCGAAGGTAAGGAATACGAATGGAACCTTGAGTCCAAATACGTAGTCCAGGAAGGTCCGGCTAAAGATCTGTCGTTCCGCGTACGTTACGCCAACTATCGTTCGAACCAAGCGTACAGCGGCTACTCGCCTGACCTGTACGACACTCGTCTGATCGTAGAGTACCCGCTGAACATCCTCTAATCCGGGTGTAACACAGCAAGTACTGTAAAAAGCCGCCCACCTCTTCAGGTGGGCGGCTTTTTTATGCCTGCCATATTCATGAAAAACCAGCAAACAACTTCATTTCATAACATCAGTCTTTTTTTCAATGAACTGATCAAAACTCACAAAAAAGCCCAAGAGGCAATTATCCTCTTGGGCCCAGTGCCACTAACGGAGCAAATAACCAACTAAGTTGGTATGGGTTACTGCACTGCCGCTTCCTGAACCACACGAACAACCCGTTGTGGAAATGGAATATCGATGCCAGCCTTTTTCAATCGATCTCGGGACTGTTCATTAAACATGAACATTACGTCCCAATAATCTGCCGTTTTGACCCACACTCGCAGGGAAACAGTGATCGAACTGTCACCCAAGGTCGAAATGACTGCCTGAGGCGCGGGGTCCGTCAAAACACGCGGATCCTTGGCCAGGTCCAGCAAGACTTGACGGGCCTTTTGCAAGTCTGCTTCGTAATCCACGCCAACGTCGAACACTACTTTACGGGTAGGCTGGCGATTGGTGTTGGTGATGATGCCGTTCGACAGATTGCCGTTTGGCACAATAATCGTCTTGTTGTCACCTGTTCGTAACACGGTGTGGAAGATCTGGATGCTGTCGACAGTACCGGCGACACCTTGAGCTTCAATCCAGTCACCGATTCGGAAAGGCCGGAACAGCAGAATCAGCACGCCACCGGCAAAGTTCGCCAGACTGCCCTGCAGTGCCAGACCAATGGCCAGACCCGCCGCACCGATCGCAGCCACGAACGAAGTGGTTTCCACACCGATCATCGACGCCACACTGACGATCAGCAGTATTTTGAGAATGATATTCGCCAGGCTACTGATGAACCCTTGCAGGGCCAGATCCGCATTGCGCAAGGCCAAAAGACCGCCGAGCTTTTGCGTGACCTTGTTGATCAGCCACCAGCCAATGGCGAGGGTGATCACTGCCAGCAGCACACGACTGCCGTATTCCATGATCATCGGGATCCAGGCCTGGGATACCTTGACCAGGTTGTCTACTTCAGCATTCAAATCCATCTATTTTCTCCTGATTTCCGGCCATCCGGCACACGAAAAATAAACGGTAGAAATGACCGCCCCCCTCAGGGGCAATCGTTTCTACCGTTGCTTGGGCCTCGGACGCCGAAAACGCCGAGAGGTTCCCGCTTGCTACGTCAGTCGCGGAAGTTGTTGAACTGCAGCGGCATGCCGAATTCCTTGGCCCGCAGCACTGCAATGGCCTCCTGCAGGTCATCGCGCTTCTTGCCGGTGATGCGCACTTGCTCGCCCTGAATGGCGGCCTGGACCTTGAGTTTGGCGTCTTTGACGTGAGCGACGATTTTCTTCGCCAGCTCTTTGTCGATACCTTCCTTGAGGACGGCTTCCTGCTTCATCAACTTGCCCGATGCAAAGGCATCCTTGACTTCAAGGCATTGCACGTCGATCTTGCGCTTGACTAGCGACAGCTTGAGGATCTCAATCATCGCTTCCAGCTGGAAATCCGCTTCGGCGGTCAGGTTGACGGTCAGGTCCTTTTCCTTGAACTCGAAGCTGCCTTTGCCTTTCAGGTCATAACGACGATCGAGTTCCTTGACGGCGTTTTCGACCGCGTTGGTGACTTCGTGTTTGTCCAGTTCGGATACCACGTCGAACGACGGCATGTAATTTCTCCAATAAATGGGCGCGCCGATGAAGCACACCTGGCTTGCGGTAAAAATCCGCGCTGATTATAACGGGTCTTTCCCATCATTCACTGTGAGCCTTCCATGCGCGCCTTAAACAGAGCAAAAAGCTGATGTCCACAACCTGGCATGTCCTGGGTGCCGGAAGCCTTGGCACGTTGTGGGCGACGCGCCTGGCTCGGGCCGCAGTGCCGGTGCGGCTGATCTTGCGGGATACCGCGCGCTTGCAGGCTTACGAGACGGCAGGCGGGCTGACACTGGTCGAACATGGAGAGGCACAGCACTACCCGGTGCCCGCCGAAACTCCTGACAGTATCGAGCCGATCAATCGCCTGTTGATCGCCTGCAAAGCCTACGACGCTGAAAAAGCCGTGGCGCAAGTCGCATCACGCCTGGCCCCCGGTGCAGAGCTGATTCTCCTGCAGAACGGCCTGGGCAGTCAGGACGCCGTCGCAGCACAAGTACCACAGGCACGCTGCATTTATGCATCAAGCACCGAAGGCGCCTTCCGCGACGGCGACTGGCGTGTGGTGTTCGCCGGTCATGGATTCACCTGGCTTGGCGATGTTGGCCATCCAGTCGCGCCGATCTGGCTCGAGGACTTGAGCGCCGCTGGTATTCCCCATGAGTGGAGCACCGATATTCTGACCAGACTGTGGCGCAAACTGGCGCTCAACTGCGCGATCAATCCGCTGACGGTGCTGCACGATTGCCGAAATGGCGGTCTGCAGGAGCATCACTGTGAAGTCGCTACCCTTTGCGGCGAACTGACCGAATTGCTTGAGCGCTGTGGCCAGCCGGCGGCGGCCGAGAACCTGCAGCAAGAGGTGGAACGGGTGATCCACGCCACCGCTGCCAACTACTCTTCGATGCATCAGGACGTGAACAACCGACGTCGAACCGAAATCAGTTACTTGCTGGGTTACGCCTGCAAGGCGTCGGACAGGCACAAGCTCAACCTGCCGCACCTCAATCAACTGCAACAGCGTCTGGTCACCCATCTGAAACGCCTTGGATTGCCCAGCGACTGAGCAGCGGCTACGCTGGCCACTTGTTCCTTTGCAGCGATAAACCTGATGCCATTGCGCCAGCGCCTTGAAAACCTTCCTGTCGGCCAGAAACTACTGGCCGCCCTGTTGGTGCTGTTGACCACCGTCCTGCTGGTCGCCAACCTGACCTTTATCAGCGCCGCGTATTACATTTCCCAGGAAAGCATGGCCCCGCAGGCCCTGCAGACCATTGGTCGACTGGTGTCCAACCCGAGCCTGGTGGCCGATGCCTTGCAATCGCCACAAAACGCCGAGCGCCTGCTCAATGAACTCAACAGCTATTCCCCGCTGCGGGCAGCCGCTCTCTATGACGGCAAGGGCGTACGTCTGGCACAGCTACAACATGGCGACCACCTGAACCTGCCCGAGCGTTACCGGCACATCGAAGCCTGGCAAGCCACCGAGTTTCGCAGCAATCAAGTGATCACCCTGCCCCGCCCCGGGACTGACCCCGGCCACTTGCTGCTGGTGGCCAGCAGCGAACTGCCGATGGCGTTCTATACCGGCACTCTGACCGCCAGTCTCGGGATTCTGATCTTCAGCGTGCTGCTGTGGATGGTGATCGCCCGGCAAATCAAACGCCTGATTACCCGGCCGATCCACGAACTCGAAGAACTCTCCCGGCAAGTGACGCGGGAAGAGAACTACGCCTTGCGCGCCTCGCGTGGAAATCACGATGAAATCGGCAGTCTTGCCGAAGCATTCAACACCATGCTTTCGCGCATCGAGGCCCGGGAGCAGCAACTCAAACGGGCGCGGGATGATTCTCAGGCCGCTTATGACCAGGCTCAGGGGCTGGCCGAAGAAACCCGGCACACCAACCGCAAACTGGAGCTCGAAGTCCAGGTGCGCAGCAAGATCGAGAAGAAACTCACCGGCTTTCAGAATTATCTCAACAGCATCATCGACTCCATGCCGTCGGCCCTGATCGCCCTCGACGAGCAGCTCTACGTCACGCAGTGGAACCAGGAAGCCAGCGCCCTCTCCGGCACGCGCCTCGATGAAGCCTTGAACCAGCCAATTTTTCTCGCTTTCGAACCGCTCAAGCCGTTTCTCCCACAACTCAAGCAAACCGTCGAACAACACACCGTGGCCAAGATCGAACGCGTGACCTGGGTCAAGGACGATGAACCCAAGCACTACGCCCTGACCTTCTACCCACTGATGGGCGGCGCCGGGCGTGGGGTGGTGATCCGGATCGACGACATCACCCAGCGCCTGTCCCTGGAAGAAATGATGGTGCAGTCGGAGAAAATGCTGTCTGTCGGTGGCCTTGCCGCCGGTATGGCCCACGAGATCAACAACCCTTTGGGCGCGATCCTGCATAACGTGCAGAACATTCGTCGACGCCTGTCCCCCGATTTGCCGAAGAACCTTGAGCAGGCCGAACAGGTCGGCGTCGAACTGTCGACGGTCAATGACTACCTGCAAGCGCGTGAAGTGCCGCAGCTGCTCGACGGTATTCAGCAAGCCGGCGCCCGAGCGGCAAAAATCGTGACCCACATGCTCAGTTTCAGTCGCCGCAGCACCCGACAAATGGCCCCTTGCGATCTACCGGCGCTGATCGATCAAGCCGTTGAAATCGCTGGTAACGACTTCGACCTGGCGATCGGTTTCGATTTCAAGGGCCAGGCAATCATTCGCCAGTTCGACCCGGCGCTGGGCCCGGTGCCCGGCACTGCCAACGAGCTGGAGCAGGTGCTGCTCAACCTGCTGAAAAACGCCGCCCAAGCCATTCACCAGCGTGAAGACGACAGCGAACCGGGGCGGATTATCCTGCGTACCAGGCTGAATCCGCCCTGGGCTGAAATCCAGGTCGAAGACAATGGCGTCGGCATGAGCGAAAGCGTGCGCAAGCGCACGTTCGAGCCGTTCTTCACCACCAAGGAAATTGGCCAGGGCACCGGTCTCGGCTTGTCCGTCTCGTACTTCATCATCACCAACAACCATAAGGGTCAGATGGAAGTGCAATCGACCCTGGGCCAAGGCACCTGCTTCACCCTGCGCCTACCATTGGCGGGCACCCCGCTCGTCTCTCAAGAACTCAATCAGCTATCGAGGTAACCATGGGCTTTCGCTTGTCGAAGATTTACACCCGCACCGGGGACAAAGGCGAAACCGGTCTGGGCGACGGCCGCCGCGTGCCCAAGGACCATCCGCGGATAGAGGCCATTGGCGAGGTCGATACGCTTAACAGTCAGGTGGGTGTGTTACTGGCCGGACTGGCCGCGCAAAGCGCCGAGCATCCGGGGTTGAAAGAAGTGATCGAGGTATTGGCGCCCTGCCAGCACCGATTGTTTGACCTTGGCGGCGAACTGGCAATGCCGGAGTATCAAGCGTTGAACGCCGCAGAAATCGAACGCCTGGAAGCGGCGATCGATGTGTGGAACGAGGAGCTGGGGCCGCTGGAGAATTTCATTCTGCCGGGTGGTTCGATGCTGATTGCCCAGGCTCACGTCTGCCGCAGCCTGGCTCGCAGTGCCGAGCGCCGCTGCCAGCACTTGAACGCGATTGAACCGTTGGCCGGAGTGGGGCTCGCATACATCAATCGATTGTCGGATTTGCTGTTTGTGATGGCGCGGGTGATTGCTCGGCGTCAGGGGGTTGCGGAGATTCTTTGGCAGCCCGCGGCGAAACCTGAAGTTTAGTCGTCGCCTATTAGGCCCTCTTCGCGGGCAAGCCCGCTCCCACAGTATCGCGTCGAACACAAAATCTGTGTACACCGCTAAACCTGTGGGAGCGGGCTTGCCCGCGAAGAGACCGGCAGCATCACTGCATAATCAAGCCTCAGGCCAAAAAGCCCGAATCCCCGCCACACCCTGGGCACCTGCCGCCCAAGCCTTCTGAACCTCCGCAGGCCCAACGCCGCCCAGCAAAAACACTGGCTTGCTGAAGCCCTCGATCAAAGTCGAGGCCTGTTCCCAACCCAGCGGTTGAGCGCCCGGATGAGTGAGGGTCGGCTGCACAGGTGACAGGGTCACGAAGTCCACGCCCATCTCTTCGGCCAGCGCCAGTTCTTCGGCGTTATGGCAGGAAGCCGCCAACCAGCGCGACGCAGGCAACGGACGACCGGCCGCTGCGTATTTGCGCAGCTGTGCCGAGGTAATGTGCCAACCGGCGGAAGGGAAATCTCCCAGCCATTCGAACGGCCCCTTGATCATCAACTGCGCCTTGCCGGCGCACAGTCCCACCGCGTCCACAGCCAGATCACGATACTTGGGGTCGTAACCGTTCGGTGCGCGCAGCTGGATCAGCTTGATGCCGCCCGCGATGGCTTTCTGGATGCCCTTCAGCAGGGCCGGGGTTTCCAGATCCTCCGGGGTGATCAGGTATTGCTCGGGCAAACGGGCAGCGGCGACGATAGGCCGATTGGCCTCAGGAAACTCGTAATTCGAGAGCTCACGGGCGGTCACCCAGGCCAAAGGCTGACCTTCGGCACCATGAGGTTCGCCGGTGAACGCCGAGACTTCCCAGACATCCAGCAATACTTGCTTGTCCGGGTAGTCGTGTTGAACCTTGATCAGCGGTCGCGCGACGTCGACGACAATGCCCAGTTCTTCGTGAAGCTCGCGACCAAGCGCCGTTTCAACGGACTCGCCGGCCTCGACCTTGCCACCAGGGAATTCCCACAGCCCCCCCTGATGCTGGGTGTCGGCACGGCGAGCGATGAGAATCTTGCCGCTGCTATCACGGATAACGGCGGCGGCTACGTGTACTCGTTTCACCGCTTGATTTCCTCCAGTCCGGCCTTCTGCCAGGCCTTGAAGGCTGGCCATTGGTAGATGGTTTGAACATAGGCTTCGTCAGCTGCGGACAGCTTCACCTGATAGGTGCGCAGGCGCACGGCGATGGGCGCAAAAAACGCGTCGGCCAGGGTGGCCCGGCCAAACAGGTACGGCCCGTTTTCCGTCGCGACGGCGCGGCACTCGGCCCACAACGCGGACATGCGTTCAATGTCCGCCTGCACGTCGGCCGGAACCGGCGACAGAGGTGCATCATGGCTCAGGTCGAATGGCATGTTGCCGCGCATGGCGAAGAACCCGGCATGCATCTGTGCGCACGCCGAACGCGCCTGGGCACGGGCCGCAGTGTCTTTGGGCCAGAGGCCAGCATCGGGGAATTGCTCTGCCAGGTACTCGGCAATCGCCAGCGAATCGGCGACGGTGCCGTGTTCGGTTTTCAGCAGGGGTACTTTGCCGGTCGGCGAATGCTTGAGCAGACGTTCACGGGTGTCCGGCTGGTTGAGCTTGATCAATTCTTCGGTGTAGGAGGCACCGGCCAAGTCCAGCGCCAGAGCGCCGCGCAGGGACCAGGAGGAAAACAGTTTGTCGCCGATGATCAGGTGCAGGCTCATTTTCGGGACCTTTTGATGAAGGGGGCAGACCAGTCTAGCGAGTGACTGGCAGACCGCCATCGCTAGCAGGCTAGCTCCCACAGTTATTCGGTTGTACACAAACCCAATGTGGGAGCGAGCCTGCTCGCGATGGGGTCGACGCGATCTTAAGTACGGTATTCCGCGTTGATCTTCACGTACTCATGCGACAGGTCGGTGGTCCAGATGGTTTCGCTGCAATCGCCACGTCCCAGTTCGATACGGATGGTGATCTCTTCCTGCTGCATCACCGCCGCGCCCTGGGCTTCGGTATACGTCGCGGCGCGCGCGCCACGGCTGGCGATGCACACGTCGCCGAGGAACACGTCGATCTTGCTCACGTCCAGATTCGGTACACCCGCGCGGCCAACGGCGGCGAGGATACGACCCCAGTTCGGATCGGAAGCAAACAATGCAGTCTTGATCAGCGGCGAGTGGGCCACGGTGTAACCAACGTCCAGGCACTCCTGGTGATTACCGCCGCCGTTGACTTCAACGGTGACAAACTTGGTCGCGCCTTCACCGTCGCGCACGATCGCCTGGGCCACTTCCATGCACACTTCGAACACGGCTTGTTTCAACTTGGCGAACAACTCACCTTCAGCGCGGGTGATTTCCGGCAGCGCTGCCTGACCAGTGGCGATCAGCATGCAGCAGTCGTTGGTCGAAGTGTCGCCATCGATGGTGATACGGTTGAACGACTTGTTGGCGCCGTCCAGCAACAGGTTTTGCAACACATCGCGGGAGACTTTGGCGTCGGTGGCGATGTAGCCCAGCATGGTCGCCATGTTCGGGCGGATCATGCCCGCGCCTTTGCTGATGCCGGTGACGGTGATGGTCACGCCGTCATGCTGGAACTGACGGCTGGCACCCTTGGGCAGGGTATCGGTGGTCATGATGCCGGTGGCAGCAGCTTCCCAGTTATTGACCGACAGGTCGTCGAGGGCGGCTTGCAGCGCGCCTTCGATTTTCTCGACCGGCAGTGGCTCGCCGATCACACCGGTGGAGTACGGCAGCACCAGGCTGGCATCCACACCCGCCAGCTCGGCCAGTTTGGCGCACGTGCGCTCGGCGGCGGCAAGGCCGGGTTCGCCGGTACCGGCGTTGGCATTGCCGGTGTTGGTCAACAGGTAGCGTACCGGGCCTTGCACGCGCTGCTTGGCCAGGATCACCGGTGCCGCGCAAAAGGCGTTGAGGGTGAACACGCCGGCGACGGTCGAACCTTCGGCACAGCGCATGACCACAACATCCTTGCGCCCCGGACGCTTGATACCGGCCGAGGCAATACCGAGTTCAAAACCGGCAACCGGGTGCAACGTTGGCAAAGGACCAAGACCAACAGCCATGAATGCGCTCCTTATAGATGATGTGTGCACCGCTTCAGGAAGAGCGGTGGTTTAAATGGCAAAACGCCGCGACGGCAGGAGCCGGTCGCGGCGCGGGTATTTCAGCGTTTGAAACGGGGTTACTGAATCTGCCCGTGGCAATGCTTGAATTTCTTGCCCGAACCGCAGTAGCACAGCTCGTTACGGCCCAGCTTCTGCTCACTGCGTACCGGTGCGGTGGCCAGGGCCACATCGACCTCTTCACCCAACGCTTCCGGCTGCTCCAGACCTGGTGCTTCTTCATGCAGGAACTGCATGCGCGCCGCCAGTGCTTCGGCCTCCTGACGCAAACGGGCTTCTTCTTCGGCCGGATCTTCGCGACGAACCTGAACGTGGGACAGCACACGGATCGAATCGCGCTTGATCGAATCGAGCAGTTCGGAGAACAGCGTGAACGACTCGCGCTTGTACTCCTGTTTCGGGTTCTTCTGGGCATAGCCACGCAGGTGGATGCCGTGACGCAGGTGATCCATGGTCGACAGGTGGTCTTTCCACAGGTCGTCCAGCACGCGCAGAACGATTTGCTTCTCGAAAGTACGCAGCGCCTCGGCGCCCGCCTGGTCTTCTTTCTCGTTATACGCCGCCACGAGTTCCTGCATCAGCTTCTCGCGCAGGGTTTCTTCGTACAGGTGATCGTCTTCGTCGAGCCATTGCTGGATCGGCAGCGCCACGCCGAAGTCGCTCTGCAAGGCGGCTTCCAGACCGGCCACGTCCCACTGCTCCGGCAGCGATTGCGGTGGAATGTGTGCGCTGACGGTGGCGTTGAGCACGTCCTGGCGGAAGTCGGCGATGGTTTCACCGATGTTGTCGGCGGCCAGCAACGTGTTACGCATGTGATAGATCACTTTACGCTGTTCGTTGTTGACGTCGTCGAACTCGAGCAGTTGCTTGCGAATATCGAAGTTGCGACCTTCAACCTTGCGCTGCGCCTTTTCGATGGCGTTGGTCACCATGCGGTGCTCAATCGCTTCGCCAGGCTGCATGCCCAGGGCTTTCATGAAGTTTTTCACCCGGTCAGAGGCGAAGATGCGCATCAGGCTGTCTTCCAGAGACAGGTAGAAACGGCTGGAACCGGCATCACCCTGACGACCGGCACGACCACGCAACTGGTTGTCGATACGGCGCGATTCGTGACGCTCGGACGCGATCACCTGCAAACCGCCCGACTCGAGCACTTGCTGGTGACGCTTCTGCCAGTCGGCCTTGATCTGGGCAATCTGCTCAGGGGTCGGGTCTTCCAGCGAAGCCACTTCCACTTCCCAGTTGCCGCCCAACAGGATGTCGGTACCGCGACCGGCCATGTTGGTGGCGATGGTCAGTGCGCCTGGGCGACCGGCCTGGGCGATGATCTCGGCTTCTTTTTCGTGGAACTTGGCGTTCAGAACCTTGTGTTCGATGCCTTCCTTCACGAGCAGGCTAGACATGTGCTCGGACGTTTCGATGGTCGCGGTACCCACCAGCACCGGACGACCGGCAGCCATGCTTTCCTTGATGTCGGCGACGATTGCCGCGTATTTCTCGTCGGCGGTCAGGAACACCAGGTCGTTGTAATCCTTACGGGCCAACGGCTTGTTCGGTGGAATGACCATGACCTGGAGGCCATAGATCTGGTGGAATTCGAACGCTTCGGTGTCGGCCGTACCGGTCATGCCGGACAGTTTGCTGTACAGACGGAAGTAGTTCTGGAACGTGGTCGATGCCAGGGTCTGGCTTTCGGCCTGAATATTGAGGTTTTCCTTGGCTTCGATGGCCTGGTGCAGGCCCTCGGACAAACGACGGCCCGGCATGGTACGACCGGTGTGTTCGTCGACCAGGACAACCTGGCCATCCTGCACGATGTATTCGATGTTGCGATGGAACAGTTTGTGCGCACGCAGACCGGCATATACGTGAGTCAACAGGCTCAGGTTGTGCGCCGAGTACAGGCTCTCGCCTTCAGCCAGAAGGCCGATGCGGGTGAGGGTTTCTTCGACGTACTGGTGACCGGCTTCGTTGAGCTCTACCTGGCGGGTCTTCTCGTCAACGGTGTAGTGACCGGCCTTGGTGACTTCGCCTTCGACTTCCTCGACATGCAACTCCAGCTGCGGGATCAACTTGTTGATCTCGATGTACAGCCTGGAGCTGTCCTCGGCCTGACCGGAAATGATCAGCGGCGTACGGGCTTCGTCGATGAGGATGGAGTCGACTTCGTCGATCACGGCAAAGTTGAGTTCGCGCTGGAATTTTTCTTCCATGCTGAACGCCATGTTGTCGCGCAGGTAATCGAAACCGAATTCGTTGTTGGTGCCGTAGGTAATGTCGGCGGCGTAGGCGGCGCGCTTCTCTTCCGGCGGCTGGAACGGCGTGACCACGCCGACCGTCAGGCCGAGGAATTCATAAAGCGGGCGCATCCAGTTGGCGTCGCGGCGAGCCAGGTAGTCGTTCACCGTCACAACGTGCACGCCCTTGCCGGACAATGCGTTGAGGTAAACGCCCAGTGTCGCCACCAGGGTCTTGCCTTCACCGGTACGCATCTCGGCGATCTTGCCTTCATGCAAGGTCATGCCGCCGATCAGCTGGACATCGAAGTGGCGCATACCCATGACGCGCTTACCGGCTTCGCGGGCGACCGCAAAGGCTTCTGGCAGCAGCTTGTCGAGGGTTTCCCCTTTGGCGATGCGGGCCTTGAACTCATCTGTCTTGGCACGCAATTGATCGTCCGAAAGGGCCACCATTTGCTCTTCGAAGGCATTGACGAGTTGCACCGTCTTGAGCATGCGTTTGACTTCACGCTCGTTCTTGCTTCCAAAAAGTTTCTTTAACAAAGGCGCAAACATATCGGCAGGATCTTCCACACTAAAGGGATGGAGGGCGGCCCCGTGAGTCGCCCGTGCAGCCCTCATGGCCGCATGCGAACGAGCATTCTACCCGGAAACGATGGTGAGGAAAGTGGCGTTATTCCACGATGCTGGCACAGCGCTGTGACGGGGCTCACTTAAAATAGGGGCAAATGGCTGAACTTCAAGCCATAGGCGACAGAAGTTACTTGTTGATTTAATGGGCAAACCCCGCATAAAAGCAATGGGGCAGGTGCATCCGGTGCTTTCTGCTACCATGGCGGCTCTGTTACTTCAGGTGTCTGATCATGGCATTTCGCCCTCTTACGGCCAGAGCACCCGCCGTCCTGCTTCGCGAAGCCAAACCGCTCAAGGCCATTCTCGGCCACGCTCAACGCCTTGGACATCTGCAGCGGCTGCTGGAAAGCCAACTGCAACCGGCCGCCCGCGAGCATTGTCATGTAGCGTCGTGGCGCGAAGGCAGTTTGTTGCTGATTGTCACCGACGGTCATTGGGCCACTCGACTGCGTTATCAACAAAAGCGCCTGCAGCGGCAATTGCAGATGTTCGACGAGTTCACCAACCTCACGCGAATCCTGTTCAAGGTGCAGCCGCCTACCGTTCAGCAAGGTGCCGCCGGGCATACCATGGATTTGTCCAACGATGCCGCCGCCACCATACAGGCGACAGCCGACGGCATCAGTGACCCGAACCTGCGGGCCGCGCTGGAACGATTGGCGGCGCACGCCAGGCCCAAGGGTTGATAAAAAACCAATGTGGGAGCGAAACCGCTCCCACCGTTTTTACGCGCTGACTCAAATCAGCGGCGTTTGCTGCCGCCTAATAATGATCCCATCAACCCGCGCACCAGTTGCCGTCCCAACTGGTTCGCCGCCTGGCGCATCGCCGACTTCAACGCCTGCCCTGCCGCCGTGCCGAGGAATTCGCCGGCCTGTTCGGTGAAGCTTGGCTCCTGCGGAGCCGGCTTGCCGGGTACAGCTTCAGGCGCCAGGCCTTTACGCCCCATCAACACTTCATAAGCCGATTCGCGATCGATGGGTTTGTCATATCGCCCCTGCAATGGCGAGCTGGCAATCAATGCCGCACGCTCGGCTTCACTCAGCGGCCCGATCCGCGATTGCGGTGGTGCCACCAGCACCCGCTGGACCATTTCCGGCGTGCCCTTGTCCTGCAAGGTGCCGACCAGCGCCTCGCCGATCCCGAGCTCGGTCAGCACCGACAGGGCATCGAACGCCGGGTTCGGCCGGAAGCCCTCGGCCACCGCCCGCAAGGATTTCTGCTCCTTGGCGGTGAATGCGCGCAGGCCGTGCTGGATGCGCAAACCCAACTGCGCCAGTACGTCATCCGGCAGGTCACCCGGCGATTGGGTGACGAAATACACGCCGACACCTTTCGAGCGAATCAGCCGCACCACTTGTTCCAGACGATCCTGCAATGCCTTGGGCGTACCGGCGAACAACAGGTGTGCCTCGTCGAAGAACAGCGCCAGCAGCGGTTTATCCGCATCGCCGCGCTCCGGCAACTGCTCGAACAATTCAGCCAACAGCCACAACAGGAATGTCGCATAAACCTTCGGCGCTTCATGAACCAGACGACTGGCATCGAGCAAATGAATACGTCCGCGCCCATCGGCACCCGGTTGCAGAATATCTTCGAGTTGCAGCGCCGGTTCGCCGAACAGCGCTTCGGCGCCCTGCTGTTCCAGGATCGCCAGGCGCCGCAACAGCGCCTGACTGGACCCGGTGGTCATCAACGCCGCGTCGTCGCCGAGCAAAGCCGGATTGTCCTTGAGGTGATTGAGCAGCGCCTTCAAGTCTTTCAGGTCCAGCAGCAACAGGCCTTCGCGGTCCGCGACCTTGAAGGCGGCGTACAGCGCCGACTGCTGGCTATCCGTCAATTCGAGCAAGCTTCCCAACAACAGCGGCCCCATTTCGCTCAAGGTCGTGCGCAATGGATGACCGGACTGACCGTGGACATCCCACAGCGTTACCGGATAAGCCTGAGGCTTGTGGTTCAGCCAGGGCATGCCGGCGATCCGCTCGGCGATTTTGCCCTGGGGATTGCCGGCGGCGCCCAGACCGCACAGGTCGCCTTTGATATCGGCGGCGAATACCGCTACACCGGCGTCACTGAAGGCTTCGGCCATGCGTTGCAAGGTAACGGTCTTGCCTGTCCCGGTGGCGCCGGCGATCAAACCGTGGCGATTGGCCAGGCGCATGGCCTGGGTGGTCGGCTGCCCCGCGGGATCGGCGCCGATAACGATTTGCAATGACTCAGACATTTGGTCACCCATGGTTAATCTTTGGTCCTACACGGCCGATAGAAATAACTACAAAGCACACAGACACAATCTGGTAGGACATTTCTCTAAGGAGCGGCGGAAATATCACTTGCTTTGAACCTTGCACATTTTGCGTCTCTTTATAAAAGCACGCGCTGTACATTAAGACCTTAGCGGACCTCTAAGTCATGAACAAAAATCTGCGTTTCAGCCATAAAATTCTGCTTGCCGCCGCGCTCGTCGTCATTACTGCCTTCGCCTCATTCACGCTGTACAACGACTACTTACAGCGCAACGCCATTCGAAGGGATCTGGGCAATAATCTGCAGGAGATGGGCAGAGTCACTGCCAACAACATCCAGACCTGGCTGGCCGGTCGCAGCTTGTTGATCGAAAACCTGTCGCAAACCGCCGCACTGAACCCTGATACCGCCAACGTTTCCAATCTGCTTGTGCAAAAAGCCGTGACGTCGACGTTCATGGGCGCCTATCTGGGCAACAAGGATGGTTCTTTCATGATCCGTCCGGACAGCAAGATGCCCGATGGCTATGACCCGCGCGCTCGCCCCTGGTACAAGAGTGCGCAAAGCGCGAATGGCCCTGCATTGACTGAACCGTATATTGATCTGGCCTCTGGCCAACTGGTGATTTCCATCGTCGACAGTGTGATCAAGGACGGACAAAACATCGGTGTCGTCGGCGGCGACTTGAGCTTGCAAGTGATCGCCGACACGCTTAACGCGCTGGACTTCGGCGGCATGGGCTACGCCTTTCTGGTCAGCTCGGACGGCAAGATCCTGGTCCACCCCGACAAATCGATGGTGATGAAATCACTCAAGGATCTTTACCCGCAGGACACCCCTGCCATCAGCAGCGACCTGAGCGAAATCCAGGTCGATGGCAAAACCCGCATCATGACCTTCACCCCGATCAAAGGGTTATCGTCGGTGAACTGGTACATCGGTTTATCCGTGGACAAGGACAAAGCCTTTTCCACGCTCAGCGAGTTCCGCGCCTCGGCAGTCGTTGCCACCGTCATTGCCGTGGTGATCATCATCGCCCTGTTGGGCATGCTGATCCGCATCCTGATCCAGCCGTTGCACGTCATGACTCGCGCCATGGCCGATATTGCCGACGGCGAAGGTGACCTGACCAAACGCCTGACCATTGTGAGCCACGATGAGTTCGGCATCCTTGGCACTGCTTTCAACCGTTTTGTGGAGCGCATTCACGGTTCGATCCGCGAAGTGTGTTCGGCCAGCGGGCAGGTCAACGAAGTCGCGTTGCGGGTCGTCGCGGCCTCGAACTCCTCGATGTACAACTCCGACCAGCAGGCTTCACGCACCAACAGTGTGGCGGCAGCCATCAATCAGCTCGGCGCCGCCGCCCAGGAGATCGCCCGCAACGCCGCACAAGCATCGACCCAGGCCAGCGATGCCCGCAGCCTGGCCGAAGACGGCCAGCACGTGGTCGATCGCAGCATTGCCGCGATGAATCAGCTATCGAGCATGCTCAGCGCCTCCAGCAGCAACATCGAGTCGCTCAACAGCAAAACCGTGAACATCGGGCAGATTCTCGAAGTGATCACCAGCATCTCCCAGCAAACCAACCTGCTGGCCCTCAACGCCGCCATCGAAGCCGCACGAGCGGGTGAAGCCGGACGCGGGTTTGCCGTGGTCGCCGACGAAGTTCGCAACCTGGCTCACCGCACCCAGGAGTCGGCGCAACAGGTACAGACCATGATCGAGGAGCTGCAAGTCGGCGCGCGCGAATCCGTCAGTACCATGAGCGACAGCCAGCGCCACAGCCAGGACAGCGTGGAAATCGCCAACCTGGCGGGCGAACGCCTGAGCAGCGTGACCCAGCGCATCGGCGAAATCGACGGCATGAACCAGTCGGTGGCCACAGCGACCGAAGAGCAGACGGCCGTGGTCGAGTCGATCAACGTCGACATCACCGAAATCAACACCCTCAATCAAGAAGGTGTGGAAAACCTGCAAGCGACCTTGCGTGCCTGTGCCGATCTGGAACAGCAGGCGGCGCGACTGCAGCACCTGGTTGGCAGTTTCCGAATCTAGCGTCTGATCCCCCCCTGTGGCGAGGGAGCAACCTCCCTCGCCACAACATCGCCGTAACCTCTGCCCTCGCCCACAAATCCGCAACCGAACAACTATTCTTCATTAAGGTCAACCAAGGGAGAGCAACGGACCGGAGGGATGTTGATCGTGCACATAGCCGACATAACCATGTTCTACGCCCCCGCCAGCGGTGGCGTGCGCACTTATCTGGATGCCAAACACCGTCGCCTGTGCAATCGGCCGGGTATCCGCCACAGTTTGTTGATTCCTGGCGCCTCTTTTAGCGAACGTGATGGCATTTACACCGTTCCAGCGCCCGCCCTGCCCTTCGGCAAGGGTTATCGTTTCCCTCTCCGTCTCGCGCCCTGGCGCAATGTCCTGCACGATTTGCAACCGGACCTGATCGAGGTTGGCGACCCTTACCTCACCGCCTGGGCCGCCCTGGATGCCCGACGGCAACTGGACGTGCCGGTCATTGGTTTTTATCACTCGGACCTGCCGCTGCTGATCAGCAACCGGATGGGCAATTGGGTCACCCCCAACATCGAGGCTTATGTCAGGAAGCTCTACGGCAATTTCGACCGAGTGCTGGCGCCCAGTCGGGTCATGGCTGAAAAACTGACAGGCCTGGGGGTGAAGAACGTTTTCGTGCAGCCTTTGGGCGTCGACTTGCAGACCTTCCACCCCGACGCCCGTGATCCGGGGCTGCGAGCCGAACTGGGCATTGATGAAAACACCCATCTGCTGATCTTTGCCGGGCGCGGTTCCAAAGAAAAAAACCTGCCTGTGCTGCTTGAGTGCATGAAGCGCCTGGGCCGGCGCTTTCACTTGCTGCTGGTGGGCTCTTCGATGCCGGCTGCGGTGCCGGATAATGTCACTGTCGTCGACGAATTCTGCCCCGCCGCGCAAGTCGCCCGCCTGATGGCCAGTGCCGATGCGCTGCTGCATGCCGGTGATCAGGAGACCTTTGGTCTGGTGATCCTCGAAGCCATGGCCAGCGGAATTCCGGTGGTGGCCGCGGCGGCCGGGGCCTTTGAGGAAATTGTCACCCGTCAATGCGGCTTGCTCTGTACGCCCAACGATCCGCAAGCGATGGCCAATGCGGTGCACGAACTGTTCAATCAGGGCTGCGCCGCCCTTGGCCAACAAGCGCGGCGCCATGTCGAACGACATTACTCTTGGGACACCGTGGTCAATAGCCTGCTCGGTCACTATCACGCCGTGCTCGGCAGCCAATGGCCGCGGGTGGCCAATGGCTGAGCCCATCGCACCGCCCAGCCTGTTGTTGGTGCTGCACGACGTCGCACCACACACCTGGGCCGATTATCAGCCCTTTGTCGAAGCCGTCGATGCATTGGGCAACGTGCCGATGACCTGGCTGGTGGTGCCGAACTTCCACAAACACTATGAGCTGGAGGCCCATCCGGGATTCCGTCGCCTGCTCAGCGGAAGACTCGCTCGCGGTGATGAGCTGGCGTTGCACGGTTATTTCCATTGCGACGACGGACCTATGATGAGCAATCCCCGAGACTGGTTCATGCGCCGCGTCTACACCCACGAAGGCGAGTTCTACAGCCTGACCCGGGAAGCGGCCCTCACCCGCCTGCACGCCGGCATCGAAATGTTTCAGCGTTACCGTTGGCCACTGCATGGCTTCGTCGCTCCGGCGTGGCTGATGAGCGAAGGGACGCGCCAGGCCCTGCGTCAATTGCCGCTGAGTTACACCAGCGACCCGCAACACCTCTATCGACTGCCGGATTTTGCCGTCATCGATGCCCCGGGACTGGTCTGGAGTGCGCGCAGTGCCTGGCGCCGGGGAATATCGAAGCTGGTCAGTGATCAACGCGAACAACGCTGGCGACAAGCACCGGTGATTCGACTCGGCCTGCACCCGGTGGACATGCGCCATGAGTTCTCGCGAAGCTACTGGCTGCAAACCCTCAAGCGCCTGATCGCCGAGGGTCGAGTACCGATGACCAAGGCAGCCTGGCTGGCACGACACTGCGAGCGCATGGGTCGTGCCGCATGAGTCGCGGCTTTCTGCTGTTCCTCGGCCTGCTCGCGGCGGTGCTGATCCCTTGGCTATTGGGCGGAAGCGAGACCTGGTCGCGATTGCAGAGTTTTCCGTTGAGCGAATTGTTGATCATGTTCGGCATGATCCTGTTGTGCTGGCTGATTAATACGCTGCGTTTGCGCCTGTTGCTGGGAGATCAACGCGATAAGGTGAGCCCGGTCAAAAGCCTCGGGGTGGTGATGGCCGCCGAATTCGCCTACTGCGCCACGCCGGGCGGCAGCGGCGGGCCACTGACGATCATGGCGCTGCTGGCTCGCAACGGCGTGCGGCCAGCGAGAGGCAGCGCGGTGTTCGCCATGGACCAGCTCAGTGACTTGCTGTTCTTTCTCTGCGCGCTGAGCGGGATTCTGATTTATGCCCTGTTCCAGCACTTGAGCCAGCGCATGGAATGGTTGCTGACCGTCAGCGCGATCTCGATGTTCGGCGGATTGATCAGTTGCATCGTCGTGGCTCGCTATCATCGCGGGCTGATTCGCCTGACCGGCCGTTTGCTGGCTCGTCTCAATGTCAAAGCCAGCACCCGGGTTCGCTGGGCCCGCAAGCTGCTGCATTTCCTTGCAGCCTTTACCGACACCCTGAAGCTGCCCTTTCAGACATTGATCACGGTGTTTGCCCTGACCTGCCTGCATTGGGTCTTGCGTTACAGCGTGTTGTACCTGGCACTGCGCGGGCTCGGCGCGGACTTGCAGTGGGCCTGGAGTTTTCTGATCCAGATGCTGTCATTGAGTGCAGGGCAATTCAGTCTGTTGCCGGGGGGCGCGGGGGCGGCGGAATTGACGTCGGCGGCGCTGTTGGCGCCCATGGTGGGGAAATCCACGGCAGCAGCGGCGATCCTGATCTGGCGGGCGGTGACTTACTACTTCTATCTGGTGGTGGGTGGCCCGGTATTTCTATTGATGCTTGGCCGACCCTTGCTCAAGAAGCTGATGAACTTCAAGCAGGCTTAGGCGGTTTTTCGGGCGGCTCCTGCAATTGCTCCCACAATTGGGCCGCGCCGGGAAACTCCGTGCCGTCCTCCGGGCTCATGTCATCCGGGTCATAACGACTCAAACAGCCTTCCCCCAGCGTGGCGGGTGCCCTGGAAGTGGCTTTATCCAGTGGATCGGCCATAGACATATCCTCAGTGTAGAAACGGCGGAGGGCCTGAAGCGATTGAACGCCCAGGCCCTCCGAATTTCAACCGTGTCGTGTGGCGACGGTCAGAACACCACGGTTTTATTGCCGTGCACCAGCACCCGGTCTTCCAGGTGATAACGCAGACCGCGGGCCAGCACCATTTTCTCGACGTCACGACCGAAACGCACCATGTCTTCGATGCTGTCGCTGTGGCTGACGCGCACCACGTCCTGCTCGATGATCGGCCCGGCGTCCAGCTCTTCGGTCACATAGTGGCAAGTCGCACCGATCAGTTTCACACCACGCAGGGAAGCCTGGTGGTAAGGCTTGGCACCGACGAACGATGGCAGGAAGCTGTGGTGAATGTTGATGACCTTGTGCGCATATTCGCGGCACAGTTCCGGCGGCAGGATCTGCATGTAGCGGGCCAGTACGACCACTTCGGCATCGTGCTGTTTGACCAGGCGCGAGACTTCGGCGAACGCCGGCTCCTTGTCCTGTGGATTGACCGGCACGTGGTAGTAAGGAATGCCGTGCCATTCGACCATGCTGCGCAGGTCGTCGTGGTTGGAAATCACACAGGCGATTTCACAGTCCAGTTCGTCGCTGTGCCAGCGATGCAGCAAATCAGCCAGGCAATGGGACTCGCGGCTGGCCATCAGGACCACGCGCTTCTTCTGCTCGGTATCGGTGATGCGCCAGTCCATCGAGAATTCTTCGGCAATCGGCGCAAAGGCTTCGCGCAAGGCTTCGATACCGAAAGGCAGCGAGTCGGCACGAATTTCGTGACGCATGAAGAACCAGCCACTGAGATTGTCCGAGTGATGACTCGCTTCAGTGATCCAGCCATTATGGGACGCCAGAAAATTACTGACTTTGGCAACGATGCCGACGCGGTCCGGGCAAGAAATCACCAGCCGAAAAGTGCGCATGAGGGGAAACTCCAGAACTTCGCAAAGGCGGGCATTCTAACGATTGCGCAGCAAAACTGCAGTATTGATGACGCAGCACCTTGCCCGAGCGTCAGCGACAGGACCGTTGCCGCCGTCGGCAACCGGCGGTAACAGCAGCGTAGTTAAACATCTACAAGCATACAATTGTGAATATCCGCGCCGGTGTATCGCACTATTTAACCGCACCTCCATTGTGCGGCGAATTTCATCGCTACTAAATTAAATAAAACGCCCTTTAATGTTTACTTGATGAAACACCCTGACTATTATTGCGGCACTGTTCCCTGCCATCCTATGACCTGCATAAGGTAGTCATCATGTCCCTGATCAACGAATATCGTGCCACCGAAGAAGCTATCAAAGAGCTGCAAGCCCGTTTGAAGAACCTGTCCCAAGACGACAAACTGCAAACCGAGCTGGAATTCGAAGGCAAACTGCGCACCCTGATGGGCGAATACTCCAAGTCCCTGCGCGACATCATCGCGTTGCTGGATCCAGAATCCAAAACCAAAGCGCCACGCGGCGGCGCAGTAAAAACTACCGGCACCAAGCGTGCTCGCAAAGTTAAACAATACAAAAACCCGCACAACGGCGAAGTCATCGAAACCAAAGGTGGCAACCACAAGACTCTGAAAGAGTGGAAAGCCAAGTGGGGCGGTGACGTGGTCGAAGGCTGGGCTACCCTGCTGGGCTAAGCCGCGGTGCTTGTCGCGAAATGAACTGCGAAAAAAGAACGCCAGCATACGCTGGCGTTTTTTTATGCCCGGAGTTCAGGCTTCGGGGATTTTCGTTTTCAAAGACTCAAACGTTTACGCAACCCCTGGACATATTCTTGCCATTCATTCAGCACCGATTTTTGAAACGGTGTCGCAGTAACATTCAGTTGGGCTGCGGTCTGTACGAAACTTTCCAGGGTATTGGGCGCGCCCCACTCAGGCACTGACAAACGTTTCTGACAGAATAATCGCCAGCGTTCTTGCTCGTCGAAATTCAACGTATCGGGAAAGTTACGTGCGCGATATCGAAACAATAATTCCGGCAAACGCTCATCATCGAACGGCCATTGCGCTTGCGCTAATTGTGCCGGATCGGCCATTCGCACTTGTTCGCACAGGCGTCGATCGCGATCACCGATAAAACCGTCGTATAACTGTTGTTCCGGGTCCTGACTCGCGGAGAAATCCTCGCGGGCGTATATCGCCGAAACTTTATCCTGCCAAACTTTTTGCGCATCGTTTAGCCGCAGCGCACGCTGCTGATAAAGCGCCATATCCAGCCCCAGCCGCTGCTGATCTTCCGGGCGAAGTACCGACATCGGCGCCACCACCGGGCATTTATTGATGTGAATGAGCTTGAGTGGAACCGGCAACTCACCTTCGGCCAGATCTTCGCGACGGGTATACAACCGCTGTCGCAATGTCTCGGCGTCCAGGTCGAGCAGACCCTGAGGATCCAGCTGCAGATCACAGACGATCAAGGCGTTCTTGTTACGCGGGTGCCAGGCCAGGGGCAACACCACACCGACGTAATTGCGCGCCGCGGAAAAGCGCCCGGAGACATGCACCATCGGCTGCAGCAATCGAATCTGATCCAACACCTTTTGCTTACTGCGCAGATTAAACAGCCAGTCGTACAGCTTCGGTTGCTTTTCCCGGATCAGCCGCGCCAGCGCGATGGTGGCGCGAACGTCCGACAGCGCTTCGTGGGCGTTGCCATGGTCGATGCCATTGGCGGCGGTCAAACGTTCGAGCTTGAGCGTCACCCGGCCTTCTTCATCGATCGGCCAGACGATGCCATCGGGGCGCAAGGCATAGGCCGCGCGCACCACATCGATCAGATCCCAGCGACTGTTACCCCCCTGCCACTCCCGCGCGTACGGGTCGAAAAAGTTGCGATAGAGGCTGTATCGAGTCATTTCGTCGTCGAAACGCAAGGTGTTGTAACCCGCACCGCAAGTACCGGGCGCCGCGAGTTGGGCATGCACCCGGGTCATGAAGTCAGCTTCACTCAGGCCATGCTCGGCCAATTGACCCGGGGTTATGCCGGTGATCGCGCAGGCCGCCGGATGCGGCAGGATGTCGTCACTGGGCTGACAATAGAGATTGACCGGCTCGTCTATTTCATTGAGATCGAAGTCGGTACGCAGTCCCGCCATTTGCAGTGGGCGATCGCAACGGGGGTTGATGCCCGTCGTTTCATAGTCGTACCAGAAGATGGAGGTCACGGGCTATTCCTGAACTGAAGATCGGCGAAGTCTAGGCGTTCATATCCCGCCCCGGCCAGCAAACTTGTCATTGAATCATCTCTGCTTGTTTAACGTGCAGTACATGTTGTGTCGTATTCCCCGGCGAGGCTGCTAGCATCCGTAGGACAGTCCATCCCGATCAGGCCACATCATCAGGTAGCCCATGCTCGAGACTACAGCACTGCCAAGGAAAGCAACGCTGTCCCTGCCACTGGATACGCGGTATCAAGTCGAAACGCCGGAAGGCATCGATTTGCCATTGCGCCCGGCCGGGCTGATGGTCCGTGCGCTGGCGTTCACCATCGACCTGATGCTGCGCGGGTTGATCCTCGGCTCGCTGTTCATTGTTTTGGCGATGCTCGGAAAACTGGGCGCCGGACTGGGCTCACTGCTGATCTTCGCGGTGAACTGGTGGTATATGGTGCTGTTCGAAGTCCTCAACCAGGGATGTTCACCGGGCAAACAGTGGATGGGCCTGCGCGTGGTGCAGGACGACGGCACCCCCATTGGCTGGTCGGCATCGTTGCTGCGTAACCTGTTGCGATGTGTCGACCTGTTGCCGTTCGGTTACTTCCTCGGTGCCATCAGTTGCTTGCAACATCCCGGATTCAAACGCCTCGGTGACATTGCCGCCGGCACCCTGGTCATCTACCGCGAACAACCACTGAGCCGGCCGCAGCTGCCGCCCGCCGAACCCCGCCGCCCTGCATTTCCCCTGACACTGACCGAGCAAAGGGCCATCATCGGCTTCGCCGAGCGCCAGAGTGAACTCTCTGCCGCCAGGGTCAACGAACTCGCGTCCATCCTCGCCCAACCACTGCAGATTCGGCCGCCACAGGCGGTGGCCGAGCTCAACGGCATCGCCCGTGGTTTGTTGGGGTCGGCATGAAGCAAAGTCTTTTCGAACATCGGCACATGGCCGAATGGGAGCAGTTTTCCCGTACGCTAGACAGTCTGGAGGGGGACAAGAACGCCGTCGGCGTCGAAAACTTCCCCAGCGATTATCGCCGTCTCTGCCAGCACTTGGCATTGGCACGGGAGCGTGGCTACAGCAGTTTTCTCATCGACTCGTTGCAGCAACAAGCACTGCGCGGGCATCAACAGCTTTATCGCCACCGCAGCCGACTCGGCCCCCGTGTGTTGAGTTTCATCCTGGCGGACTTCCCTCGGCTGGTACGCGAGCAATGGCGTTTCGTGCTGGCTGCCTGCCTGATGTTTTTTGGCAGTCTGATCGGCTTCGCGCTATTGGTGTACCTGTACCCGGAACTGATCTACAGCCTGATTCCAGCCGAACAGGTGAGTGAGATGCAGAGCATGTACGATCCTGACGCCGGTCACCTGGGGCGCTTGGCGGAACGCGCGGCCAGTGATGACTGGGCGATGTTCGGCTACTACATCATGCACAACATCGGGATCGCCTTTCAGACCTTCGCCAGCGGTTTGCTGTTTGGCCTGGGCAGCGCATTCTTCCTGATTTTCAACGGCCTGATGATCGGTGCGGTAGCCGGGCATCTGACCCGGATTGGCTTTGGGCAAACCTTCTGGTCATTCGTGATCGGCCATGGTGCCTTCGAACTGACGGCCATCGCCCTGGCCGGAGCCGCCGGCCTGCAACTGGGCTGGGCATTGATTGCACCAGGGCGCCAGCCCCGTGGGGAGGCCTTGCTGGTGGCGGCGCGCAAGAGCGTGTTACTGATTTGCGGGGTCATGCTGTTTCTGCTGGTTGCGGCTTTTATCGAAGCCTACTGGTCGTCGATGACGGCGCCCTCGCCCCTGATCAAATACCTGGTCGGTGCGGCGCTATGGATGTTGATGGCGGCGTATTTGCTGTTTGCCGGACGGAGCCGCCATGCGCCTGAGTGACGCCAGCGTGGTGATCCGTCCGCGTCCGACCTGGGAAGCCATGGACCTCGGCGTGTTGTTGAGCCAACGCCACCGGCGCCTGCTGATGACCAGTTGGGCCATCGTCACCTTGCCGGTTTTCGTGCTGCTCAGCGCGGTCTTCTGGACATCGCCGTCTCTCGCGATATTCCTTTTCTGGTGGCTGAAACCGGCCTTCGAACGCCTGCCGCTGTTCATTCTGTCCAAAGCCATGTTCGGTGAAACGCCCACACTGAAACAGGCACTTTTCCAATGGCCGCGACTGCTCCAGCCCCAATTGCTGGCCAGCCTGACCTGGCGAAGACTGAGCCTGAGCCGCAGTTTTCTATTGCCAGTGGTGCAGCTCGAAGGCCTGGGCGCAGAGGCGCGACAGCAGCGCATACAGGTGTTGTTACAGCGCGACGCCGCCGCGGCGCGGTGGCTGACGGTAATAGGCGCGCATCTGGAAACAGCGCTGTGGATCGGCATGATGGTGCTGTTCTACCTGCTCTTGCCACAACAGGTTGCACTGGACTGGAACTGGCAGTCGCTGATTGCTGCCGGCACTCAGGATTGGCAATGGCTGGAACACCTGACCAATGCCTTCTATGTCCTGGTGCTGATCGTTTGGGAGCCCATCTACGTTGCCTGCGGTTTCAGCCTGTACCTGAACCGGCGCACCGTGCTGGAAGCCTGGGACATCGAACGGGTATTCCGCCAGCTCCGCAAGCGTTTGAACGGTGCATCGGTTGCGTTGCTCCTGACGATAATGCTGTCGATGCCGAACGCGCAGCACGCCTGGGCAGCCGAGTCAGCCATGACACCTGACAGCCCGCGTTTGCTGGAACAACCACTGACCAGCCAGGCGTCCCGCGACAGCATCAAGGCAATCCTCGAGCAGCCCCCCTTCAAGAACAGGGAAACCGTAACCCGTTATCGCTTTGGCGAGGAGCAAGCGACCCGCGAAAGCCAGAGCGACGACCGCACTCCCGAGTGGCTCAAAGCGCTGTTGAAGCTGTTTGACAGCCAGCGCTTCAGTGCATTGGCCACGCTGATCGAAGTGGTGTTGTGGGGGACGGTGATGGCGGCCATCGGCGGGTTGATCTGGCGTTATCGTGACGGGTTGCAGGCTTTCTTCAGCCGTCGCCCGAGGCCGCGCGAAAAAGCCGCGCGACCGTTACCGCAGCAGGCTTTCGGCCTGGACCTGAGTCCTGACACGCTCCCCCACGACATCGCCGCCAGCGCCGAAAACCTCTGGCAGACCCACCCTCGGGAAGCGCTGGGATTGCTCTATCGCGCGCTGCTCAGCCACTTGCTGCACGACTTCAACATCGCGCTGAAAGCTGCCGACACCGAAGGTCAAGTTCTGGAGCGTGTCGAACAATTGCAACAACCGGCCCTGTCGGCTTACAGCAGAAACCTCACAGGACACTGGCAGAACATGGCCTACGGTCATCGACCGCCACCGGCACATGTGCGACAGCAATTGTGCGATGGCTGGCGCAGCTTGTTCGGCCCGGAGGCAGTCCATTGATCCGGCGTGCCTGGCTAATGGTTGGCTTAGTCATTGCCATGTTGCTGGGCGCACTGAGTATTTATCTGTACCTCAAGGCAATACCCTATCCGGCGGAAATCGACCACGGACCCTCGCCCGAAGCCCAGGCCAATCCCTACCTGGCCGCCGAACATTTCCTGCGCAAACAGGGCCTGACCGTCAGCCATGCCAACCGCTTCGATGTCCTGCCCAGCCTGGAGCCACGTCACCATAGCCTGCTGTTGCTCGGCGACCGCTACAACATGACACCCCGGCAAATTGACCAGCTGATGAGCTGGACCCGGGCCGGCGGGCGCCTGTTGTTCGTCGCTCAGTCGCTGTGGGATGAGAAGACCGGGCAAAGCAACGATCTGTTGCTGGACCGGGTCCAGTTGCACCAATCCTTGAGCAAAGACCTCAAGGACCCACCGCCCGTCATCAGCGATGACCCCTATCCCACACTCACCAAGCTCTATCTGGAAAACGAACACGCGCCGGCCTACGCCAGCTTCGACACCGCGTTCCATCTCGAAGACCCGAACAACCTCGCCCAGTCCTGGGCCAACAGCGCCAAGGCCACGCACATGATGCAGCTCAACCATGGGCTGGGCTCGATCATTGTGGTGACCGACGCCGACCTGTGGAAAACCCCCGCTATCGAGCAATACGACAACGCCTGGCTGCTCTGGTACCTGACCGCGGACACGGACGTGACCCTGCTGTTCAACACCGATCACGACAGCCTGTGGACCTTGTTGTTGCGTTATTTCCCCCAGGCGCTGGTTGCCCTGATCGCCCTGATCGGCCTGGGTTTCTGGCACGTCGGCGTGCGCCACGGCCCGCTACTGAAGCCGGCGGCGAAGGCTCGTCGCCAATGGCAGGAGCACTTGCATGCCAGTGCCGATTTCATGCTGCGCCGCAGCGGTCAGGGCCGTCTGTTGGAAGCCTTGCAGCAGGACATCCTGCGTCGTATGCGACGGCGCCACCCGGGTTATGAACAACTCGGCGTCACCGAACAATGGCAGGTGCTCGCACACCTGACCGGCCAACCCATACACGCTATTAGCCAGGCCATGAGCCCGCGACCGAAACAACGGCTTTCCAGTGGCGAATTCAGCCGCCTGGTCGCTCACCTGCAAACCCTGAGGAACGCCTTGTGATCTGCCACCTGAAAAGCGCTGGATTCCCGTGCAAATAGAAACAGACACGTGGAAGCTCAGGTGCTTTAGGGTCTATTCAATGCTTTAACTGGTCAGAGCAGACAAAGTGATTGGGTTTCTGATTAGCGCAGAGGGCGCCAGATGGAGTACCTGGAGCCGCGACTATGGATCATTGCAACGATCATGAAGTGTGGTGCTCCCCTCACCTCACCTCACTTACACATTGAAATAGTCATGCAACGGATCCTTTAGCCATTCCTGCAGTTCTGCTTCGGCCTGTTCCAGCGCGGTGCGATTGAGCAGTTTGCGCAATAGGGCAATGTTCACCGCGCGGGCCCGGAGGTTGAAGGCCGAACTGCGTTCGCCGGTTTGGGACGGTTGATAGATACCAAGCTTTTCGTACAGCTGCTGCAAGCGGTTCTGCACGCTGCGCAACGACAGGCTGCGGCGGTTGGCGATGGTGCGGTCGGTCAGCCCCAAGGCGATGTCTTGCAACACTTCGTATTCCGCATCGGTAAGGCCCAGCGACTGGTCCTGGGCCTTTTGCTGGACGCCGCGAATCTCGCGGTCGATCACGCATTGCTGCTCGATGAACAGGCTGCGCAGCGCCAGGCGCAGGCGTTCTTCGGACGCAGTCTTGAGGATGTAGCCGTAGGCCGCCCCTTGCGGAACGATGCGCGCAATGCCGCGTACATAGGCTTCATCGGCATAGTTGGACCAGAACAGAATCGAGGTCTCGGGACGCTCCTTCCAGATCGTCTTGGCCGCCTCGACGCCAGTTCGCCTGGGCATTTGCAGATCCATCACCACACACGCCACTTGATGCTCGTGGGCCAGACGCTCGCCGATCTGGCCGTCGTCGGCCTCCAGCAGGCGCGAGCATTCGGGCATGGCGGCTTCTATGACTTCTTTGAGGAAGGCGCGGTGCACCGGATCGTCTTCTATTAACAGAACGTCCATCAAATCTCCGGATCGCTAGTCAGGTGGTATTCGTCCAGGGGCAACCTTATGCACACCCGTGTGCCCTTGCCCTGTTCGCCACGGTCGATTTGCACCTTGGCACCCAGCAACTGGGCGCGGATCTGCATGTTTTTGATGCCGCCGGTATCCAGGCGATTGCTGCAATCAAGGCCCAGGCCATCGTCGATGATGGTCAGGTTCAGATGGCGCCGCGAGCGGCTGATGTCGATGGCAATCGAGTCCGGCGAAGCGTGTTTGATCGCATTGTTGACCGCTTCCTGAATGATGCGGAACAAAGCGATTTTTTGCGGCTCGGCCAGGCGATTGGCTTGGCCCAAGGTGTTGTCGCGCAGGTGCGTGGCAATTTCCAGCCCGCTATTGCGCACGCTGCGCAGAAGCAAGTCCTCCAGGCCTTCTTCGAAACCGAACAGCTGCAACACCGTGGGTTTGACCGCATCAATGATAGAGCGCAGCTCTTGCATGCTCTCCTGCAAGGCCTGGCTGATGGGACGCAATGTCTCGCCGCTCAGGCTGTCTTGCAGTTGCAGGCGGGCGAGGCGTCGATGCAGGCGGGTCATGTCGGCCAGGGTCTGGTCGTGCAAGTCCATGCCGATGCGCTGGCGTTCGTTTTCCAGCTCTTCGGTCAGGCGCAAGGCCCCGAGGCGCAAGCCTTCTTCCCGGGCGCGGGTCTGGGCCTGGGCGATGGCCAGTTCCTTGGCCTGGTCGGTCTGGCGCAGGGCGTATAGATAAGAGGCGAGCAGGTCGGCGACGTGTTGGGCATGGTGCACATCGTCCAGGGTGTAGTAATTGGCCGAGTGCATGGAGCAGCTCAAGGCGCCGATCACTTCGTTTCGCACCCGCAACGGCACATGCAATCGACTGCGCAGTTGGGCATCGAAAATCGGCCGGTTGAACGCACCGGGAAACTGAAAACGCGGGTCATTCATCGCGTCATCACTGAGGATGAATGGCGCTTCCCCCAGCAACAAAATGCGCAACGGGCTTTGCGACACTGGCAACGGCTGCTTGGCAAAACCGCTCCATGAGGTATGAACACCGGCCTCGTAGGCAGTGTGCAGATGGTTTTCGGCATTGAGCAGCAACAGGCTCACGTCGAGGTGATCGTGGGGCAGGATGAAGCGGATCTGCTCGGAGACCGCATTGATCATCGACTGGAAGTCCAGCAAGCCAGCCAGGGCCCTGGAGATGCCGAGAAAGTGTTTGAGCACTTCTTCGGCCTGAATGTGTGGTCGTAGCACGATGGTTTCGGCTCTGATTTTGTCCGGTTCACCATACGCCGTGTGCGGTGTGTCCACCACGCCAAGCAGGCGGGCGAGTGAAGGTTTGCGGTGTCGCGCGGGTTTTGTGCGGGATCCCGCAGCCATCATGCGTGTATCCGCCGAAAGTCTGCACCTATAGCCACAGACACCGCCTGCTCAGGGGGTGCAGACTGGCCCCGAATGCGTAGTAACACCGGTCAGTTGTTCGCCTGCTGCCGAAAGCCCACAACAATAACAAGGGTCACACTATGAAATTCCAACCATTGCGCTGTGCGCTGCTGTCCAGTGCACTGATTCTGCTGCCAAGCTTCGCCGCTCTGGCCGATACCTCCGATAAAACGATTGCCTTGTCCAACAACTATGCGGGTAACTCCTGGCGTCAGGGCATGCTTGCCAGTTGGCAACAAACCACGGAAAAAGCCGTCAAGGACGGGTTGATCGCCGGTGCCGATTCGTTCACCACGGGTGAGAACCAAGCCACGGAACAAGCGGCGCAAATCCAGAACCTGATCCTGCAGGGTTACAACGCCATCGTCATTGATGCTGCGTCGCCCACCGCCCTCAACGGCGCAGTGAAGCAGGCGTGTGACGCAGGCATCATCGTCGTTTCCTTTGACGGCGTGGTCACCGAGCCTTGCGCCTACCGCATCTCCATGGACTTCAAGCAAAGCGGCATCGCCCAGATGGACTATCTGGCCGAGCGTTACCCCGACGGTGCCAATGTGCTGGAGGTGCGCGGCTTGGCCGGGGTCTCTGTGGATGAGCTGATTCACTCCGGAATTGTGGCCGGCGCGCAGAAGCATCCCAAGCTCAAACTGGTCGGTTCGGTGAATGGCAACTGGTCCCAGACCGCCGCGCAAAAAGCGGTGGCCGGGGTGCTGCCCAGCTTGCCGAAAATCGACGCGGTGGTGGCCCAGGGTGATGATGGTTACGGCGTGGCCCAGGCGTTTACCGCGGCGGGGCGACCGATCCCAACCATCATGTTCGGCAACCGCGAGGAAGAGCTGTCGTGGTGGAAGAAACAGAAAGACGCCAATGGTTACCAGTCCTTCTCCATCTCCAGCGCACCGAGCATTTCCAGCCTGGCGTTCTACGTCGCCCAACAACTGCTGGATGGCAAAGAACTGCCCCACGACTTGCTCTCGCCAGCGCTCAGCGTGACCCAGGACACCCTGGAATCCTCCCTCAAGGGCGTTGAGAAGGGCGGGATTGTCAGTCAGGTCTACAGCATCGAAGACGTCGCGGGCCTGAAAACCTCATCCGCCCAATAACCAACGCACATCGCGTCGCGGTGTTTGGCTGAGCGGCGTGGCATTGTCGAGGAGGCTGTTATGACTTTCCCCTACCCTGCGTTGGTGACCTTTACGGGCACTGGCAAGTCGTTCGGCGCGGTGCGTGCGCTGAGCGAGGTCAATCTGAGTATTCACCAGGGTGAATGCCTGGGCCTGATCGGTCACAACGGCGCCGGTAAATCCACCCTGATGCAGGTGCTGGCCGGTACCCTGAGTGCCGATTGCGGCGTGTTGCACCTGGCCAGGCATGAAGTGCGCAGCAGTTACAACGTGCAGATGGCCCGCCAGCACGGCATTCGCTGCGTGTTTCAGGAACTGTCTTTGTGCCCGAACCTGAGCGTTGCCGAGAACCTGCGGCTGATGTCGCCAGCGATTCGTGGCTGGGGTTGGCGCCGACAGGCCAAGGCGCTGATCGACGCCAGCCTTGATGAGATTTTTCCCGGCCATGGTATTGCAGCCGACGACATCGTCGCCGAGCTGCCGATTGGCAAGCGGCAGATGGTTGAGATTGCCCGTGCTTTTGTCCAAGTGGATGAGCGCCTGGAACTGGTGATTCTCGACGAGCCCACCTCTTCGCTGGACGCCCGGGTGGCCGAGCAATTGCTGGGTTTCGTCCGGCGCTTCGTGGCCGGTGGCGGCAGCGTGGTGCTGATCAGCCATATCCTCGGTGAGATGCTCGCCACCTGCGACCGCATTGCGGTGATGCGCGATGGCCGCATCGTGGAGATTCGCCCAGCGGGGGATTTCAGTCACGTCTCGCTGGTGGAATGCATGGGCAGCGCGGCCAAGGAGGCAGTACAGCAGCAGGCGTTTGTCTCCCGTCGTGAAGGCAAGGCCGCAGTGGTCGAACAGCGGCCGGCGCGCCAGGTCGATGGCCAGACGGTCAAGGCCCATACCGGTGAAATCGTCGGTCTGGCGGGCCTGGCCGGGCATGGTCAGAGCCAACTGCTGATTCAAGTGTTGCGCCAACGCATCACCCGCGGCCAGGGGGCGGCGCTGGTGGCCGGTGATCGGCAGACCGATGGCGTTTTCCCGCTGTGGTCGATTGCCGAAAACATCACCATCAGTTCCCTGGCGGACCTCAAGCGCGGCGCCTTGATCGATCCACAAGCCGAGCGCGCCATGGCCGGGCAATGGCAGGCCCGCATGGGCATTCGTACGCCGGACATGGACAACCCGATTCTTTCATTGTCCGGCGGAAACCAGCAAAAGGCCCTGTTCGCCCGAGCCTTGGCCTCGCGTAATGACCTGATCCTGATGGACGACCCCATGCGCGGCGTCGATGTGGGCACCAAACGCGAGGTGTATTCGATCATCGCCCAAGAGGCCGCCAAAGGCCGGACCTTTATCTGGTACACCACCGAACTGGAAGAGCTCGACTACTGCGATCACATCTATGTGTTTCGCGACGGTCAGGTGGTGTTGGATCTACCCCGCAACGAATTGAGCGAGGAGCAGATCTTGCGTTGCTCCTTCGAGGAACAACCGGCATGAACCCATCCCTTTCCTTGAGCGCGCAAGCGCTGAAAAAACCGCAGATCAATCGTGCGCGGCTACTACGCAGCGCCTTGCCTGGCTTGTCGCTGGCGTTGCTGCTGGTGGCGATTTTCATCATTCAGCCACGGGCCATAAGCTACATGGGCATGAACCTGATGCTCAACCTCGCGGTGCCGATTGCCTTGGCAACCATCGCGCAGATGCTGATCATCACGGTCAATGACCTGGACCTGTCCCTGGGCAGTTTCATCAGTTTCGTTGCCTGCGTCGCGGCCACGTTGCTCAACGAGCATCCGCTGCTCGGTTGCCTCGCATTGCTGGCCTGTATCGCGGTGTACGCGCTGATTGGGGCGTTGATCCATACCCGCAATTTGCCGTCGATCGTAGTGACGTTGGGCATGTCGTTTATCTGGATGGGCGGTGCCGTGTTGCTGCTACCCGCGCCCGGCGGCAGCGCGCCGCACTGGCTGCAAAGCCTGGTGCGGATCAAGACACCCTGGCTGCCGTTCGCAATCATCGTCTGCATCGTACTGGCATTGCTGGTGCATGCCTTCCTCATGCGTTCGCCCCTCGGCGTGGTGTTGCGCGGGGCGGGCGGCAACCCGCTGGCAGTGGCCAAGGCCGGTTGGTCGCTGCTGCGCATCAAGGTCTCGCTCTATGCCCTGGCCGGCAGTTTCGGCGTATTGGCCGGATTGTTCCTGGTGGGCCTGACCACCTCGGCGGACGCCACCATCGCCCTGCGCTACACCTTGCTGTCGATTGCCGGGGTGATCCTCGGTGGCGGCGAATTTGTCGGCGGTCGGGTGTCACCGATTGGCGCGGTACTGGGCGCCTTGACCCTGGTGCTGGCCGGCTCGTTGTTGTCATTCATGCGCATTTCCCCTGACTGGCAGATCGGTGCCCAGGGCGCAATCCTGATTCTGGTGCTGGCCCTGCGTGCCGCCGTCAATCGCCTGGAGACCCGGCCCCTATGAACCCTCGTGCTTCGTTGTCCACGCTGACGCGCAAACCCTGGTTATGGTCGTTTTTGGCGGCATTGCTGATCTGGCTGGCGACCATCGCCTTTACCGGTGGAGCGGGCGCCGGTTCGCTGCTGTCGGGCGCCCTGAGTTTTTCGGCGTTTTTCGTCATCGTCGGCATCGGCCAGATGTTCGTCATCACAACCGGTCCCGGCAATATCGACCTGTCGATCCCGGCCAATATCGCCTTGAGCGGCGCCATCGGCATGAAGTTGATGAACGGCGATCCGGGGCTGATTTGGCTCGGTGTGCTGGGCGTGTTCTGCAGCGGTCTGTTGGTGGGCTGTAGCAATTACGCGTTGATTCGCTTGCTGCGCATTCCGCCGATCATCGCCACCCTGTCCGCCAGTTTCCTGTTGCAGTCGATGGCCATCGCTTACGGCCGTAGCGTGCGGGTGCAACCGCCGGAAATCTTCTATCAGTTCTGCACCGGCAACCTGTGGGGCGTGCCGTACCTGGCGATCAGCGTTGTCGTGCTCGCGGTGCTAATGGCGGTGGTGCTCAACCGCACGCTTTACGGGCGTTGGGTCATCGCCATCGGCCAGAACCCGCGAGCCGCCGAACTGGCGGGTGGCCGTATCGGGCGTGTGCGATTTGCCACCTATGTGCTCAGCGCGTTGCTGGCCTCCTTGTGCGGATTGCTGCTGGCGGGCTTCTCCGGCGGCGCGTCCTTGAGCATGGGCGATGAATACCTGTTGGCCTCGATTGCCGTGGTGGTGATCGGCGGCACCTCGGTGGCAGGGGGCTTTTCCAACGTGCCAGGGATCTGGGGCGCATCGCTGTTTCTGTATTTGCTGGTGAGCATGCTCAACACCTTCGGCACCAGCGCCGGGGTACGGATGATCCTCACAGGGTTAATCATCATCGCGGTGATTACCGCCGTCAGCGGCCGCAGATCGGCTCGCTCCGTTTGAATCTTGGGTACTGACATGTCCGAACCTGTTTACGAATACCTCGACCCGCGCTTTCGCGCGCTGACGTTGCCCAACACCCAGTTGGAGCGGCTGTACGACCAATGCCGCTGGGCCGAAGGTCCGGTGTGGTTCAACGATGGCGGCTACCTGCTCTGGAGCGACATTCCGAACCAGCGCATCTTGCGCTGGACCCCGGAGCAGGGCGTCTCGGTCTATCGCCACGCCTCGAACTTCGCCAATGGCAACACCCGCGATGTGCAGGGGCGCTTGATCACCTGTGAGCACGGCACCCGCCGCGTGACCCGCACCGAGCCGGATGGCTCGATCACTGTGCTGGCCGAGCGCTTTGAAGGACGACGCCTTAATTCGCCGAACGATGTCGTGGTGCATCGCGATGGCGGCATCTGGTTCACCGACCCGACCTACGGAATCCTCAGCGACTACGAGGGCTTTAAGGCTGACCCTGAGCAGGCGAGTCGCAATGTCTACCGCATTGACCCGCGTAGCGGCGAGTTGAGCTGTGTCGCCGACGACTTTGTGCAGCCCAATGGCCTGGCTTTTTCGCCGGACGGCAGCACCCTCTACGTCGCCGATTCGGCGCGCACCCACGACCCCGATGCACCGCATCACATTCGTGCCCTGACGGTGCTGGACAATTGCCGGCTTGGCGCTTCGCGGGTGCTGGCGCAGATTGAGCCGGGGATTCCCGATGGGCTACGGGTCGACGTGCAGGGCAATATCTGGACCAGCGCCGGGGACGGCATTCAGTGTTTCGCGCCGTGTGGCACATTGCTGGGCAAGATCCTGCTGCCGGAGAAAGTCGCCAACCTGACGTTTGGCGGGCCACGGCGCAATCGGTTATTCATTACCGCGAACACTTCGCTGTACATGATTCATGTGGCGGTGGCAGGGGCGCAAATGCCTTGAAACATTGCGCACCGGTCCCTCGATCCCGACAAGAGCGACCAAGCGGGTAGATAACTTCCTGAGCTGATTCGCGATGTCGCGCCCGTGATGGCCTAACCTCCACTTCAGACAACTCAAAACGAGAGGTCACCCTGGAATTGCAATCGTGCAGATTGGCAGCCAATCACAGGTTACGCACATCAAAAAATGAAAAAACCAGATTAGGTAAGTGACTGATTTATGGAAGATAAACCACAGGTGACAGTCACCAGCGCTGCGCAAGTCGTGACGAGTGAACAGATCGAGCCCGGCACACCTGGCCATGCCGAGCAGCAACGCCTGCGCGCCAGCCAACTGGCCCAAGCGATACGCAACGAGCTGCAAAAAGTCGTGATCGGCCAGGGCAGCGTGATCGACGACGTTCTCACCGCACTGATTGCCGGCGGCCACGTATTGCTCGAAGGCGTGCCGGGGCTGGGCAAGACTTTGCTGGTGCGCGCGCTGGCGCGTTGCTTCGGCGGTGAATTCGCCCGTATTCAGTTCACCCCGGACCTGATGCCCAGCGATGTCACCGGGCATGCGGTGTACGACCTGCAAACCGAGCAATTCAAACTGCGCAAAGGCCCGCTGTTCACCCACCTGTTACTGGCCGACGAGATCAACCGTGCCCCGGCGAAAACCCAGGCCGCCTTGCTCGAAGCCATGCAGGAGCGGCAAGTCACCCTGGAAGGTCGCGCCCTGCCGATCGCGCAGCCCTTCATGGTGCTCGCCACACAGAACCCCATCGAACAGGAAGGCACTTATCCACTGCCGGAAGCCGAGCTGGATCGCTTCATGCTCAAGGTGCGCATGGACTACCCGGACGCCGGGCAGGAGCTGGACATGGTGCGTCAAGTCTGCCGCTCTACCCGCGCCGACATGCTCGACGTGCAACCATTGCGCACCCTCCTGCAGGCCAAAGACGTGCTGGTCCTGCAACGTATCGCCAGCGAACTGCCCCTGGATGATCAGGTGCTCGACTACGCCGTGCGTCTGGCCCGTACCACCCGCGGCTGGCCGGGACTGACACTCGGCGCCGGGCCCAGAGCCTCCATAGCCCTGGTGCGTTGCGCCAGGGCGCGGGCCCTGTTGCGCGGTGGCGAGTTCGTGATTCCGGACGACATCAAGGGCTGCGCGCTGGCCGTGCTGCGCCATCGGGTGCGCATCTCGCCAGAGCTGGACATCGAAGGGCTGGATGTCGATCACGTGCTACGGCAATTGCTCGATCAAGTACCGGCGCCACGCCTGTGAAACCGACCCGCCTGCTGTTGCTCTGGCTCGCCTTGCTGCTGGCCGTCGGCATCGTGCTGGGCACTGTGCGGGCATTGGGAATCGACGTTGCACCGAGCCTGCTACGAATCAACTGGGCGTTGCTGCTGGCGTTGCTGGTATTGGCTGCTCTGGACATCGTGCTGGTCAAACGCCTGCCATCCCCGAGGGTTACCCGACGCCTGTCCGGCAGTCTGGCGCTGGGTCGATGGAGCGAAGCCAACCTGGAGGTCGAGCATGATTTTTCCCAATCACTGAACGTCCAGCTCTTCGACCACGTACCGGATGGGCTGAACTTTGAAAACCTGCCCCTGACGGTGGAGCTTCAGCCCGGCCAACGCAGCCTGATCGGCTATCGTCTGCGCCCGCTCAAACGTGGTCACTTCAGCTTCGAACACTGCGAAGTCAGCCTGCCTGGCCCATTGGGCTTGTGGTCCGACAAACGCCTGCTGACCGTTGCGGACCAGACCCGTGTCTATCCGGATTTCGCCCGCCTCTACGGCGGCCGGTTACTGGCTGTGGATAACTGGCTCAGCCAGCTCGGCGTACGCCAACACCAACGCCGTGGCCAGGGGCAGGAGTTTCATCAATTGCGCGAATTTCGCGAGGGCGACAGCCTGCGGCAAATCGACTGGAAGGCCACCGCCCGCCAACGCACGCCGATTGCCCGGGAGTATCAGGACGAGCGTGACCAGCAGATAATCTTCCTGCTCGACTGCGGACGCCGCATGCGCAGTCAGGACGGCGAGCTGTCGCATTTCGACCATGCGCTCAATGCCTGCCTACTGCTGAGTTACGTCGCACTACGCCAGGGCGACGCGGTGGGATTCAGCACCTTTGCGAGCGAGCAAGCTCGCTACCTCGCCCCAGTCAAAGGCACCGGGCAACTCAACGCTTTGCTCAATACGGTCTACGACCTGTACAGCAGTCAACATAGCGCTGACTATCAAACCGCCATCACCCAACTTTTGGCCCGACAAAAACGTCGAGCGCTGGTGGTGTTGATGACCAATCTGCGCGATGAAGATGATGAGGAACTGCTCACGGCCGTCAAACGAATGGGCAAACAGCATCAAGTGATCGTCGCCAGCATGAGGGAAGACGTACTCGACCGCATTCGCCAAGCCCCCGTGCAAACCTTGTCCGAGGCACTGGCCTACTGCGGGGCGATGGATTACCTCAATGCACGGACCAAACTCCACGAGAAACTGGACGCTCATGGGATATCAGCAATAAATGTCTTGCCCCGGGAATTGGGTGTGGACTTGTTAACGCGTTATCTGAACTGGAAAAAAAACGGTACGTTGTAGGGGGGGTGGCATCAGGCGCAATAAAACATTCCCGCTCCAAAAAACATAAATCGCCTTACCAACAACGAACGCCCCAAAAAACACATCTAATTGCGCAATGTAAAATTCAACCGCCCATCTGCAACACCCACCTAAAAAAGACAACCCCATACAAAACGACAACACCAACCCTCCCCCCAATAAAAACTGACGGCAGCATTTTCAAAATCAATAACAAGAAGAAATCCATCAAACACTTTGAAGTACTGCCGCCCCTCGACCAGAAGCCATTTCACACTGACGCGTTTAGAGGTTTAGCACGACCACTAACAAAACAGACAGCACGACGACTCAGCACGAAGAAGTTAAAGGTGTTTTACTTATCGCGGAATCAAATCAACCACATTCCCCCAACTATCGCGCTCACCCACGCCATTATTGGTTCCGTCATACTCGATTCGAATTTTAAAACCCGCTCTGAACACGGGGTCATGAACGACGTTCAGGCCCACGTTATAGGCATGCCACTGCGCGTTTTGGCTCATCGTGTCGGGTGAGTTCACACGCTGTGAGCCATAACTTTCAAGTTGCACATCAATATTGGCGCGATACCAATACTTATTACTCGGCCGACTGGTCAAAAAGTACCTCAATGTCCGCACATACACTCGACCACTATCAAATTTATATTGATATTCCACCTGCCCCGTCAACTCCGGAACTCTTAAATGCCGATGATGATAAGTTAAAACCTCCACACCTTCCCAAAAACTATCGAAAAGCGCTTCACCTTCACCGCGTTCTACAAATGAACCATCTTTAAAGTCATCAGCCAGCACGTATTTCACCACAAGATTTTCTTTATCAGCTTTACCATTCATCTGCCACCTCCACAAAGACACTAATAGACTGCCCAGAAAAAATAACTCAATCGCCTATTCATTTACTACTGTCAGAACTGACAGTTATGAAGACACAAATGGAATAATCAATATGACTTTTTATTTCCAAACCAGAAATATTAATGCCAGGTTCATTGACGTTAGACTGTGCCCTGGAGAGCAACGACCTTCCTCGCAACAATCTCACGCCCATGACCAAACACGCTGGGCTCTTGTAAGCGGTGCCGCTCAATAGCGCGCATTTGACAAGCCTGGGATGCTTCAACGGAAGCACACACGCTGAGGGTAGTCAGCCTGTGATCATTTGCCCCTCACGCCGAAGCCGGCAACGTATGAAAACTGAAGTACTGCTTCAACGCCTCTACCAGTTGCCCATACTCCGGCGGCGGCCGTTGCAAGCTGAACCCGGCGTCATAGTGCTGAGGGGTTGCGTCTTCGTGGCACCACAGGCAACACGCCCGCAGGTCGATGACCTGCTGGCAACCATCGCTGGCGGGGATCTTCAGGCGCAAATCGAAGTCCGCGCCGATCATCAGGGGCAACTGACTGATCAGCATCAGCCCGTCCTCGGACACATTGCCCAGAAAGCCAATGGGTTTGTCGGTGATGCTGTTGAACACTCTCAGAAAATACGGCAGTTGATGCCGCTCGATCCGGCGGTCAGTGAACATGCTGAATTCGCTATGCAAGGCCCTTAAGCAGGGCCGCACTAATGCTTCGGAACAGACCTGCCTGGTGTGGTTTGACAGCCACGGGCGGCCCGCTCTCCCCGATCCCGGTGCGACAGTCGCCGAAAACCGCTGCCGCTTACCTCTGCCGATCACAGGTGTTACCTCGGTTTAGAGGCCAGGCTCTAAAACCGGTCTAATCGACTATAGCTCACCACCGCCGGTAGGCCAGCCATCAGATGACCACTGACATCAGAACCGGGTCGGGCGCACCACCGCCGCACTGCGAGTCGGGTAGTGGCCCAGGCTCTGCAGGGTTTCCAGGCGGGCGCGGGCGCGGTAGGCGTACTCGCTCTGCGGATAGGTCGCGATAATGAATTGGTAAGTCTGAGCCGCATCGATAAACATCTTCTGCCGTTCCAGGCACTGACCGCGCATCATCGAGACTTCCGGCCACACGTAAGGTCGCGCCCGACTATCACGCTCGACCTTGGACAATTCAAGCATCACCTGCTCGCAATTACCCCGGTCATAGGCGCTATAGGCATTGTTCAAATGATGGTTCATCGCAAAACGAACGCAACCCGTGGCGCTGAGGGCAAGGGCGGCAATGAGCATGAATCGCATGGGGGATCTCCTGTCTTGAACGCTGTATCGACCCGCGAGCGGAAATCTTCAGGCCGCCGGGCGCAAAGTTGCCAGGTTCAATAAAGAAAGCAATAAGTAGTGCTTACGAACAATGACTACAACTTCGGACCATAGTAGCCTCACTCAGCGCTTGAACTCAGGAGTCTTTGCATGTCCGTCCGTCGTACCAAAATCGTTGCCACCCTTGGCCCGGCCAGTAACTCGCCGGAAGTTCTCGAACAGCTGATTCTGGCTGGCCTGGACGTCGCCCGTCTGAACTTCTCCCACGGCACCCCCGACGAGCATAAGGCTCGCGCCAAGCTGGTGCGTGATCTCGCTGCCAAGCATGGCCGCTTCGTGGCCCTGCTGGGTGACCTGCAAGGCCCGAAAATCCGTATCGCCAAATTCGCCAACAAGCGCATCGAGCTGAAGATCGGTGATCAATTCACCTTCTCCACCAGCCATCCGCTGACCGAAGGCAACCAGCAAGTGGTCGGCATCGATTACCCGGATCTGGTCAAGGACTGCGGCGTGGGCGACGAGCTGCTGCTCGACGACGGTCGCGTCGTGATGCGTGTCGATACCGCCACCGCCACCGAACTGCACTGCACCGTGACCATCGGCGGTCCGCTGTCGGACCACAAAGGCATCAACCGTCGCGGTGGTGGCCTGACCGCACCGGCCCTGACCGAAAAAGACAAGGCTGACATCAAGCTCGCCGCCGAAATGCAGGTCGACTACCTCGCCGTATCGTTCCCGCGTGACGCTGCCGACATGGAATACGCCCGTCAACTGCGCGACGAAGCTGGCGGCACCGCCTGGCTGGTGGCGAAGATCGAACGCGCCGAAGCCGTGGCCGATGACGAAACCCTCGACGGCCTGATCCAGGCATCCGACGCGGTGATGGTGGCCCGTGGTGACCTGGGCGTGGAAATCGGCGACGCCGAGCTGGTGGGCATCCAGAAGAAAATCATTCTGCATGCACGCCGCCACAACAAGGCCGTGATCGTGGCGACCCAGATGATGGAGTCGATGATCCAGAACCCGATGCCGACCCGTGCTGAAGTGTCCGACGTGGCGAACGCCGTGCTCGACTACACCGACGCCGTGATGCTTTCTGCGGAAAGTGCCGCCGGTCTGTATCCGCTGGAGGCCGTGCAGGCCATGGCACGCATCTGTGTCGGCGCCGAAAAGCACCCGACCAGCAAGACGTCCAGCCACCGCATCGGCAAGGAATTCACGCGTTGCGACGAGAGCATTGCCCTGGCGACCATGTACACCGCCAACCACTTCCCGGGCGTGAAGGCGATCATCGCCCTGACCGAAAGTGGCTACACCCCGCTGATCATGTCGCGCATCCGTTCCTCGGTGCCGATCTACGCGTTCACCCCGCACCGTGAAGCCCAGGCTCGCGCGGCGCTGTTCCGTGGCGTGTACACGATTCCGTTCGATCCGGCTTCGCTGGCGCCGAACGAAGTCAGCCAGAAGGCGATCGACGAGCTGGTCAAGCGCGGCATCGTGGTGAAAGGCGACTGGGTCATCCTGACCAAGGGCGACAGCTACCACACCACCGGTGGCACCAACGGCATGAAAATCCTGCACGTTGGCGACCCGATGGTCTGAGTGACCGAGCGCTGAAAAACAAAAGCCCCGCCATGTGAATGCCGGGGCTTTTTTTTCTGATTCGACAGGTGTGTTGTCTGATCCGGCCTCTTCGCGGGCAAGCCCGCTCCCACAGTAGCCGGTGTCGTTCACATAACCTGTACCGAACACAAAATCCTGTGGGAGCGGGCTTGCCCGCGATGGGGCCGGCCCTGACACCGCAAGTTCAATGCCTGTTGATAAACCCTGCCAACGCCGCCATCGCTTCCGGCGAACGCAGCCGCTGGGTAAACAGCGCACCCTCTTCTTCTATGACCTTGCGCAACATCTCCCGATCCGGCGCCCTCATCAATTGCTTGCTGATACGCACCGCTTCCGGCGGCAGCGACTCAAAACGCAGCGCCATTTCCCGTGCCTTGGCCAACGTCTCTTCGCCACTGCCCAAGGCTTCGCAGGCAATGCCCCATACGGCAGCTTGTTCACCGCTGAAACCCTCACCGAGCAACAGCAACTCCGCCGCCTTGGCCTGCCCGAGCAAGCGCGGCAGGATCAGGCTGGAACCGAATTCCGGGCACAAACCAAGGTTGACGAATGGCATGCGCAAACGCGCATCGCGGCTGACATACACCAGATCACAATGCAGCAACAGGGTCGTACCAATGCCCACCGCCGCACCCGCCACCGCCGCGATCACCGGCTTGCGGCATTCAAGCAGGTTGAGCATGAACTGGAACACCGGGCTGTCGAGGCCGCTCGGCGGTTGCTGGATGAAATCGGCGATGTCGTTGCCGGCGGTGAAGCACTCACTGGAACCCGTGATCAGTACGGCATGGATTTCAGGGTCGTGGTCGGCCAGTTTCAGCGCTTCGGCCAAGTGGCTGTACATGGCGCGGGTCAGGGCGTTTTTCTTGTCGGGACGATTCAGCCGCAGGGTCAACAGGCCCCGTTCGCGTTCAACTTGGATGGCATCGGTCATGGCAGGTCTCGCGTCTGAAAGATCAGCGCTCAACCACGGGGCAGGAAGACGTCGGCCAGCAGTTGATTGCGCGGCAATCCCGCCAGGTACAGGCGTCTGGCAAAGGCGTCGATGCTGTCGGGGGCTCCGCAGAGTAAGGCCTGGGTTTGCCGGGAAACAAGCCGCAGTTGCGCCAAAGCCGCCGGCAACTCGGCCGCGGTCCACAGCTCGATACTCAGGTTCGACCGGTTCGCCGCCAGGGCTTGCAGGGGTTTGGCCAGATAATGCTCATTGGCATCATGGGCCAGGTGAATGACACGAATCGCACCCTGGTGATCCTGGCGCAACGCTTCGCGCAACACACCGAACAGCGGCCCCAATCCGGTGCCCGCAGCCATCAGCCACAGCGGGCGCTCGTGCCAGTCCGGGTCGTAATGCAAGGCCCCGCCACGCAACTCGCCGAGACGGATCCCGTCGCCGATCTTCAGTTGACGCGCCGCGTCGCTGAATTGCCCGGGCTGTCGACAATCGAGGTGAAACTCCAGAAAACGGTCATCTTGCGGCAGGCTGGCGAGGGAGTAAGGCCGCGCCACATTGCCCGCCCACAACACCAGATGCTGGCCGGCGCTGTAGCGCAATGGCCGCTGCGGGGTCAGGCGCAAACGCAACACGCTGGCGCTCAGCCAATCGACGGCGGCGACCTCGGCCGGCTGGCCATCCCGCTGCGGGTCGAAGGTGTGCACCTGCAGGTCCTCGATCACCTGGCACTGACAGGCCAGGCGCCAGCCTTGCTGACGCTGCTCGGCGCTCAATGCATCGGGACGGCTGTCGCTCGGCAGGCCTCGCACACATTGCACCAGGCAGGCATGGCAACTGCCGGCGCGACAGCTGTAGGGCACCGGCACGCCGTTCTGATTCAGGGCATCCAGCAAATTACTGCCCGCCGCCACCGACCATAAACGGTCGCCAACACGTAATTCAGGCATCGACGTTTTCCCAGGCCGCCGCGCAACGGTTGCGGCCGTCGCGTTTGGCGCGATAAAGCGCCTGGTCGGCGCGCTGCAAGGCATCGTCGAGATCATCACCGAGTTCCAGCAGGGTCATGCCGGCGGACAGGCTGAGGTTGCGCACATTCAGGCCAATCAATTCGACATCGGTAAAGGCGATGCGCAGCCGCTCGCAACAGGAGGTCAAGCTCTCGGGATCGCAATCGGGCAGCAGCACCACGAACTCCTCGCCGCCATAACGGGCCAGGACATCACCCTCGCGCAGACAGGCCGAGGCCACGCCGGCAAAGGCTTGCAACACCTGGTCGCCTGCCGCGTGGCCGTGCAGATCGTTGATGCGTTTGAAATGGTCGAGATCGATCAGTGCCAGGCCATGCACGACACCCACCTCCATGGCGTTCAACTCGCGGGAGGCCAGGCGCAGGAAATGCCGACGATTGAACAACCCGGTCAACTCATCAGTGGCCACCAGGTCCTCGAGCTGACGCATCATCCCGCGCAGCGTGTCCTGGTGCGCCTGCAAGGCAAATCGCCGCTGACGCATGCGGTGTCGCGAAGCCTGGACATAACCGGCATAGAGCACCAGCCACACCAGCACGATCAACAGCACGCACACCTGCAACGCCGCCAATGCCGGGTCAGGCAACTGGAAGTGGTAGCCCTCCCACAGCGTGATCGCGCTGAAACTGAAAAACACCAGCGAGGCACAACGCACAAATGAGCGACGGGACAGATGGAACAGCCCGAACAGCAGAATCAGTACGTAAAAAACCAGAAACGCCCCACGGGCATCCCCCAGGTGTGCGATCAGCCAGGTCTGCCACCCCAGCCCCAGCAAGACTTGGGCCTCGGTCAGGCTGGGGTCGGCAAAGCGCAGGTTGAGGCCCGAATAGAACAGTGCAAACAGCGTCGCCTGACTGATGACCACCAGTGCGCTGCCAATGGCAACGCCGGAGAGCGACTCTTCAAAGTGCCCGGTAAAAAACGCCAGCCACAGCAATACCAATGCCAGGGCATAGGTGCCGGCCGCAAGGGCGAAACGCTTGAGCAACAGTCGCTGGATGGTGTTATGGGTCAATCGTTGACTCACCGAATGAAAGGAGACTGACAGAGCGTCCTACTCTACAGACCGTATGTCACTTTAGTGGCGTGGCCAATAAATGACCATCCTATTTTCAAGGGTGGATAACAGGAATACACGCGGCTCTACGGGAGCAAGCTCCCTCGCCACAAAAGCAATATGCCTTTATCTGCCCGTTTCAAACTTGCTGCAGCCTATATGCGACCAACGATTGATTACCGGCGGGTGTTTACGGAACCGAGGCGCGTTATACTGCCGCGCCTTTTTAGCGTCGCGCCAGCATGCCCGGCGTGCCTTGAAAGGTGCTTGCAACCGACCGATGCACCCAAGCTGCAAGCACCTTATTGAATGTTCCCGTCTTTTAGAGGAGCGCGACTCATGACCGTGATCAAGCAAGACGACCTGATTCAGAGCGTTGCCGACGCCCTGCAGTTCATTTCCTACTACCACCCCGTGGATTTCATCCAGGCGATGCACGAGGCCTACCTGCGTGAAGAATCGCCGGCAGCCCGTGACTCCATCGCTCAAATCCTGATCAACTCGCGCATGTGCGCCACCGGCCATCGTCCGATCTGCCAGGACACCGGCATCGTGACCGTGTTTGTCCGCGTGGGCATGGACGTACGTTGGGATGGCGCCACCATGGGCCTGGACGACATGATCAACGAAGGCGTGCGTCGCGCCTACAACCTGCCGGAAAACGTCCTGCGTGCCTCGATCCTTGCCGACCCGGCAGGCGCTCGCAAGAACACCAAGGACAACACCCCAGCCGTTATCCACTACTCCATCGTTCCGGGTAACACCGTGGAAGTGGACGTGGCGGCCAAGGGCGGCGGTTCCGAGAACAAATCGAAAATGGCCATGCTCAACCCGTCCGACTCGATCGTCGACTGGGTGCTCAAGACCGTTCCGACCATGGGCGCCGGCTGGTGCCCACCGGGTATGCTCGGCATCGGCATCGGCGGCACCGCCGAGAAAGCCGCGGTGATGGCCAAGGAAGTGTTGATGGAATCCATCGACATCCACGAACTGAAGGCCCGTGGCCCACAGAACCGCATCGAAGAAATGCGTCTGGAACTGTTCGAGAAGGTCAACCAGTTGGGCATCGGCGCCCAGGGCCTGGGCGGCCTGACCACCGTGCTCGACGTGAAGATCATGGATTACCCGACTCACGCCGCTTCGTTGCCGGTGTGCATGATCCCGAACTGCGCCGCCACCCGCCACGCACACTTCGTGCTCGACGGCTCCGGCCCGGCGTCCCTGGAAGCGCCACCGCTGGACGCCTACCCGGAAATCGTCTGGGAAGCAGGTCCTTCGGCCCGCCGCGTCAACCTCGACACCCTGACCCCGGAAGAAGTGCAGAGCTGGAAGCCGGGCGAAACCATCCTGCTCAACGGCAAGATGCTCACCGGTCGCGACGCCGCGCACAAGCGCATGGTCGAGATGCTGAACAAGGGTGAAACCCTGCCGGTAGACTTGAAGGGCCGCTTCATCTACTACGTCGGCCCGGTCGATCCGGTCCGTGAAGAAGTGGTTGGTCCGGCTGGCCCGACCACCGCGACGCGGATGGACAAGTTCACCCGCCAGATCCTCGAGCAAACCGGCCTGCTGGGCATGATCGGCAAATCCGAGCGCGGCCCGACCGCCATCGAGGCGATCAAGGACTACAAGGCCGTTTACCTGATGGCTGTCGGCGGCGCGGCTTACCTGGTGGCGCAAGCCATCAAGAAATCCCGCGTGGTGGCTTTCGCCGAACTGGGCATGGAAGCGATCTACGAGTTCGACGTGAAAGACATGCCGGTCACTGTTGCAGTCGACAGCAACGGCGAGTCGGTACACATCACCGGTCCTGCCATCTGGCAGAAAAAGATCAGTGACAGCCTGGCGGTGGAAGTGCAGTAAGTATTTCGACTGACCACTGAAAAAGGCGACAGGGCTACCCCTGTCGCCTTTTTTATTGCCAGATGCGTCCCCTTTACGAGCGAGCCTGCTCGCGATGGACGCATGGACAACACGGTTTGTCTGTTGCCCCGCGTTATCGTTGACGACCATCGCGAGCAGGCTCGCTCCTACAAGGGTCAAGCGCCGCATGTTATGGTGCGCGCCCTCTGTACCTGTGTGTCATACCCAGCATGTTCGAGTTATCTCGCCCCTTGCGCCTGGCGCTCTACACCCTGGTGATCATCGCCGGTGCCGCCATCGCCGCCACCCTGGCGATGCGCCACACCGTACGCCAGTCCATGGTCGAAGACGCCGCCCGGGCCAATCAGCAATTGGCGCTGTACGCCACGTCGCTGCATACCCTGATCGAGCGTTACCGTGCCCTGCCCTCCGTGCTGGCATTGGACCCGCAATTACGCGGAGCACTCAATGGCCCGGTAAGCCCCGAGCAACAGGACGTGCTGAACCGCAAGCTGGAAAAAATCAACGGCGCCGCCGAGTCCTCGACCCTGGAATTGCTTGATCGCACCGGCCTGGCCGTGGCGGCGAGTAACTGGCGCCTGCCCAGCAGCTACGTCGGGCACAACTACGGCTTCCGCCCATACTTCAGTCAGACGCGCACCCAGGGCACCGGGCGTTTTTACGCCGTGGGCGTGACCAGTGGGATACCGGGTTACTTCCTGTCCAGCGCCGTCAGCGATGACGATGGGCAGTTTCTCGGCGCGATGGTGGTCAAACTGGAATTTCCGGAACTGGAACGGGAGTGGCGTCAGGGCAGCGACACACTGCTGGTCAGCGATGCCCGTGGGATCATCTTCATCGCCAACCAGCCGGGCTGGCGCTATCGGCTGCTGAAACCGCTCGATGACAACGATCACGCCGAACTCAAGGCCACACGGCAATACGATAAGCAGCCCCTGACACTGCTGGATCATCAAACGCTGCGACGCTTCGATGACAACAGCGAGCTGGCGCGGGTCGATGGCCCGGACGGTCAATCTGATTACCTATGGGAGTCCCTTCCGCTTCCCGCCGAAGGCTGGACCCTGCACCTGCTACGCCGCCCGCAGGTCGCGTTCGAGGACAGTCGCAACGCTGCGCTCGCCGCTGCCGGCCTTTGGTTGACCCTGGTGTTTCTACTGCTGTTCCTCAACCAGCGCTGGCGTCTGGCGAAAATGCGCCAGCGCAGCCGCGAGGAGCTTGAACAGTTGGTGGAAGAGCGCACCCGCGACTTGCGCACCGCCCAGGAAGGCCTGGTGCAATCGGCCAAACTCGCGGCCCTCGGGCAGATGTCCGCCGCCCTCGCCCATGAGATCAATCAGCCGTTGACTGCCCAGCGCATGCAGCTTGCCACGCTGCGGTTGCTGCTCGACCACGGCCGCATCGACGACGCCTACAAAGCGCTCAAACCGCTGGACGAGATGCTCACGCGCATGGCGGCGCTCACCGGACACCTGAAAACCTTCGCCCGCAAAAGTCCTGGCGGCTTGCGCGAACGCCTGGATCTGGCCACCGTGGTGGATCAGTCAATGCAACTGCTCGACACCCGATTGCGCGATGAGCAAGTCAGCACGGTGTTGCATCTGACGCGTCCGGCCTGGGTGCGCGGCGATGCGATTCGTCTGGAACAAGTGCTGATCAACCTGCTGCGCAATGCCCTGGACGCAATGCAGGACAAACCCTGCAAGCGCCTGGAAATCCGTCTCGAAGCCGATGAACAATTGTGGCGCCTGAGCGTCATTGATAACGGTGGCGGCATTGCCGAAGAGAACCTGGCCAAAGTGTTCGACCCGTTCTTCACCACCAAACCGGTCGGCGATGGACTGGGCATCGGACTGGCGGTTTCCTTTGCAATCGCTCACGAGTCGGGCGGGCGCCTGACGGCCGGCAATCGCGACAACGGCGCCGTGTTCTCCCTCACCCTGCCCATCGACCTGGAGGCCCATGGCTCATGCTGAATTCCGTGATGGTGGTCGACGACGAAAGCAGCATCCGCAGCGCCGTCGAACAATGGTTGAGCCTGTCGGGTTTCGACGTGCAGTTGTTCAGCCGTGCGGACGAGTGCCTGGCGCAGTTGCCGAAACACTTTGCCGGGGTGATTCTCAGCGATGTGCGCATGCCCGGCATGAGCGGCCTGGAACTGCTGGCCGAAGTGCAGCAGCGCGATGCCGAGCTGCCGGTGATCCTGCTGACCGGTCACGGCGACGTGCCGATGGCAGTGGATGCGATGCGCGACGGCGCCTACGACTTTCTGGAGAAACCCTTCAGCCCCGAAGCCCTGCTCGGCAGCCTGCGCCGCGCGCTGGACAAGCGCCGGCTGGTGCTGGAGAACCGTGCCCTGCATGAACAGGCGGACAACCGCGCCAAACTCGATGCCACGCTGCTGGGCGTATCCCGTGGCTTGCAGACATTGCGCCGTCAGGTGCTGGAGCTAGCTGCATTGCCGGTCAATGTGCTGATCCGTGGCGAAACCGGCAGCGGCAAGGAACTGGTTGCCCGCTGCCTGCACGACTTCGGCCCGCGGGCGGATAAACCTTTTGTGGCGTTGAACTGCGCAGCCATCCCCGAGCAACTGTTTGAAGCCGAGCTGTTCGGTCATGAGAGCGGTGCGTTTACCGGCGCCCAGGGCAAACGCATCGGCAAACTCGAATACGCCGACGGCGGCACGCTGTTTCTCGATGAGATTGAAAGCATGCCCTTGGCGCAGCAGGTGAAGCTGCTGCGCGTGTTGCAGGAACAGAAACTGGAACGCCTGGGCTCGAACCAGAGTATCCGCGTGGATCTACGGATCATTGCCGCGACCAAGCCGGACTTGCTCGACGAAGCACGGGCCGGGCGTTTTCGGGAGGACCTGGCTTATCGTTTGAACGTCGCCGAGCTGCGTCTGCCGCCGTTGCGCGATCGCCGCGAAGACATTCCGTTGTTGTACGAATCGTTCGCCCGCCATGCCGCCGAACGCCTCGGGCGCACCTTCGCGCCGCTGAGCGGCCCGCAGTTGAGCCACCTGCTGAGCCACGACTGGCCAGGCAATGTGCGTGAACTGGCGAATGCCGCCGAACGTCAGGTGCTGGGGCTTGGCGAACCTGTTCCTGCTGGCATCGACCCTGGGCAGTCACTGGCGGCCCAGCAGGAAGCCTTTGAGGCGCAGTGCTTGCGCGCGGCGCTGACCCGACACAAGGGTGACGTCAAGGCCGTGCTTGAAGAGCTGCAACTGCCACGCCGTACGTTCAACGAAAAGATGCAGCGTCATGGCCTGAGTCGAGAGATGTTCCTGCAAGAAAACTGAATGCTCCAGCGCCTTTAATGGCCTCTTCGCGGGCTTGCCCGCGAAGAGGCTGGTCCAGGCAACATCCCCCATGAGCAATTTTTCGCTCACACCCAACTTTTCATGAGCGGATTTCCGCTCACAAGATCGCTCCAACCCCTCTAAAACGGCACTCTCCACCTTGGCACACCTCCTGCTATAGCCCCCGCAGGCTGCGTTAACGCGCGCTCCACAAACAATAATTAGACGAAGGATCCTTCAATGGATAACTCCAATACCCTGCCCCGTGGGTCGGCTACCGTGCCGACAAGAGAACGCACCACCTCCAGCCGTATCAAGTCGATCTTCAGCGGCTCGGTCGGCAACATGGTCGAGTGGTATGACTGGTACGTCTACGCCGCTTTCTCCCTGTACTTCGCCAAGACCTTTTTCCCGAAAGGCGACACCACCGCACAACTGCTGAACACCGCTGCGATCTTCGCCGTGGGCTTCCTGATGCGCCCGATCGGTGGCTGGCTGATGGGCCTGTATGCCGACAAGGTCGGGCGCAAAAAGGCCCTGATGGCCTCGGTGTACCTGATGTGCTTCGGCTCGCTGCTGATCGCCCTGAGCCCGGGCTATGAAATCATTGGCATCGGCGCGCCGATCCTGCTGGTGTTCGCCCGCTTGCTACAGGGCCTGTCGGTCGGTGGCGAGTACGGCACCTCGGCCACTTACCTGAGTGAGATGGCGACCAAGGAACGCCGCGGTTTCTACTCCAGTTTCCAGTACGTGACCCTGATCTCCGGCCAGCTCATCGCGTTGGCCGTGTTGATCGTATTGCAACAATTGCTGACCACCGAGGAGCTGTACGCCTGGGGCTGGCGCATTCCGTTCGCCATCGGCGCACTCTGCGCCATCGTTGCGCTGTACCTGCGTCGCGGCATGGAAGAAACCGAATCGTTCACCAAGAAGGAAAAGGCCAAGGAAAGCGCGATGCGCACCTTGCTGCGTCATCCAAAGGAACTGATGACCGTGGTCGGCCTGACCATGGGTGGCACCCTGGCGTTCTACACCTACACCACGTACATGCAGAAATACCTGGTGAACACCGTCGGCATGAGCATTTCCGACTCCACCACCATTTCCGCCGCCACGCTGTTCCTGTTCATGTGCCTGCAACCGATCATCGGCGGCCTGTCGGATAAAATCGGTCGTCGGCCGATCCTGATCGCCTTCGGCATCCTGGGCACCCTGTTCACCGTGCCGATCCTCACCACCCTGCACACCATCCAGACCTGGTGGGGCGCGTTCTTCCTGATCATGGCGGCGCTGATCATTGTCAGCGGCTACACCTCGATCAACGCGGTAGTCAAAGCCGAACTGTTCCCGACCGAAATCCGCGCCCTGGGTGTTGGCCTGCCCTACGCGCTGACCGTGTCGATTTTCGGTGGCACCGCTGAATACATCGCACTGTGGTTCAAGAGCATCGGCATGGAGACCGGATACTACTGGTATGTCACTGCCTGTATTGCCGTATCGCTGCTGGTGTACATCACCATGAAAGACACCCGCAAACACTCGCGGATCCTCACGGACTGAGTCCAGCGGCATCACATAAAAAGGGGCGGACCGTCGGGGTCCGCCCCTTTTTTGTTTGGCATGGCATGAAAAAACCTTCACCCCCGTGAGAGCCGGATTAATCACGAGTTAATGCTTAACCACCACCCTGAACCTGCCTGATCGATAAACGCTGATGCACTCACTCAGACCTTGAAAGCAAAAATATCTGCGGGCCTTAACATCTATTTAATCGATTGTTTCTAGCATTTATTTGCGCTTTTTAATCAGTTTAATTGGCGTAGCATGAGACCCATGCCCAAGACACAACCGCCAACGAATCTGGAGAAATGAAGATGAAAACCAAACTGTTCCTCGCCCTGGCCCTCACCGTACTGACCGCCAACACCTTCGCCGCCGACGGTTTTGACCGTACCGGCTCCGCCGTTGCAGCAGACGGCTATGACCGCACTGGCTCGGCCACCGTTGCCGCTGATGGCTACGACCGCACCGGTTCCGCCACCGTTGCCGAAGACGGCTACGACCGCACGGGCGGCGCCACCGTTGCCGAAGACGGCTACGACCGCACAGGCGGCGCCACCGTTGCCGAAGACGGCTACGACCGCACAGGCGGCGCCACCGTCGCCGAAGACGGCTACGACCGCACGGGCGGCGCTACCATCAGCTGATCCGCAATCGCGGCACCACAGCCCGGCTTCGGCCGGGCTTAGTCATTTCTGGAGAACAGTAAAAATGACAACCGCACAAAACCTGTGGGTCCCCATAGAAGCCCCCAACCCTTGCGATTGACTGGAAATTAGTCATCGTCGCCAGCAATATGACCCTCTCTCGAAAAACCCAGGTTTACCCGATGCCCGACGATATCCACTATTACGAACCTGCCAACGGCCATGGCCTGCCCCACGATCCGTTCAACGCAATCGTCGGCCCACGCCCTATTGGCTGGATTTCCTCCCAGGATGCCGATGGCCATTTGAATCTGGCGCCTTACAGCTTTTTCACGGCCTTCAATTACATTCCGCCGATCATTGGTTTTTCCAGCATCGGGCGCAAAGACAGCCTGAATAATATCGAACAGACCGGTGAGTTCGCGTGGAACCTGGCGACCCGGCCATTGGCCGAACAGATGAACCAGAGCTGCGCCATGGTTGGCCCAGAGGTGAATGAATTCGAGCTGTCCGGGCTGACCACCGTTGCCTCGAAAGTCATTTCAGTGCCACGGGTGGCCGAAAGCCCGGTGTCCTTCGAGTGCAAGGTCACGCAGATCATTCAGTTGCAACGGGCAGACGGGAATGTGGTGCCGAGCTGGCTGATTCTGGGCGAAGTGGTCGCCGTGCATATCGCCAGGAAACTGTTGAAGGACGGTGTATACGACACCGCCGCGGCAGAGCCGATTCTGCGCGGCGGCGGACCGGCGGACTACTTCCAGTTGGGGCCTGAGGCCTTGTTCAAGATGTATCGCCCGGGGGCGGTCAGGTAGTTACCAGATCAGGGCGCCGTCTTCGCTGACACCCTTGAGGTGGGTCAACTGCAGAGCGGCCGCTTCGTCCGCTTCTTTGGCGGTCTTGAACGTCTGCTCTTCCAGCAGCTTATTGAAGCGAGGCGCCCCCGAGCCACCGATGGTTTTAGTGGCGATTGCGGCGTAATACCCGCCTTCACGGGGAACGACCGCCGATACTGCTTCGAAGGTTTCAAAGGCTTTGCGTGCCATGTCGCGCATCCTGTCTGGTTGAGAATAGTGCCATTAAACCCTCAACCAGCCAGTTTGTGTACCGCAGCCCCGGACTGGCGGAGGGCCTGCGCCGCCGACACATCCCTGAAGGTGTGAAAATCCAGGCTATTGACCACCAGTTCCTGGATCAGCTCGGCGAAGATCTCCATGGCCGGGGTGCTGAAGTACGCGGTCATCGCCTGTTGGTTAGTCCAGAAACCGGAGACCAGCCACAACTCAGGGTCACATTGCGAATGCTGCAAGGCAAAGCTCAGGCAGCCTGGCGCGGCGCGAGACGGCTCGATCAATGCGCTCAAGCGCACACCCAGCTCCTGCGAACGTCCGGCGCGGGCTCGAACAAAGGCCATATGACTGACGGGGATCTGCTTAGACATGTTCAACCCTCCCAGGGAGTCGTGTGGCAGCCAGGGACGGGCTGCGACAGGATCAAAGGTTAAGGGTTGGCGCGCGTGGCTCGTTAGTCGATTTCTGCCGGGACGTTGCACAATCCTGCGAGCGTGCATGGACTGGCTGTAACAATGTGTAAAACACTGTCACGGTTCTGCCCTGCGAGTTTCAAGCAAGTTTTGCCGTCTCTGTCCGGTCTTGTCGGGGTAAAAAGCAACGCCCATGCAGAATCAGGCAAGCATCCGGCAGGATGTGTCTACCGCCGTGACTTGCACAAACTTATGCTCTGCCCGTCAACCCAACCTTGCCGAGGATGCCTCGCATGTCGTCGCTCGATCACTTTCAAGCCCCGCTGGACGCCGACATGGAGAAACAGCGCGCGGAACTGGCGGCGATCATTCGTCGCAACACCGCCGAAGATGGCAGTTATGCCACCGCTGTCGACTCGCTGCTCATGTCGCGCCACAGCCAAAACCACGACTTCGCCCCGGTGCTGGCGCAACCGGCACTGTGCATCATGGCCCAGGGGCGCAAGGAAGTTCGGCTCGCCGATGAGTTCTTCAATTACGACCCGCTCAATTACCTGGTCGTCTCCGTCTCGATGCCACTGAGCGGCCGGGTTGTGAATGTCACGTCGCAGGAACCGATCCTGGCATTGCGGCTGGACATCGACCCAGCGGAAATCACCGCCTTGATCGCCGACGCGGGTCCGCTTGGTGTGCCCACCCGGCCGACCGGGCGCGGGCTGTATGTCGAACGGCTCGACAGCGCGATGCTCGATGCAGTGCTGCGACTGGCACGGTTGCTCGACACTCCGAAAGACATTGCCATGCTCGCGCCACTGATTCGCCGGGAAATTCTCTATCGGTTGCTGCGCAGCAAACAGGGCCACCGGTTGTACGAAATCGCCATCGCCAACAGCCAGAGCCATCGCATCAGCCAGGCGATCAAATGGCTCAACAGCAACTATGAACAGCCGCTGCGCATCGATGATCTGGCGAAGGAAGTGAACCTGAGCGTGTCGACGCTGCATCATCGTTTCAAGGCGATGACGGCGATGAGCCCGTTGCAGTATCAGAAGCAACTGCGGTTGCAGGAGGCGCGACGCTTGATGCTGGCCGAAGGACTGGAAGCTTCAGCGGCGGGATATCGGGTCGGGTATGAAAGCCCCTCGCAGTTCAGCCGCGAGTACAGCCGTTTGTTCGGCGCGCCGCCGTTGCGGGATCTGGCGCGGTTGCGGTTGAGCGTTTAGCCAGGATTTGTGCAGTGAGTACCGGCCCCATCGCGAGCCAGCTTGCTCGCGATGGGGCCAGAGAGGCCAAGATCCAATCCGGATCAGGCTCCCAATACCCTGCACGCCTCGGCAGGAAGGGTCACCGACACCGGGTGCCCGACGCTCAAGCCAAAGCCCTGACACGGCGTGCTCAGCGCCGTGAATGTAACCCCGGAACATTCGACCGTGGTTTCGATGGTCGCGCCGATATCCCGTACGAACGTCACCTTGCCCAACAACCGATTGCCCGCCGTCGCCTGCGGCGCCGACAGTTGCAAGTCTTCCGGGCGAATCAGCATCTTCACTTTCTCACCGACCACAATGCTGCTGCAGATCGGCACTTGCAGCGCATCACCGCCCGGCAGACTGATCTTGCCGTTGCCCAGCGCCGTGGCCGGGAAGATGTTGCCCGAACCGATAAAGTCTGCGACGAATTCGTTGGCCGGGTGCCGGTAGATTTCGATCGGCGTACCGACCTGCTGCACCCGATGCTCACCCAACACGACGACAATATCCGCCATGGTCATGGCCTCACGCTGGTCGTGAGTCACCATGATGGTGGTGATGTTCAGGCGTTGTTGCAGCTGACGGATCTCCACCTGCATCGACTCGCGCAGCTTGGCATCCAGCGCCGACAGCGGTTCGTCGAGCAACAGGATTTTCGGGTGACTGGCAATCGCCCGGGCAATCGCCACGCGCTGACGCTGCCCGCCGGAGAGTTTGGCCACCGGGCGATCAATCATCTGTTGCAGCTGGATCAATTCCAGCAACTCCACCACCCGCGCCTGCTGGTCAGCCTTGCTGACCCCGCGCAGTTTCAGCGGGTAAGCAATGTTCTCCCCCACCGTCATGTGCGGGAACAGGGCCAGGGACTGGAACACCATGCCGAAATTGCGCAAGTGCGCCGGGGTTTGGCCGATGTCTTCGCCGTCCAGGCGAATCTCACCGCCGGTCAGGGTTTCCAGGCCGGCGATCATCCGCAGCAACGTGGTTTTGCCGCAACCCGACGGGCCAAGGAAACACACCAGCTTGCCCTCGGGCAAATGCAGGTTTACATCCTTTACCGCGCAGGCCGAGCCGTAGTGTTTCTCGACGTTTTCCAGAATCAGACCAGACATAAATCACCTCAAGAAATCAGGGGTTCTGGCTGGAGGTCGCCGAGCGATGATCAGGCAAGGCAAAAGTCTGCGAAGAAGCGGAGTTGACTTTAGTCAATGAGCATTCTGAGCTGACTTTTAACGCAGCATGATCGAGCGCAGGCACCTCCAGGCAGGAGCTAGAACGAAACGCCACCCTCGCCAACCAGCTTCTCCAGCGCCCAGATGAGGACGAAGTCGATCAGCACGATCAGCACGGCAAACGAAAATACGGTTGGGTCGAGCGAAGACACGGTGCGGCTGTACATCCAGATCGGCACGGTCATGACGTCGATGGTGTAGAGGAAATAGGTCACGGTGAATTCGTTGAACGAGACGATGAACGCCAGCAGCATGCCCGCCAGAATCCCCGACTTCATCAACGGCACCACCACATCGACGATCGCCCGCAGCGGAGAAGCGCCAAGCATTTGCGCAGCCTCTTCGACTTCGCTGCCGATGGAGAGCATGGCGGCGGTGCAGTTCTTCACCACGAACGGCAACGCCAGGATCACGTGGGCAATCACCAGGCGCGAGGTGGTCATCTGGAACGGCAGGCTGTCGAACACCAGCAGCAACGCCAGGCCCAACACCACCATCGGGAACACCAGCGGCAGCGACATCAATTGCAGCGCCACGGCTTTGCCGCGGAATTCGCAACGGGTCAGTGCGTACGCCGCCGGCACCGCGATCAGCGTCGCGAAGACCATGGTCAGACACGCCACCATCAGGCTGGTGGTCATGGCTTTGCCCAGGCTCAGCACGTCGCTGGCGTCCGGCGAAACGAAGGTGTGCCAGGCGGCCTTGTACCATTGCAGGCTGTAGCTGCTCGGCGGGAAGTCGAGGTTCGACGCGCCACTGAAGGACATGACGATCATGGTCAGGATCGGCAACACCGCCAGCAACAGGATGAAGCCGGACAGTATGCCTGCGAACTTGCCGGTCTCTCCCGGCAACAGCGACTGGCGCTTTTTGATCAGGGTACTCATTGCGAAGCCTCCAGCATGCGCCGACGACGGCCAGTGATGTATTCGGATAGCGTCATGATCGCGAGCGTGGTGACGATCAGCACCACACCGGCAGCGGACGCGGCGGGCCAGTTCATCAGCGGCGCGATCTGGTCATGCACCATCACCGCCAGCATCGGCACGCGACGGCCACCGAGCAGCAGCGGCACCACGAAGCTGCTGGCGTTATAGGCAAACACCAGGGTCGCACCGGTGATGATCCCCGGCAGGCTCATCGGCAACACCACTTGGCGGAACACTTGAAAACGACTGGCGCCAAGGGTGGCGGCGGCCTCTTCGTAACTGCGGGCAACGCCGCGCATGGCGCTGGCGATCGGCAGCACGGCCAGCGGGAAGGCGGTTTGCACCAGGCCCATCAACACGCCGTTCTGGTTGTAGAGCAGCATGATCGGACGCTTGATCAGGCCCAGGCCCATCAACGTCTGGTTGAGCATCCCGCCCGGGCCGAGAATGACCAGCCAGCCGTAGCTTTGCAGCAGCAGGTTGACCAGCAAGGGCAGCAGCACCGCCGCGAGGAAAATCCGGCGCACGAACGGCGAGGTCAGGCGCGACATGGTGTAAGCCACCGGGATCGCCAGCACGACCGCGATCACCGCACTGATCAGCGCCAGGCGCAGGGTCAGCAGCAGGGATTTGAGGTAGTAGGGTTCCAGTAATTGCGCGTAGCTGGCCAGGCTGAACCCGCTCCATTCCGCGCCCTTGGTGCCCACGCTCATGCGCAGGACCAACAGGCTGGCGGCAATCAGTACGCCCAGAAACAGCATCGACGGCGAAAGAAACAGCCAGGCACGCGTCGTCGGCGAAACACCCCGATCAGTGCGCGCGGGAGCGGCACTCACCGGATGGGTCAGAGGTTGGTGTTCCATAGCAAAGGTCTCGTCAATGGAAGATCAGTGGCACACGGAAGCGGGGTATCAACCCCGATCCCCTGTAGGAGCGAGCTCGCTCGCGATGGACGTTAACGATAACGCGGAGCATCAGACAGCCCGTGTCGACCATGCGTCCTTCGCGAGCAAGCTCGCTCCTACAGATCAGGAAGAAAAGATTTCCGTGTAACGACGAATCCATTGGTCATGCACGGTGGCCAGGAAGGCGTTGTCGTGCATGATCGCCTTCTCGGCAATCTGCTCCGGCGTAAGGATGTACGGGCTCTTGCGCGCTTCGGCGGAGATGATCGCCTTGGCGTTGACCGGGCCGTTGTAGATGTCTTCGGCCATCTTGCCCTGTACCAGCGGGTCCAGAGAATGGTTGATGAAGGCGTAGGCCAGGTCGGTGTCGCCCGGACGATTCTTTGGCATCACCGAAAGCATCAGGTCGGTGTAGAAACCTTCCTTCATGCCGAAGGTGGCGCCCAGGCCGTAGTTCGGATCGCGGATCTGTTTCGGGAAAAACGCCGGCGCGTACAGGCCCCCCATGTCCAGCGAACCGGTGCGGAACAGTTCGGCGATCTGGTTCGGGTTTTCACCCAGGGTCACCACACGGTCCTTGAGCTCGGCGAGTTTCTTGAAGCCCGGCTCGATGTTGTGTTCGTCACCACCGGCCAGTTTGGCGGCGATGATGATCAGGTCCATGGCCTCGGTCCAGTTCGGCGGCGGCAGGAAGATGTTCGGTGCCAGCTCGGCATCCCACAGGGCGGCGTAGCTGGCCGGAGCTTCCTTCTGCGTGCGAGTGCTGTAGACCAGGCTATTGCACCAGAGCAGGTAACCGATACCGTGGCCATTGGCGCCGGTGCGATACTTTTCCGGTACATCGACAATGTTGGGAATGCGGTTGAGGTCGGGTTTTTCCAGCAGGTTGGCAGCGGCCAGACCTTCGGCGCCGACGCCTGCCAGGGTGATGATGTCGTATTGCGGACGATCACCGCCGGCCTTGAGTTTGGCGACCATTTCCGAGGTACTGCCGGTGCGGTCAGCGATGACCTTGACGCCGTATTTGTCCTCGAACGTCGCGGCGATGTTGCGCAGTGCGGCCAGGCCTGTGTCGTCGGACCAGGTCAACAGACGCAGGGTCTTGCCCTGGAAACGGGTATCACTGGCATTGGCCTTGACGAACGGCAGGCTCATGGCCGCCGCAGCAACCGAGGCTACGCCCACGGTCTTGATGAATTGACGTCTGTTCAGATCATGCTCGCCCATTACGGACTCCCTTTGTTTTTTTAGGTATAAGGCAGGTCGAAGCTATTGCATCCGCGCGACTGGATCAGCGTTTTCCCCTCTATTTTCGGGGGGTTGGTTGAACCAGTGAGTTCATCCTGAGGTTGTGTAAAACCGCTGACTATCGATAAAAACTCATTGAAGCCATGACGCCAGCACATGCCTCATGTAGGAGCGAGTTTGCTCGCGATAGGTGCGCGGGCGGCGCGTAAACTCAGGCGCTCCGCGTCATCCTTGACGTCCATCGCGAGCAGGCTCGCTCCCACAATAATCGTCGTCAGACGGCTCGAATCACGTGCTTGATTTCCTGGAAAGCCTGCAAGCCCCACGGGCCCAATTCACGACCGATGCTGCTCTGTTTGTAGCCACCCCAAGCGGTCTGCGGGAAGATCACCTGTGGCGCGTTGATCCACACAAGCCCCGCTTGCAAAGCGTTGGCGACGCGATCCGCCGTCTCGGCATTGCGCGTCACCACGCTGGCGACCAGACCGAACTGACTGTCATTGGCCAGGGCAATCGCTTCGGCTTCGCTGGCAAAGCTGCGCACGCAAATCACCGGGCCGAATATCTCTTCACACCACAGCGCACTGTCGAGGGGCACTTCGGTGAAGATTGTCGGCTGCAAAAAATATCCGCGCGGCAGATCCGCCGGGCGATTGCCGCCGCAAATCAGCTTGGCACCGGTACTCAAACCGCGGTCGATGTGGCCGAGCACGCGCTGGTATTGCGCTTGATTGACCAGCGCGCCCATTTCCACGTTCGGATCGAACGGGTCTGCCACGCGAATCGCTTCGGCACGGCTCTTCAATCGAATCAGGAATTCATCGGCCAGTTCGTCGGCGACCAGCACGCGGCTGGTGGCCGAGCACATTTGCCCGGCGTTGAAGAAACCGCCGCCACAGGCGACTTCCACGGCCAGGTCGATATCGGCATCGGCCAGCACCAGCAACGAGGATTTGCCGCCCAGCTCCAGGCTCACGCCTTTGACGGTTTCTGCCGCACGTTGCATGACCTGTACGCCTACCGCGTTACTGCCAGTAAACGACACCTTGGCGATGCGCGGGTCCGCCGACAGCGGCGCGCCAACCGCCAGCCCCGTGCCGCACACCAGGTTGAACACACCGGCGGGCAAGCCGGCTTCGGCAATGATTGCCGCCAGTTCCAGCTCCGGCAAAGGCGTCACTTCCGAAGGCTTGAGCACCACGCAGCAACCGGCAGCCAGGGCCGGGGCCAGTTTCCAGGCCGTGGTGACCATCGGGAAATTCCACGGCACGATCAGGCCGACCACGCCGCAAGGTTCGCGGCGCAGACGAGCGCGGAAATCTTCGCTCGGCAGTTCAACGGCGCTGTCCTGTTTTGCGTCGAGGCCTTCGGCCAGACCGGCGTAATACTCGAACGTGGCGATCACGTCATCGACGTCGATGGCCGCTTCGAACTGTGGCTTGCCGTTGTTGAGGGACTGCAAATGCATCAAGTGCTCACGACCGGCCTGCACGCCGGCGGCGATTTTGCGCAGGATCGCGCCGCGCTCGGCACCGGTGGTTTTCGACCAATCGGCGAAAGCCCTGGTCGCGGCGCTGACGGCTTGTTCGACAGCGCGCTCGTCACCGCCCTTCACCGTGGTCAACAGAGCTTCGGTTGCCGGGTTGATCACCCGCAGGTGTTCGCTGCTGGCGGACCATTGGCCGTCGATGAACAGGCCGTCCAACGTGGTGGGTAACGTCAAGGCCGCGCTCATTTCGACACCGCCTTGGTCCAGGCAGTCTGATCGATTTCGATCAGGGTCGGGCCTTGACGATCCGAGGCTGCGCGCAAGGCGCCACGCAGTTGCTCGACGCCGCTGACTGCTTCGGCGGCACAGCCCAGGGCCTTGGCCACCGCGATAAAGTCCGGGGTGTAGATGTCCACGCCGACCGGCTCGATGGCGCGGTTGACCATATATTTCTTGATCTCTTCGTAGCCCTGGTTATTCCACAGCAGCACGATCACCGGGGTGCGCGCTTCAACGGCGCTGGCCAGTTCCGGCAGGGTGAATTGCAGGCCACCGTCACCGATCAGGCACACCACCGGCGGACGTACGCCACCTTCGATACTGCCGCCCAACCAAGCGCCAATCGCCGCCGGCAAGGCGTAACCGAGGGTGCCGTAACCGGTGGACGAGTTGAACCAGCGACGCGGGCGCTGCGGGTTGAACGTCAGGTTGCCGGTGTACACCGGTTGAGTCGAATCGCCGACGAACACCGCGTTCGGCAATTCGTGCAAAACGGTTTCGAGGAAACGGGTCTGGGCCAGAGTCGGCGCATCCCAAGAGGCCGCCAGTTCTTCGCGCAGGCGGGCGGCACGCACCTGGCCCCAATCGTTGCGGCGCTCGGCCAGGGACTTGTACGACAGCGCGCTCAACAGGGCTTGCGCGGCGTTGCGCGAGTCGGACACAAGGGCCATGTGCGGCGGGTAGTTGCGCACGGTCTGGTCCGGGTCGATGTCAACACGCAGCAGCTTGCCGGGAATGTCGAAGCCACCGGCGAAGGTAACGTCGTAGTCGGTCTCGGCCAATTCAGTTCCGATGGCCAGTACGACATCGGCCTCGGCAACCAGCGCGCGAGTGGCGACCAGGCTTTGGGTCGAACCGATCAGCAGCGGGTGACCGGATTCCAGCATGCCCTTGGCATTAATGGTCAGGGCGACGGGCGCGTCCAGCAGCTCAGCCAGTTCAGTCAGCTCGGCGGCGGCGTCGATGGCGCCGCCACCGGCGAGAATCAGCGGACGCTTGGCGCCCGCCAGCAGTTCGGTCATGCGCGACACCGCAGTCGGCGATGCCCCGGCGCGGTCGATGTTCACCGGGACGCTGGCGAGCAGGTCGTCGGCTTCTTCCACCAGAACATCCAGCGGAATTTCAATGTGCACCGGGCGCGGACGGCCGGCCTGGAACAGCGCAAACGCCCGGGCCAGAACACCTGGCAATTCCGAGGCCGACATCAGGGTGTGGGAGAACGCCGCGACACCGGCGCACAATGCGCTCTGGTTCGGCAGCTCATGCAGCTTGCCGCGACCGCCGCCCAACTGGTTGCGCGATTGCACGCTGGAGATCACCAGCATCGGGATCGAGTCGGCATAGGCCTGGCCCATCGCGGTGGTGATGTTGGTCATGCCAGGGCCGGTGATGATGAAGCACACGCCCGGTTTGCCGCGGGTGCGGGCATAGCCGTCGGCCATGAAACCGGCGCCCTGTTCGTGACGCGGCGTGACGTGGTTGATGCTCGAACGGGCCAGCCCGCGATACAGCTCCACGGTATGAACCCCGGGGATGCCGAACACCTGCTCCACCCCGTAACCTTCGAGTAACTTGACCAGTACTTCGCCACACGTCGCCATGTCATTGCCCTTTTTATTCGATTGAGACGCCGGGCCTGCGCAGTGTTTATGATGGATTCGCAGGTCCAGGGATGGCCTCATTGGAACGGGCGACACATAGCCGCAACAATGGATAAAAAATCATACTAGCCATGTCCTCACGTCATACCTTGGATCCGAATGAAACGACTGCCTCCCCTGCCGGCGCTGTACACATTTTTGATTACCGCGCAGTGCTGCAACTTCACCCGGGCCGCCGAGCAACTGCACATCACTCAGGGCGCAGTGAGCCGGCAGATTGCCGGGCTGGAGGATCACCTGGGTTATGAACTGTTCATCCGCCAGGCCCGCGGCCTCGACCTCACCGCCGAGGGACGGGAATGGCTGCCACGTGTCCGGCAGATTTTCGGCCTGATCGATGAAGCGGTGGAGCAGATCGGCGAGAAGCGCGAAACCCTGCGACTCAAGGCCCCGACCTGCGTCATGCGCTGGCTGTTGCCACGGCTGTTGCAGTGGCAGAAAGAACGCCCGGACGTGCCGGTCGAACTGACCACCACGGTCAAGCACGGCGTGGATTTCCATCGCGAGCAATTCGACGCGGCCGTGATGTATGGCGCGCCGCCGGAGGCTTCGCTGGTGTCGCAACGCCTGTTCGAAGAACGACTGACACCGGTGTGCTCCAAGCCATTGCTCGAAGGCCCAGTACCGTTGCACACGCCGAAGGATCTGGAGCAGCACATGCTGCTGCACCCGACCCGGGATGAACGGGACTGGAAGGCCTGGCTGGCCTCGGCGGATGTTCGCTTGAGTAATGTGAGCAAGGGTCAGCATTTCGAAACGCTGGACCTGGCGATGTCGATGGCGTCACAGGGCACCGGTGTAGCGATCGGCGACTGGTCGCTGATTGGTGATGACCTGAGCGCCGGGCGGCTGGTCATGCCTTTCGATCTGATCGTAAAGACAGGCTTGGCGTATTACCTGGTTTCCCCCGAAAAACCCGGACCTTCGGCGAAATTACGCGAGCTGACGGGGTGGTTGGTGGAGCAAGCGCAGAGTCGCTGAAAGCCAGGAGTCCTGGCGTGATACCCCTGTGGGAGTGAGCTTGCTCGCTCCCACAGAGACAGTCAGTTCAATACCCGACGGTAAACCGCTGGCGAATGTGCTTCGGCGCTTCCACTTCATCCAGCATTGCGATGGCAAAGTCAGCGAACGTGATCCAGCTGCGCCCTTCGCTGCTCACCAGCAAATCATCCTTGCCGATCCGGAATTTTCCCGTGCGTTGACCTTCGACAAACTCTGCCGACGGCGACAAAAAGGTCCAGTCCAGATCCCGTTCCTGACGCAGGTTTTCCAGAAACTCGGCACCCGCCCCGGCTTCTGCCTTGTACTCGGCCGGGAAGCCTGGGCTATCGATCACCCGGGTGCCATCCGGCAACAACAAAGACCCGGCACCGCCCACCACCAACAGGCGATTGACCCCGGCCTTTTTCACCGGTCCGATGACGGCACTGGCCGGCAGCGTGGCGAAATGCGCGGCGCTGATCACCAGGTCATGACCCGCCACTGCGGCTTGCAACGCAGCACTGTCGAGGGCATCGACATTCTGACTGACCACGCCGGTACGCTGGCCGATCTTCGAGGTATCGCGGGCGATGGCGGTGACACTGTGACCACGGCGCAGGGCTTCTTCCAACAGCTGGCTACCGGCACGACCGGTGGCACCGATGATTGCGATTTTGCTCATGACGTTCTCCAGTTGGCTTGAGGTGTATCTGTAGCAACAAAAATGTTTATGTGGCGGTCATCACAAAAACTCATTCACCCCACTTCATCTCGCCCTTGGCGACCTTGGCGCTCAGCTCCAGGGAGCTTTCGTCACCCAGTGTCGAGAAGCGTTTTTTCATCGCGACGATCAGTGCGGCCGCATCCTTGGCCCTGGCGGTTTCCTCGTCGAAGGCCTTGATGTAATCGGCGGTGAATTGCACCGCCGCCAGGGAGCGGGCGCTGTCCCCGAGGTAATGACCCGGGATGACGGTTTTCGGTTTCAGGGTTTCGATCGAGTGCAGCGTAGTCAACCAATCGGCATGGGACTTCGGGGTTTGGGTGTCAGCCATCCACAGGTGAATGTTTTCTGCCACGACCACGCCACCGACCACGGCCTTGATCGATGGAATCCACACGAAGCTGCGATCCGGTTGCTTGCCCTCAAGACCGACCACCTGCAGTTTCTGCCCTTCGAGCATCAGGCTGTCGCCCTTCAGCACCTCCGGCACGATGGTTTTAGCCGGTACGTCGGCGCCCATTTTCGGACCCCAGAACGCCAGTTTGCCGTCGACGGTGTGCTTGATGTGATCAACGGTCGGCCGGGAAGCGAGCACCTTGGCGTTGGGGAATGCAGCCGTCAGGGTGTCGAGGCCGAAGTAATAGTCCGGGTCGCCGTGACTGATGTAGATGGTGGTCAGTTGCTTGCCGCTGGCGCGGATTTTTTCCACCACCTGTTCGGCCTGGGACTTGCCGAATTGGGCGTCCACCAGAATGGCCTCTTTCTCACCGCTGACCAGTACCGATGTCACCGGAAAAATGGCCTTTTCGCCGGGGTTGTAGACATCCAGGGTCAATGTCGACGCGGCGGCGTGAGCGGCGAAACCGAGAGCGGTGGTCGCCAGCAAAACGCGTTTGAGAGTGGTGAAACCGATCATCTGTTGCTCCGTATCCAATGGCTGTGGTGGTCCCTTGCAGGGGCGAGCAAGCTCGCTCCTACAGGGAACAGAGCTTAGTTGCCTGGTTCAGTACAAAAAATGCGATGCTGGAACATAGTTTGTTTCTGAAATCGGGCAAATCATGGATCGTCTACAAGCAATGCGGGTGTTCGTTACGGTGGTCGACCTCGGTAGCCAGTCGGCCGCCGCCGATCATCTGGAGCTTTCCCGGCCGGTGGTTTCCCGGTATCTGGCCGAGCTGGAAGACTGGGTCGGCGCGCGCTTGATGCACCGCACCACACGCAAGTTGAGCCTGACCGCCGCCGGCAGCGAAATCCTGCCGCGCTGCCGGCAAATGCTCGACTTGTCCAGCGACATGCAAGCCGCCGTCAGCGAACCGGACGAAGCACCGCGCGGCCTGCTGCGAGTCAGCGTCAGTACTTCATTCGGTCAGGCGCAACTGGCCGATGCCATGGCGGCGTACGTCAAGCGCTACCCCGGCGTGAGCATCGACATGCAGATGCTTGATCGCACGGTGAACCTGGTCGATGAGCGCATCGATCTGGCGATTCGCACCAGCAATGACCTGGACCCCAACCTGATCGCCCGCCGACTGACCGTCTGCCGCTCGGTGATCTGCGCCTCTCCTGCTTACCTGCGCGAGCACCCGGCGCCGCAGCGGGTCGAGGACTTGAGCCAGCACAATTGCCTGACCCATTCCTACTTCGGCAAAAGCCTGTGGCATTTCGAGCAGGAGGGCGAAGACGTCTCGGTGCCCGTGCAGGGCAACATCAGCGCCAACGAAGCCAGCACGCTCATGCGTGCGGCGATGGCCGGTGCCGGAGTGGCGATGCTGCCGACTTATCAGGCGGGCGTGCACATTCACAGCGGCGAGCTGGTCCGCCTGTTGCCAAGGGCCGAACCACGACAGATGAACGTGTATGCGGTGTACGCCTCGCGCAAGCACATGCCGGCGGCATTGCGCAGCCTGCTGGATTTTCTGGTAGTGAGGTTCCCCGAAGAACCGGTGTGGGACATCGGCCTGTAACCTCCGCTCCCTCTGGGAGCTGGCTTGCCCGCGAAGGCGTCGTCACCGTCGACATTGATGCTGGCTGACAATCCGTAATCGCTGGCAAGCCAGCTCCCACGGGGGCCATCAACGTTCGTGGCGTCACTGGCAACTCACTGGCACTGACCTATGCTCAAAGTAATACCGGAAGGTATTCGTTCAGAGGTCAATGCCATGAACATCAGAACAAGAAGATACCTCGCCATTTTCATCACCTGCGCGGTCACGCTCGGGCTCTATGGCGTTGCGGCCTGGCGGGTCGAGCAGTTACGCAACCTGCCCCGTGAATACGCCAGTTGCAACTTCGAGCAGTGCATTCCACACAACGCGACCCTCAATGCCCTCCGTTGACAAAGGGGATCAGGCCTCATTGCCCTGATCGGCCTTCAAGCGGTCACGGAAGGCTTTGGGCGAGATCCCCACCCGACGTCGGAACAGGCGCGTGAAGTTGGTCGGATCCGAGAACCCCAACACGTCGGACATTTCGTAAATGGTCATGCTTGTGTAGGTCAGCAAGCGCTTGGCCTCCAGCAATTGGCGTTCGTGCATGATCTGCAACGCCGGCTGACCGGCCAGCTCCCGACAGGTGCCATTGAGGTGGGACACGGAAATCCCCAGCCGATGGGCCAGATCCTCGACTTTGACATGCTGGCGATAAGTCTCTTCCACCAGTTGGATGAACCCGTTGAGGTACTCCCGCGCACGTTGCGGCCGCTGCGAGGCTGAACGACGCTGAATCACCTGACGGCTGACCCATACCATGATCACGCTGACCAGCGAATGCATCAGCATTTCCCGCGCCGGTTGGTGCCCCGTGTATTCGGCTTGCAACGCCGAAAACAAGCTGTTGAGGTACTCGCTGTTTTCACCCGCCGGGTAGCTCTCGGCCTGGGCCAGCGCATTCCCCGAATGCCCCAATTGCGCCTGCAGGTGGGCGATCAACGGCGCGGCGAGGGTGACGACGAACCCTTCGACATCTTCGGAAAAACGATAGCCATGCACGGATAACGGCGGCAGGACCAGGATCGCCGGCTCGCTCAGTTGCGTACGTTTGCCTTCGATTTCAAGCTCTGCCTGACCTTTGAACACGAAGAGCAACTGGCATAGATCCGGGTGGCGATGGGGTTTGATTTCCCATTGATGTTCGCGACTGCGTTTGGAAATGGTTTCACAGTGCAGCAAGTCCGGGGTTGGCCAATTCAGGCTTTCACCGTAGAGCTTGAACACCGGAATCGAAGGCAGGTCAGGCTTGTTCATCACTTCAATCCAGGCCTCGAAATAGATGACGGACGATAATCGCGCCGATTGGCAGAATGCACAGATATCGGCTCAGTTTTCACCCTCAATTGACAGACTCGCAAGTGAAAAATGCAAGCACTCGATCCATAAAACTCGCTCAGCGACCCTGGTCGTGTGCTGCGTGGGAGCCATAAAAACAATGAAGCCCTGAAACCCAAGTTGCCATCATTGGCACCGGTCCTTTCGGTCTGCTGCTCGGTCAATGGCTGCACAACGCCGGCATCGATCCCCTCGTTCTCGAACGTCAGAGCCCGGACTATGTGCTTGGGCGAATCCGCGCCGGGTCCTTGAAAAAGGCATGGTAGAGCTGTTGCGCCAGGCCGGCGTGGGTCAGCGCATGGACGCCGAAGGATTGGTCCACGGTGGCTTCGAACAGGCCCTCGACGGACGCCAGGTGCGTATCGATCCGCACGCCCTGACTGGCGGAAAAACTGATGATCCAAGGCCAGACCGAGGTCATCCACGACCTGATGGCCGCTCGTCAGGTCGCCGGGGGGCGATGGCTTCCATGGCGTGGCGCGGCAGTCGAGGGCTATCGAATAGCCTGCTATCGATTTAAACTGGCGAGCACCCCCCGCTCGCCTTGCCACTGGCGGGTTATCACTGCCCGCAGGTTTTCTTCGTGACCAATCTCAAACAGCCTGAAACGCCCAAGCCGGCTATCCGCAGCGTATTGATCGCCCTGATGCTGGCAATTTTCCTCGGCGCCCTGGACCAAACCATCGTCGCCGTGTCGATGCCGGCCATTTCCGCGCAATTCAAGGACGTCAGTCTGCTGGCCTGGGTGATTTCCGGGTACATGGTGGCGATGACGGTCGCGGTGCCGATCTACGGCAAACTCGGCGACTTGTACGGGCGTCGCAAGTTGATGCTGTTCGGCATGGGCCTGTTCACCCTGGCGTCGTTGTTCTGCGGCATGGCCCAGAGCATGGAACAACTGGTGCTGGCGCGGATTTTTCAAGGCGTCGGTGCCGGCGGCATGATCTCGGTCAGCCAGGCGATCATCGGCGACATCGTGCCGCCACGGGAGCGCGGTCGCTATCAGGGTTATTTCAGCAGCATGTACGCCGTGGCCAGCGTGGCCGGTCCGGTGCTGGGTGGCTACATGACTGAATACCTGTCCTGGCGCTGGGTGTTCTTGATCAACTTGCCGCTGGGCCTGGGTGCCTGGCTGGTGGCCAATCGCACCCTGGTGGGCTTGCCGATACCGCAACGCAAGCCAGTCATCGATTACCTCGGCACCCTGCTGATGATCATCGGGCTGACGGCGTTGCTGCTGGGCATTACCCTGGTTGGCCAGGGACATTCATGGCGCAGCGTCGAGGTGCTGGCCCTGCTCGGTTGCGCCGTGTTCGTGCTGGGCTTGTTCGTGGCCTGTGAACGACGGGCACAGGAACCGTTGCTGCCCATGCATCTGTTCGCCAATCGCAATGCGGTTCTGTGCTGGTGCACGATTTTCTTCACCAGTTTCCAGGCGATCTCGTTGATCGTGCTGATGCCGCTGCGCTTTCAGAGCGTGACCGGGGCCGGGGCCGACAGCGCGGCCCTGCATCTGCTGCCGCTGGCCATGGGTATGCCGATCGGTGCCTATTTCGCCGGCCGCCGTACGTCTGTGACCGGACGCTACAAACCGATGATCCTGACCGGCGCCGTGCTGATGCCGATCTCGATTCTCGGCATGGCATTCAGCCCGCCCCAGGCGTTTTTGCTCAGCAGCCTGTTCATGTTACTCAGTGGCATCGCCGGGGGGATGCAGTTCCCGACGTCACTGGTGGGCACACAGAACTCAGTGGAACAACGCGACATAGGCGTCGCCACCAGCACCACCAACCTGTTCCGGTCGCTGGGTGGCGCGGTGGGCGTTTCTGTGATGTCGGCGTTGCTGCTGGCGTTGCTGCAGGATTCGAGTTTCGCGCACCTGGCCGGCTCGTCGCTGATCGCCGAAGGTCATTCGGGGAATGTGCTGCTGGACGGTTTGAACGCTGCAGCGGGGGATACACAAAACGCTCTGCGTGCCGAACTGCTGCTGACGTTTCGGCATTTATTGATGGTCAGTGCTGCGGTGTCGTTGCTGGGGCTGGCGGCGGCGATCGCCATGCCGAACATGGTGTTGCGCGGGCGGGAAGACAAGGTTCGGTAGGTGGACCGAGTCCCCGCTTTCGCGAGCAAGCTCCGGGCGGCGTTCCGACGATAGCGTCATGACAGTCACAACATCTTCAAGGACTGTAATACCCCACAGCCACCAGAAAATGCCCGACTTTCTTCAGGTAGGCATGCTTGTCCTCGACCTTGCCGGTGACCGGGTTTTTCCAGCGATAGTCGTATTCGCCGTAATCCTGCCCGGCCATGAGCGCCAGCATTGGCTCGCCCACCGGCTTGCCTTCAGGGTCGCTGATCTTGCTGAAATCGGTGTTGATCAAGCGCAGGTTGGTGCCGTGGGCGATGTAACGCCGGGTATTGAGGTCGACGACAAACACATACAGGTCATCCTGCAAATAACCGCCCTTGAGGGAATTGATGGCGCTCAGGGTGCCCTTCTCGTCCTTGGCCAGATCGGCCGCGGCTTTGTTCAGCAGTGCCATGGCCTGTTCCGCTGACGCCCGTGGCAGGTAATACCCGACCGCCAGAATCCGCTGGCCGACACGCTGGTAGTAGACGTGCTTGCGTTCGATTTTGCCGTCGGCCCAGTTCTGCCAGCGGTATTCCGCCTGCTGGATGCCATTGCCCTCCGGCACTTTCAGGGCGTCCTTGAAGGTTTTCTTCAAATCCGGCCCGAGGGTTTCCGATACGTCCCGGCCGATCAGCGCCGAGGATGGCCCGCCGCTGGCGAGCATCACACCCTTGGTATCCAGTACAAAGACATAACGGTCCTTGTCGACAAACTCGCCCTGTCGGCTGAACGCCGCGAAGGCCTTGTCGCCATTCTCGTGGTAATAGGCCAGGGCTTTTTCCAGTAAGGCGATGGCGGCCTGACTGTCAGCTTTTTCGGTGTCGGCGGCTTGAGCCTGGCCCAGGCACAGCAAAAGCATGCTGCCCAGCAAGGCCAATTTGTGCAGAAACCCCATTGCGCATCCCTCGTTCTTGATCGTGTTTCAAGAGCGTAGACGGGTTGGGGCCATGTACGAATATTCAGGATCCGTAGTGAACGGATTGGGGCGGCTTTGCCACCCGACGGGAGCAAGCTCCCTCGCCACAAGTGTTCATGTGCAGGTCTATTACTGGCGGGCGCGCAGTTGCTGCTGCAGGTTCTGGATCTGTGCCTGAAGGGTATTGATATTGCGAGTGACCTGGCTGCGGAAAGCATCGAATTCGGCAGTGTTGGTCGAGCCTTGGACCGGCGTCGGGCGATTGTCCTGTTCGCTTTTGAGCACCACGATCTCCTGCTCCAATCGCTCGATGGCGGCGCTCGGATTGCCTTGTTTCTTCAATGCGGTGATGTCGGCGCCGAGGCTTTTCAGCTGTGCATCGAATTTTTCAGTGTCTGCCGGAGCACTCTTCAACGCGGCCACGTCGCTGATCAAGACTTTGACCTGAGCCTGCAATTGCGTATTGGCGGTTTGGTGCTCATTGCTCTGCGCGCTGATTTGCGCCAGACGCTTATCCAGATCGGTGGTTTGTGCCGTCATCTGCGCCAGGCGCTTGTCGAGATCCGAGGTCTGGCCCGCGACGCCTTGTTGTTGCTGACTCTGATCCTGCAGCTTGCTTTCCAGCTGTTTGATTTGCAGCTTCAGGGCTTCGCTGTCGCTGGTGACGTTGGTCTGACTGGCCACCACCTTGCCGGAAATATCCTGCAGGCGCCCCGCCGCTTCCTCACTGATCCGGGCGAAGCTTTCCTGGGTGGCCACCAATTGCTGCTCCATCAGCGAAATCTGCTGAAAGCTCCACCAGGCCAAGCCCGCGAACGCAAAGAACAAAGCCCCGACCAATGCCCACAACGGCCCGGTGCTCGGACCCTTGACCTTTACAGCCGGCGCGGGTCGAGAGTGCACGGAGGTGCGAGTGGTGACCGGAAAATCATCGTCGTCGAGGCTGTCGGCGCGCAGGCTCGGTACATCGTCGAAGTCATCATTGGCATCGTTACGCATGGACATTGAGTCAACCTTTGTGAAACGCGGTGATAGCTGGATGCGGCGAGTATAACCTTCACGCCGCACCGATTGACCTTCACCCCACGGCCCGGTTCAGTGCCTCGCTGCTCAGCGAATATCCTGAGCCTTCCACCAGCCGCAGAACTCATCCAGCGCCGTCCACAGACTGACCTTGGGGTCGTAATCCAGATAATGCCGGGCGCGGCTGATGTCCAGGGTGAAATTTTTGTTCATGACCTGCATGCCCAACCGCGACAGGGTCGGTTCGGGACGCCCCGGCCACAACTTGCACACACCCTCGTTGAGCGCTGCGACGGTGTAGGCCAGGCCGTAGGAACGGTAGCGCGTTACTTGTGGGACTTCCATTTTACGCATGACGTAATTAACCACGTCCCACAATGGAATCGGCGTCCCGTTGCTGATGTTGTAGGCCTTGCCCAGGGCGGACCCGCTGGTCAGCAAACTGCTGAGCAACGCTTCGTTGAGGTTCTGCATGCTGGTGAAATCGACCTTGTTCAGGCCGTTGCCGATAATTGCCAGGCGCCCCTTGCGCTGCATGTTCAGCAGGCGCGGGAAAATGCTCATGTCACCAGCACCGGTAACGAAGCGCGGACGCAGGGCCAGGGTCTCGAGGCCGAATTCCTGGGCACCGAAGACTTTTTGCTCGGCCAGGTATTTGGTCGCGGCGTAAGGATGCTTGAAGCGTTTGGGCACCTGCTCTTCGGTCAACCCCAGGTGATCGCGACCATCGAAATAAATCGACGGCGACGACAAATGCACCAGCCGCCTGACCCGCTGTTTCAGGCAGGCTTCGACGACGTTTTCGGTGACCTGGACGTTACCTTGGTGAAAGTCCTGATAACGTCCCCACAAACCGACGGCGCCGGCGCAATGCACCACGGCCTCGACGTCGGAACACAGGTCACGCGTCAGTTCAGGATCACTCAAATCGCCCTGGATGAACTCGGCGCCGCGCCGCACCAGATGCTCCACACCTTCGGCCCGGCGACCGTTGACCCGCACATCCAGGCCCTGCTCCAGGGCAAAACGCGCAAAGCGTCCGCCGATGAAACCGCTTGCGCCGGTGACCAGAATCTTCATGTATTGCTCCAACAAAATGCAGTTGCGAGCTTCAAGCCTCAAGCCGCAAGTTAAAAACGATGCGCAAGCACTTCACGTGCAGCTTGCAGCTTGACGCTTATTGCTGCTCCAACGGCACCAACCATTGCTTCGACGCGCGCACCAATTGATCGGTAAGAAGCCCCAGCAATTGACCGCCATTGCGCCAATGATGCCAGTACAGCGGCACGTCGATCGGTTTATCTGGCAAAAGCTCCAGCAACGCACCGCGCTCCAGCTGTTCGCGAACCTGCAATTCGGGCACCAGTCCCCAGCCGAGGCCCGCTTCGGTGAGGCGAATAAAACCTTCAGAGGACGGGCATAAATGGTGTTCGAACCCACCATCGACGCCGAGAGACGCCAGGTATCGATGCTGCAGGAAATCATCCGGGCCAAACACCAGCGCCGGCGTCCGGGCCAACTGATCGGCGCGCACGCCCTGGGGGAAATGCCGGGCAATGAAGGCCGGACTGGCCAACGCGCGGTAGCGCATCGCCCCCAGCAACACACTGCGGGCGCCCGCCACCGGCCGCTCGCTGGCACAGAGGCATGCAGCCACTTCACCTGCACGCATGCGTTTAAGGCCCACGGTCTGGTCTTCGACCACCAGATCCATCAACAGATGTTGTTCCGCGCAAAAATCCCCCACGGCCTGCGCCCACCAGGTGGCCAGGCTGTCAGCATTCAAAGCGATACGCAGGCGTTCGGGCAGGCCTTCTTCGTCCAGCGCCGGCACCAGCGTCTGCAAATCCCGCTCAAGCAAACGCACCTGCTGCACATGGTTGAGCAAACGCCGGCCAATTTCCGTGGGCGTCGGCGGTGTGCCCCGGACCAACACCGGTTGGCCGACCCGCGCTTCAAGCAATTTGATGCGTTGAGAGATCGCCGACTGCGACAAACCCAAGACCTGGGCGGCACGCTCGAACCCGGCTTGCTCGACCACAGCGGCGAGGGCAGACAGCAATTTATAGTCGAACATCAGTTTTCCTAATGAGCGATCAGCAAGATTGGTTTTTCTTATACAGCCTGACACGGGAGAATGGCCAGCAAGAACGCTTGAACAAGGAACACCCACATGGCTGGCGAAACTTCATTGGCAACACTGCTGCGCAGCATGAGCCCACAACTCAATGCCGGCGAGTACGTGTTCTGCACCTTGCGTGACGGCCAATGGCCGGCGGGCCTGGACATCATCGGCAGCTTCCGCGAGCAGGAAGGCCTGACCGTGATTCTCGAACGCCGCCACGCCGAACAGGCGGGCTTCAGTTTCGACTACGTCGCGGCCTGGATCACCTTGAACGTGCACTCGGCCCTCGAAGCTGTCGGTCTGACCGCCGCGTTCGCCACGGCACTGGGCCAGTCCGGCATCAGTTGCAACGTGATCGCCGGCTATTACCACGACCATTTGTTTGTCGGCCAGGCCGATGCCGAACGCGCCATGCAAGTGCTGCGCGATCTGGCAGCCAACGCGGAGTAATCATTATGTGGCAAAGCTATGTGAACGGCCTGCTGGTGGCCTTCGGACTGATCATGGCGATCGGTACCCAGAATGCGTTTGTGCTGGCCCAGAGCCTGCGTCGTGAACACCACCTCCCGGTGGCGGCGTTCTGCGTGGCCTGCGATGCATTATTGGTGGCCGCCGGCGTTTTCGGCCTGGCGACCGTACTGGCGCAAAACCCGACCTTGCTGGCCATCGCCCGTTGGGGTGGTGCCGCGTTTCTGTTGTGGTACGGCACCCAGGCGTTGCGCCGGGCGTGCTCGAAACAAAGCCTGCAACAGGGTGAAAACCAGACCGTGCGCTCATTGCGGGCAGTCATGCTCAGCGCGCTGGCGGTGACCCTGCTCAACCCGCACGTCTACCTGGATACCGTGTTGCTGATCGGCTCCCTCGGAGCCCAGCAGACAGAGCCCGGCGCTTATGTGGTGGGGGCGGCCAGTGCTTCGTTGCTGTGGTTTTTCACCCTGGCGCTCGGCGCGGCATGGCTGGCGCCTTGGCTGGCTCGTCCCAGTACCTGGCGCATCCTCGACCTGTTGGTGGCCGTCATGATGTTTGCGGTAGCGTTGCAATTGATCACCGCCGGCTGATTTATTCCAAAAGGCTCTGGAACCTCTATTCCACACAGTTGTTGCGTGGTTATGCCGCACCCCCGGTGCTATGATCCGAGACCTGCGCCGCAAAGAGTACAAACTCCCCGGCGCTAGTCTGGCCGCCCGTGATCGGCCTTGCGCTCACCGCACCTGACCTGATTAGGAGATCCACCATGGCTTTCGAATTGCCGCCACTGCCTTACGCACACGATGCACTGCAGCCGCACATTTCCAAGGAAACTCTGGAATATCACCACGACAAGCACCACAACACCTACGTCGTGAACCTGAACAACCTGGTGCCAGGCACCGAGTTCGAAGGCAAGACCCTGGAAGAAATCGTCAAGTCTTCCTCGGGCGGTATCTTCAACAACGCCGCTCAGGTCTGGAACCACACTTTCTACTGGAACTGCCTGGCACCCAACGCCGGCGGTCAACCAACCGGCGCCCTGGCTGAAGCCATCAACGCTGCTTTCGGTTCGTTCGACAAGTTCAAGGAAGAGTTCAGCAAGACGTCCATCGGCACCTTCGGTTCCGGTTGGGGCTGGCTGGTGAAAAAGGCTGACGGTTCCCTGGCCCTGGCCAGCACCATCGGCGCCGGCAACCCGCTGACCAACGGCGACACCCCGCTGCTGACCTGCGACGTCTGGGAGCACGCTTACTACATCGACTACCGCAACCTGCGTCCGAAGTACGTCGAAGCGTTCTGGAACCTGGTCAACTGGAAATTCGTAGCTGAGCAGTTCGAAGGCAAAACCTTCACCGCTTAAGCTCGATACCCGTCAAAAAAACCCGGCCTTCCAGCCGGGTTTTTTTTACGTGATGGGTTGAGTCGATCAGTCATCGTCAGCTGGCTGGCCGCCTTCGCGGGCAAACCTGACGCCTGCAGGCGCATCGCGCAATCCAATAAAACCAGACCCTGTCCCCACGACGAACCCTCCTTGAGCCTCTTGCCCCCACGCTACAGCCGTCTAACATCAATTAAGAAGGAAAATATCTATACATCCCCTCAAGTTGAAGGACTCGACAACCGACACAGTACTAATCGCACAATTAATCCAGTCAACAACCTATTGGCCAAACTGCAGGAAAAAGCCCCTACAGATGATTGTCCCTTTGACTGCGATCACGGGATTGCCAATACTCATGGCAACTTGATGCTACCCGCACGGAACAAGGAATAGCCCTTTGAAGCTGGAACTCAAGAACAGCTTGTCGGTGAAGTTGCTCCGGGTCGTGCTCCTGTCGGCATTGGTCGTCGGCGTAGTCTTGAGCTGCGCACAGATCGTTTTCGATGCCTATAAAACACGCCAGGCCGTCGCCAATGATGCCGAACGCATCCTCGATATGTTCCGCGACCCTTCGACCCAGGCCGTCTACAGCCTGGACCGGGAAATGGGCATGCAGGTCATCGAAGGCCTGTTTCAGGACGACGCTGTGCGCCAAGCCTCCATTGGTCATCCCAATGAAGCCATGCTCGCGCAAAAATCCCGTGAGTTGCAGCATTCCAAAAGTCGTTGGCTGACTGATCTGATCCTGGGCAAGGAACGCACCTTCACCACCCAACTGGTGGGTCGCGGCCCTTACAGCGAGTATTACGGCGACCTGAGCATCACCCTCGACACCGCCACCTATGGGCAAGGCTTTATCGTCAGTTCGGTGATCATTTTCATTTCGGGTGTGTTGCGGGCCCTGGCGATGGGATTGGTGCTCTACCTGGTTTATCACTGGCTGCTGACCAAACCCCTGTCGCGGATTATCGAGCACCTGACCGAAATCAATCCGGACCGTCCCAGCGAACACAAGATTCCTCAACTCAAGGGCCACGAGAAAAACGAGCTGGGTATCTGGATCAACACCGCCAACCAGTTGCTGGAGTCCATCGAGCGCAACACCCATCTGCGCCACGAAGCGGAAAACAGCCTGCTGCGCATGGCTCAATATGATTTCCTCACTGGCCTGCCGAATCGCCAGCAATTGCAAACACAGCTGGACAAGATCCTCGTCGACGCCGGTAAATTGCAGCGCCGGGTCGCCGTGCTTTGCGTCGGTCTCGATGACTTCAAGGGTATCAACGAACAGTTCAGCTACCAGACCGGCGACCAGTTGCTGCTGGCCCTGGCTGATCGACTGCGCGGGCACAGTGGTCGCCTGGGCGCCCTGGCCCGTCTGGGTGGTGACCAGTTCGCCCTGGTTCAGGCCGATATCGAACAACCCTACGAAGCCGCTGAACTGGCGCAAAGCATTCTCGATGACCTGGAAGCGACGTTTGCCCTCGATCATCAGGAAATTCGCCTGCGGGCCACTATCGGTATCACCCTGTTCCCGGAGGACGGAGACAGTACCGAGAAGCTGCTGCAAAAAGCCGAGCAGACCATGACCCTGGCCAAGACTCGATCGCGTAACCGCTATCAGTTCTATATCGCCAGCGTCGACACTGAAATGCGTCGCCGTCGCGAACTGGAGAAAGACCTGCGCGACGCCTTGGTCCGCGACCAGTTCTACCTCGTCTATCAACCGCAAATCAGCTACCGCGATCATCGCGTGGTGGGCGTCGAGGCGTTGATCCGCTGGCAACATCCCGAGCACGGACTGGTTCCGCCAGACTTGTTCATCCCACTGGCCGAGCAGAACGGCACCATCATCGCCATCGGCGAGTGGGTGCTGGATCAGGCCTGCAAGCAGCTGCGCGAGTGGCATGACCAGGGCTTCAGCGATTTGCGCATGGCGGTGAACCTGTCCACGGTGCAATTGCACCACGCCGAGCTGCCGCGGGTGGTCAACAACCTGCTGCAGATGTACCGCCTGCCACCGCGCAGTCTGGAACTGGAAGTCACCGAAACCGGCCTGATGGAAGACATCAGCACCGCCGCCCAGCACCTGCTCAGCCTGCGTCGTTCCGGCGCGCTGATTGCCATCGATGACTTCGGAACCGGTTATTCATCGCTGAGCTACCTGAAAAGCCTGCCTCTGGACAAGATCAAGATCGACAAGAGCTTCGTTCAGGACCTGCTCGATGACGACGACGATGCAACCATCGTTCGCGCCATCATCCAATTGGGCAAGAGCCTGGGCATGCAGGTGATCGCCGAAGGCGTGGAAACTGCCGAACAGGAAACGTACATCATCTCCGAAGGCTGCCACGAAGGTCAGGGCTACTTCTACAGCAAGCCACTGCCGGCGCGCGAGTTGGGCGCTTACTTGAAGCAAGCCCAGCGCAGCAACGCCGCTATTTTGTGATCGGGTATCCGTCGCGCCTCGCTCCTGCAGGGTGGATTGCGCCCTTGTGCGAATAAGAAATATTTTCAAGAACAGTCTTTACACATAATGCGAAAGATTTGCATTATGTCGCAGTTTTGCGCGCCCGCCGCGCCATACCACCTCCCTTTCGAAGCAGGATGTTCGCCATGATTCGTATGCCTCTGGCTACCGCCAGTCTGTTGGCCATCGCAATTTCCCTCGCCGGTTGCGGTGAGGGCAAAGACAAGGAAAAGACGGCCGCCCCTGCGCCGGCCGCCAGCACTGCCGCTGCCCCGACTGCTGCCGGCAAAGTCGATGAAGCCGCCGCCAAAGCCGTTGTCGCGCACTACGCCGACATGGTTTTCGCTGTTTACAGCGATGCCGAATCCACCGCGAAAACCCTGCAAACCGCCATCGACGCCTTCCTCGCCAAGCCGAACGCCGACACCCTGAAAGCGGCCAAGGCCGCCTGGGTCGCTGCCCGCGTTCCTTATCTGCAGAGCGAAGTGTTCCGCTTCGGCAATACCATCATCGACGACTGGGAAGGTCAGGTGAACGCCTGGCCACTGGACGAAGGCCTGATCGACTACGTCGACAAATCCTACGAGCACGCACTGGGTAACCCTGGCGCCACCGCCAACATCATCGCCAACGCTGAAGTTCAGATCGGTGAAGACAAGGTCGACGTGAAAGACATCACCCCGGAAAAACTCGCCAGCCTGAACGAGCTGGGCGGTTCCGAGGCGAACGTCGCCACTGGCTACCACGCTATCGAATTCCTGCTCTGGGGCCAGGATCTGAACGGTACCGGCCCTGGCGCCGGCAATCGTCCTGCCTCGGACTACCTGGAAGGTGCCGGCGCCACTGGCGGCCACAACGATCGTCGTCGCGCTTACCTGAAAGCCGTGACCCAACTGCTGGTCAGCGACCTGGAAGAAATGGTCGGTAACTGGAAGCCGAACGTGGCCGACAACTACCGCGCCACCCTGGAAGCGGAACCGGCTGAAACCGGCCTGCGCAAAATGCTGTTCGGCATGGGCAGCCTGTCCCTGGGCGAACTGGCGGGCGAGCGCATGAAGGTTTCCCTGGAAGCCAACTCCCCTGAAGACGAGCAGGACTGCTTCAGCGACAACACCCACAACTCGCACTTCTACGATGCCAAAGGCATTCGTAACGTGTACCTGGGCGAGTACACCCGCGCCGACGGCAGCAAAATGACCGGTGCCAGCCTGTCGTCCCTGGTGGCCAAGGCCGACCCGGCCGCCGACGCCGCGCTGAAAGCCGACCTGGCCGCGACCGAAGCCAAGATCCAGATCATGGTTGATCACGCCAACAAGGGCGAGCACTACGACCAGTTGATCGCAGCCGGCAACACCGCAGGCAACCAGATCGTCCGTGACGCCATTGCATCCCTAGTCAAACAGACCGGTTCGATCGAGACCGCCGCTGGCAAACTGGGTATCAACGACCTGAACCCGGACAACGCTGATCACGAGTTCTGATCAACGCTGGCTGCACAGGAAGGCGACCTGCGGGTCGCCTTTTTCATGCCCGCCAAACCACCACTGCGACAGGGGATTGTGTTTACCGGATAATTCCTGCTCCAAATCAAGTAAACGATAATTCCTCTTATTCAAATTCCCATCCCCTGTTAGACTTTGCGCCCTTGTTTTGCTCGTCTCGCAGGATGTCTGATGCCCCCGCTGCCTCTTCGCTTGTTCGCACTGTTTCTGGCCCTGGGCCTGAGTGCCTGCGATGACGCCCCGCGTTTTACCAAGGCCGAACCCGGTGAAGCCCGCTCGGGGGGCAGCGCAACCGTACGCAAGACCGATCAGAACGCCTTTTCCCTGCCCTCCGCCAACCTGCCACCCTCGCGGCGCGTGGACTTCAGTGTCGGCAACAGTTTCTTCCGCAGCCCCTGGGTGATCGCCCCGTCCACCACCACCGCCCGCGATGGCCTTGGCCCGTTGTTCAACACCAATGCCTGCCAGGGTTGCCACATCAAGGACGGCCGCGGCCACCCGCCGGGGCCCGAGGCGCCGAATGCCGTGTCGATGCTGGTACGCCTGTCGATTCCAGATGCCCCGGCCTACGCCAAAGTCATCGAACAGCAGGGTGTCGTGCCGGAACCGGTCTATGGCGGGCAGTTCCAGGACATGGCCGTTCCCGGCGTTACCCCGGAAGGCAAGGTGCGTGTCGATTACACGCCAGTGCCGGTTCGCTTCAAGGACGGTACCGAAATCGAGTTGCGAAAACCGAGCCTGAGCATCACTCAACTGGGTTACGGTCCGATGCACCCTGACACCCGATTCTCGGCCCGCGTCGCGCCGCCGATGATTGGCCTGGGCTTGCTGGAAGCGATTCCCGAAGACGCCATCCTGGCCAACGCCGCCGCTCAGGCCAGGGACAACAAGGGCATCGCCGGACGCCCGAACCGGGTATGGGATGACGCGCAACAGAAAACCGTCCTCGGGCGCTTTGGCTGGAAGGCCGGGCAGCCGAATCTCAACCAGCAGAACGTTCACGCGTTTTCGGGGGACATGGGCCTCACGACCAGCCTGAGGCCCTTTGATGACTGCACCGACGCGCAAACGGCCTGCAAACAGGCGCCCCGTGGCAATGGTCCCGATGGCGAGCCGGAAGTCAGCGACAACATCCTGCGCCTGGTGCTGTTCTACACCCGCAACCTCGCCGTACCGGCCCGCCGTGATGTCAGTGCGCCAGAAGTGCTGGCGGGCAAGAACCTGTTTTTCCAGGCCGGCTGCCAGTCTTGCCACACACCGAAATACACCACCGCCGCAAACGCCGCAGAACCTGAGCTGGCCAATCAGGTGATTCGTCCTTACAGCGATCTTTTGCTGCATGACATGGGCGACGGCCTGGCCGACAACCGCAGTGAATTCCAGGCCGGTGGCCGCGACTGGCGCACGCCGCCGTTATGGGGCATCGGCCTGACGCAAGCGGTCAGTGGCCACACCCAGTTCCTGCACGACGGCCGTGCCCGCAATCTGCTTGAAGCCGTGCTCTGGCATGGCGGCGAAGCCAAGGCGGCGCAGCAACAGGTTTTGACTTTCAATGCCGAGCAGCGCGCGGCGTTGCTGGCGTTTCTGAATTCTCTTTAATACGCATTCTTCCAGCGGGAGCCCGACATGTTCCGTCCCAAATTGTTGTTCACCAGCCTTGCCGCGCTAGCCCTCGGCGCTTGTTCGCCACAGGACCCGCAGGCCGTCACCTCGGCAGCCATCGCCAAATCGGTGATCCTGCCGACCTATACCCGCTGGGTCGAAGCGGACCGGCAACTGGCCGTCAGCGCCCTCGCCTACTGCGAAGGCAAGGAGTCCCTGGACACCGCCCGCGCCGACTTCCTGCACGCACAAAAAGCCTGGGCCGAACTGCAACCGCTGTTGATCGGCCCTTTGGCCGAGGGCAACCGTTCGTGGCAAGTGCAATTCTGGCCGGACAAGAAAAACCTGGTCGGCCGTCAGGTCGAGCAACTGGTCACTGCACAGCCACAGATCGACGCCGCCGACCTGGCCAAGTCCAGCGTCGTGGTGCAAGGTTTGTCGGCCTACGAATACATTCTGTTCGACAGCAAACCGGACGTGGCCGACCCGGCACAGAAAGCCAGGTACTGCCCGCTGCTGATCGCGATTGGCGAGCGTCAGAAGCAACTGGCCGAAGAAATTCTCAAGAGCTGGAACAACACCGACGGCATGCTCGCGCAGATGAGCAAATTCCCGAACCAGCGCTATGCAGACTCCCATGAAGCCATTGCCGACCTGCTGCGGGTACAAGTCACCGCCATCGACACCTTGAAGAAAAAGCTCGGCACGCCGATGGGCCGCCAGAGCAAAGGCGTTCCGCAACCCTTCCAGGCGGATGCATGGCGTAGCCAGTCTTCCCTGACCGGCCTCGAAGCCAGCCTTGCCGCCGCCAAGACCGTTTGGGAAGGTGTGGATAACAAAGGTCTGCGTAGCCTGCTGCCGAGCGAGCAAAAGCCGTTGGCCGACAAGATCGACGCTGCCTACGCCGCGTCGCTGAAACTGTTCGCCAGCACCCAGCGTTCGCTGACCGAAATGCTCGCTGACGATGCCGGTCGCCAGCAACTCAACGATCTCTATGACAGCCTCAACACCGTCCACCGCCTGCACGAAAGCGAGCTGGCCAAGGCGCTGGGCATCCAACTGGGCTTCAACGCCAACGACGGTGACTGATGAGGGTGAGTGCCATGCTGCGACGTCAGGCTCTGACTTTGGGTAGTTTGCTGCTGGGAGCAGTGACACTGGGCGGCTGGACGCTGTTCAAGCAAAAGGACAAAAGCCCGCTGCTGCTGTCGGCACGGGACGATACCGATGGCAAGCACTACGCCGTCGGTTATCGGCTCGATGGCACCCGGGTGTTTGCCACCCAGGTTGGCCAGCGCTGCCACGACATCATCAATCACCCGACGCTGCCGATGGCGCTTTTCGTCGCCCGGCGTCCGGGCACCGAGAGCTACCTGATCGACTTGCGTGATGGCACGCTGCTACAAACGGTGGCATCGCAGCCGAACCGGCACTTCTACGGTCACGCCGTGATTCACAAGAGTGGCGACTGGCTCTACGCCACCGAAAACGACACGACCGATCCCGGTCGCGGTTTGCTCGGTGTGTATCGGTTCGAAGGCGAGCGGCTGGTGCATACCGGCGAGATATCCACCCATGGCCTGGGCCCGCATCAGGTGTCGTGGATGCCCGACGGTGAAACCCTGGTGGTGGCCAATGGCGGGATTCGTACCGAGGCCGAAAGCCGCGTCGACATGAACCTCGATGCCATGGAGCCCAGCCTGGTCCTGATGCAACGCGACGGCACCCTGCTGAGCAAGGAAACCCTGGCCCAGCCTATGAACAGTGTGCGTCACTTGGGGATTGCCAGCGACGGCACCATCGTGGCCGGCCAGCAATTCATGGGGCCTGCCCACGAGTCCTCGGAGCTGCTGGCGATCAAGCGTCCGGGCCAGCCGTTCGTGGCGTTCCCGGTGCCTGAGCATCAACTGCAGGCCATGGGGCATTACACCGCCAGCGTTGCGGTGCACAGTGATTTGCGGCTGGTGGCCTTGACTGCGCCAAGGGGCAACCGCTTTTTCATCTGGGACCTGGACAGCGGCGAAGTGCGTCTGGACGCACCTCTGCCCGATTGCGCAGGGGTCGGTGCGGTGGCCGATGGTTTTGTCGTGACCTCGGGCCAGGGTCGATGCCGGTACTACGATTGCCGCCAGACAGACCTGGTTGCAAAACCGCTGGATCTGCCTGCCGGGCTCTGGGACAACCATCTGCATCTGATTTGAACACGCCCTGCCTTTGCAGGAGCCGAGCATGTTCGCAATGGCGGCTGCGCATTCCCCATTGCAGTGACTGACGCACCGCTATCGCGAGCAAGCTCGACTCCCACCGGTTTTGCGCTCGCCTGGAAAAAGTGGCAGTTGGATTCACGCACCCACTCGCGGTAATGTGCGCCACTGTCTCACCTGATTTTCTCCAAGGAACTGGAAATATGCTGCGTCGCCGCATGCTGATCATGTTGGGTGTTGTTCTGTTGGTCGTGCTGGCCCTGGCCGGTTACAAAGCCTTCTCCATCTACACGATGATCCAAGGCTTTGCTGCGCCAAAACCGCCGATCAGTGTCGCCGTGGCCACGGCCACCGAACAGCCATGGCAGGCCCGGCTGCCGACCGTCGGCACACTCAAGGCATTACAGGGCGTGGACCTGAGCCTCGAGACCGACGGCACTGTCGTCGATTTGCAGTTCGAGTCAGGGCAGAAGGTCAAGGCCGGCCAACCCCTGCTGCGACTCGACAGCGCGGTGGAAAGCGCCCTGCTCGAAACCGCCCAGGCTGACCTCGGGCTGGCCCAACTCGATTATGGTCGCGGCAGCCAACTGGTGGGCAGCCAGGCCATTTCCAAAGGCGAGTTCGATCGACTCTCGGCAGTCCTGAAAAAGAGCAAGGCGTCGGTCAATCAGCTCAAGGCTGCGCTCGGCAAGAAAAGCATCGTGGCACCGTTCAGCGGAACCATCGGCATTCGTCAGGTCGACGTCGGCGACTACGTGGCCAGCGGCACCATGATCGCCACCTTGCAGGACCTCAGCAGCCTGTATGTCGATTTTTTCGTGCCCGAGCAGTCCGTGCCGAAAATCGCCATCGGCCAGCCGGTTGAAGTCATTGTCGCGGCCTACCCGGGCCAGACCTTCCCCGGCACGATCAGTGCGATCAACCCTAAACTGGAGAACAGCACGCGCAACATGCAAGTCCGCGCGACCCTGGCCAACCCGAACGGCAAGTTGCTGCCCGGGATGTTCGCCAGTCTGCAGGTGATGCTGCCTGACCCGCAGTCGCGCATCGTCGTACCGGAAAGTGCGATCACCTACACGCTCTATGGCAATTCGCTGTATGTCGTGGCAGAGAAAAAGGCCGAAGACGGCAGCCTGGAAAAAGACGACAAGGGCCAGCCGATCCTGATCGCCGAACGGCGTTTCATCGAAACCGGCGAGCGCCGCGACGGGCTGGTGATGATTACCAAAGGCGTGCAGAACGGCGAAAAAGTGGTAACGGCCGGCCAGATCAAACTGGACAACGGTGCGCACATCGCTATCAGCGACGACAAGACCCTAGCCGAGAAGAACAGTCAGCCGCGCGCTGACTGATCAAGGAACCCCCATGGCTTTTACCGACCCGTTCATCCGCCGCCCGGTGCTCGCCACCGTGGTCAGCCTGTTGATCGTACTGCTGGGCTTTCAGGCCTGGAGCAAGCTGCCGCTGCGCCAGTACCCACAAATGGAAAATGCCCTGATTACCGTCACCACGGCCTATCCAGGGGCTAACGCCGAGACCATCCAGGGCTACATCACCCAACCGATGCAACAGAGCCTGGCCAGCGCCGAGGGCATCGACTACATGACGTCGGTCAGTCGCCAGAACTTCTCGGTGGTCTCGATTTACGCGCGCATCGGCTCGAACAGCGATCGCCTGTTCACCGAACTGCTGGCCAAGGCCAATGAGGTCAAGAACCGCTTGCCCCAGGATGCCGAAGACCCGGTCCTGAGCAAGGAGGCGGCTGACGCCTCGGCCTTGATGTACATCAGTTTCTATAGCAAGGAGCTGAGCAACCCGCAGATTACCGACTATCTGTCGCGGGTCATCCAGCCGAAACTGGCGACCCTGCCGGGCATGGCCGAAGCGGAGATACTCGGCAACCAGGTATTCGCCATGCGCCTGTGGCTGGACCCGCTGAAGCTCGCCGGTTACGGTCTGAGCGCCAGCGACGTGACCGAAGCCGTGCGCAAGTACAACTTTCTCTCCGCCGCCGGTGAAGTGAAAGGCGAGTACGTGGTCACCAGCATCAACGCCAACACCGAACTCAAATCCGCCGAGGCATTCGCCGCGATCCCGCTCAAGGTCGAAGGCGACAGCCGTGTGCTGTTGCGGGATGTGGCGCGGGTCGAGATGGGCGCGGAAAACTACGACAGCATCAGCTCTTTCGGTGGTACGCCCTCGGTGTACATCGGCATCAAGGCGACACCCGGCGCCAACCCGCTCGACGTGATCAAGGAAGTGCGCAAGATCATGCCGGACCTGGAAGCCCAACTGCCCCCCAACCTCAAGGGTGAAATTGCCTACGACGCCACACTGTTCATTCAGGCCTCAATCAATGAGGTGATCAAAACCCTGTTCGAAGCCGTGCTCATCGTGATCGTGGTCGTGTTCCTGTTCCTCGGCGCGCTGCGCACCGTGGTTATCCCGGTCGTCACCATCCCGCTGTCGATGATCGGCGTCATGTTCTTCATGCAGATGATGGGGTACTCGATCAACCTGCTGACCTTGCTGGCCATGGTATTGGCCATCGGCCTGGTGGTGGACGACGCCATCGTTGTGGTGGAAAACATTCACCGTCATATCGAGGAAGGCAAGACGCCGCTCGACGCGGCCATCGAGGGCGCCCGGGAGATCGCCATGCCGGTGGTCTCGATGACCATTACCCTGGCGGCGGTGTATGCGCCGATCGGCTTCCTGACCGGTCTCACCGGAGCATTGTTCAAGGAATTCGCCCTGACCCTGGCCGGCGCGGTGGTCATTTCCGGCATCGTTTCCCTGACGCTGTCACCGATGATGTGCGCCCTCCTGCTGCGCCACGACGAAAACCCCAGCGGCCTGGCCCATCGTCTGGATCTGATTTTCGAAGGCCTGAAGCGCCGCTATCAAAAAATGCTGCATGGCACGCTCAACACCCGCCCCGTAGTGCTGGTGTTCGCCGTGATCGTGCTGTGCCTGATTCCGGTGCTGATCAAGTTCACCAAATCGGAACTGGCTCCGGATGAAGACCAGGGCATCATTTTCATGCTGGCCAACGCCCCGCAACCGACCAACCTTGATTACCTGAGCGCTTATACCGACGAGTTCATCACGATCTTCAAGGCGTTTCCCGAGTACTACTCTTCGTTCCAGATCAACGGTTTCAACGGTGTGCAATCGGGAGTCGGCGGCTTCCTACTCAAACCATGGAACGAGCGTAGCCGTACCCAGATGCAAATTTTGCCCGAGGTTCAGGCGAAACTGGCGGGCATTGCCGGACTGCAGGTTTTCGGATTCAACCTGCCGTCCCTCCCAGGCACTGGCGAGGGCCTGCCCTTCCAGTTTGTCATCAACACCGCCAGCGATTACGAGTTGCTGCTGCAAGTGATGGACCGGGTGAAAAAGCGAGCGATGGAGTCCGGCAAGTTCGCTTTCGTCGATGTCGACCTGGCCTTCGACAAGCCGGAGGTCGTCGTGGATATCGATCGTGCCAAGGCGGCCCAGATGGGCGTATCGATGCAGGACCTCGGCGGCACACTGGCCACCTTGCTGGGTGAGGCGGAAATCAACCGGTTCACCATCGAGGGTCGTAGTTACAAAGTCATTGCCCAGGTCGAACGCCCCTTCCGTGATAACCCTGACTGGCTGAACCATTACTACGTCAAGAACAGTAAGGGCGAGCTGCTGGCCCTGTCGACACTGATCTCTGTGTCTGACCGGGCGCGGCCTCGGCAATTGAACCAGTTCCAGCAACTCAATTCGGCCATTCTTTCCGGGGTGCCGCTGGTCAGCATGGGCGAGGCCATCGATGCCGTACGCCAGATAGCCCGGGAAGAAGCCCCGGCGGGATTTGCCGTCGACTATGCCGGCGCATCGCGGCAATACGTGCAGGAAGGCAGTGCGCTGTGGGTCACCTTTGCCTTGGCACTGGCCATCATTTTCCTGGTGCTGGCCGCTCAGTTCGAAAGCTTCCGCGACCCGCTGGTGATTCTGGTCACCGTGCCGCTGTCGATCTGTGGCGCGTTGCTTCCGCTGTTCCTTGGCTGGTCGAGCATGAACATCTACACCCAGGTCGGCCTGGTGACATTGATCGGTCTGATCAGCAAGCACGGGATCCTGATCGTCGAGTTCGCCAACCAGTTGCGCAAGGAAAAAGGCCTGACGCCACGCGAGGCCGTAGAGGAAGCCGCAGCCATTCGTCTGCGCCCGGTGTTGATGACGACCGCTGCCATGGTCTTCGGCATGGTGCCATTGATCATCGCCACGGGGGCCGGCGCCGTTAGCCGCTTTGATATCGGTACCGTCATCGCAACGGGAATGTCGATCGGGACGCTGTTCACATTGTTTGTATTGCCCTGCGTATACACACTGCTGGCTAAACCCGACAAACCTTGAATAATACCGATCGCTCAGTGTCAGTGAGCGTTGAGCAATCAGGCACAAAAAAAGGCCTCGCATTAGCGAGGCCTTTTATTTGGGCTTCATTCTGTTCAACTTTGCGGTTTCAATCCTTGAGTGAGCCCGAACATAAACAACAACAAATCATGATCGGGCTGGGTTGCTACGGACGCCTTGGCGACCCGTGGCAATGGGCAGTGCGCGTCACCGTGCGCTGAACTGAGAACTTGCGTGCGGGGCTCCTCCCAGGCCGCCACCGCCAGTGAAGCAACCGCCAAGGCCCCTGCCAGAAACAAACCTCGCGCGACTTCGAGTTTCATTGCTATAAACCTTTGATAGCGCTGCCAAACGCCGTCTTGTAAAAGTAGACGAGTTTGTTCCAGTCCGTCGCGTTGAACGACGAATGGCGGCGCAACTGCTTCATGTCGTGGATCGCCGCGCGCTGGGCGCTGAGGCGTTGGCGGCATTTCTCCAGGTCAATGAGGGCGACCTCGACCTTGGCTGCATCCCCCTCGCCTGTCACGCGTACGAACACATGCTTGATATAGATACAGCTGTGCTGCCAGCGGCCTTTGTGCATACGGGCCAGGTTCTCGGCCAGATCCTTGAGCACGCGATCATGCACCGCCTCGCCGTAACGCTCACGGCCACCGCCTGCGTACCATTGTTCGATTTCTTCAAAGCCATCCAGTGATTTGGTAACCAGCAGCGCGCGCCATTTGTGCACAGGATCGCGCTGTGCGCCGCAGAAAATGATTTCAGGAACACGAACGCCAAGTTCACGAACACCGATGAGCGCATCACGCTCGCGCAACACTGTCGGCCGACCGAAAGGGTGCAACCAAGTGCGATGGATATGCCCGGTCTGCCGTTTGACGTACAGCAACTGACCATCGCTGCCCACGACCCGTTGCACACCGCTTTCACCACCGCGACGGACGTTGGGTTCTTCTACCCATTCACCACGCTGGTTCCAGAAATAGTCGAAGCGGTCCTGGGGAGCGACTTCCGTTTCTGCTGCACATTGCACTGCCATTCAATTACCTCTTGCGTAATACGTAGACCCGCCACATCGCATAGAGCGGTAAAAAGTCCAGTTGTTCCTGAATGCGGAAACCCGCCTGTTCAAATTCTTTTTCTACTGTAGCTGACGGTAATACAAATCGGTTTTGGTAACCTTCCTGCCCGCGGCTTTTCTCCGCGCGCTTGCGTTTCCAGGCTTTGAAATTGCCGTCCACCCACAATGAAAGAATCACACTGTCACGGGTGACGCGTTCGAATTCACGCAAGATGGTCAGTCGATGCTCGGCTTCACCGATGTGATGGAGCAACCGCATGCAGAAAATGCTGTCGACGGCGTTATCAGGCAAAGCGATGTCGAATGCAGATGTATGCAGGGTTTGCACCCGCTTCACCACATCGGCCGGTTGCGCCTGCGTCGCAATCTTCAACATGGACTCGGAGTTATCGGCGCCGATGATCACGCGATTGGGCTTTTCTGCCAGCAACGGCCAGAAACGCCCCGCGCCGCACGGTAAATCAAGGACCAGCCCCGGCTCACCAACCAGCGCCAGTGCTTTACGCGCCAATTGTTCATCCCGCCAGTGGGACAGCCGGCGGCCAAGTCCGTCCTTGTGCTTGCGCAGGTACCGTTGGGCGTGTTGGTCGTCGTACTTTTCGGAAAAATCCAGTTTGATCGGGCCATCTGCCATCATCAAAGTCTCCTGAGCTTCTGATACCGACCACCTTAGGCAGCGAATTGTCAGTGTCAGGTTACGCCTTTGTGAAAAAAAAGTTATGTACAAGCCAAAACTTTTTCAAGATTTTACAAAGCTGTGACAGGGGCAAGAATTGCCCGACTTCAGGCTAATCAGTTCACATTGGATGTATACAGCTGCACTTCAAAACGACAACCGTTGGGTTCCATGGTTGTCAGGCTGACGCTCCAGCCCTGGTTTTCACAAATTCGTTGTACCAATGACAGCCCAAGGCCCAACCCCTCACCGCGTTTTTCGGTACCACGGACGAAAGGTTCGAACATCGCTTCGCGCTTTTCTTCGGGGATGCCCACTCCACTGTCTTCGACCAGGAACCCATTGCCCGTGAGGGTCAAGCGGATGAATCCATGCTCAGTGTAATGAAGCGCGTTACGCAGCAGGTTGCCCATCACCGCGTGCAGCAGGGTCGCGTTATAAGAGGTGGATTGCGAGCTACCGGGTTCGAAGATCAACCTCAGTCCTTTCGCCTCGATCGGCTCTCGCCAAAGATTCAGTAGCCCATCGGCCACCTGACGAACGGATTGCTGCGGCGCCATACTGGCGTCTTCGCGTTGAGCGCGGGCCAGCATCAAGAAGGTCTGAACCAGCTCGCGCATCTCCTCACAGGCACGAGCGATTCGCTCGACCTGAGCGCGGCCGCGCTGATCGATCCCCGGGTTTTCCAACAGCAATTCGCAGGAACTGGCCAGCACCATCAAAGGCGTGCGCAGTTCGTGGCTGACGTCACTGGTAAACAGTCGCTCCCGGGACAATGCCTGACGCAAGCGTCCGAGGGTGGCGTCGAAAGCCACGGCCAGCTCGCCCACTTCATCGGCGGCATAATCAGGCGCCAGAGGTGGCGCCAGCCCGAGCAACTGGTCACGATGACGCACCTGGCGGGCCAACCGAACCACCGGAGCCATTACCTTGCGCGCCAGCACCCAGCCGAGAAAAACCGCCAGCGCCAGGCTGAGCACGAAGCCCACCAGCACCACGGCAAACAGGACCCGCTCGCGCTCTTCGAAGTCGCTCTGGTCCTGCAACAGCACATAGCGCCGTCCGTCGACTATTTCGACCATCGCGTGGTAGGACAGATTCTCGCGGAACACTTCATGAAATCCCGCGTCCAGGTGTCGCAAATCCTTGGGCAGCTCGAAGTCTCCATGCCCGCCACTGAAATAGAACAACTGGTCCGGTTCAGGGCGATGGCTCCACTCCTCGACGTTGTCCATCAGTAACAGGCGTTGCAGGTCGCCACCCAGACCTGCCGAAATAAGCTTTTCTTCCACCAGGTGCACGGTGGCGATAATGCCCATGGCGAAGGCGCCCGCCACCAATGCGCTCATCAACGCGAAGGCAATGATGATGCGCTGGGAAAGGCTCTGCTTAAACTCCATCACGGCCCTCGGCCAAGCGGTAACCCACGCCGTGCACAGTCTGCAGTAACGGTTTGGCGAAAGGCTTGTCGATCACTTGACGCAATTGATGAACGTGGCTGCGCAGGCTGTCACTGTCTGGGCAGTCATCGCCCCACAGCGCTTCTTCGAGAATTTCCCGACGCAGCACATGAGGGCTTTTCTGCATCAGCACGGCCAGCAACTTCAGGCCCACCGGGTTGAGCTTGAGCAAGCGACCTGCGCGGGTGACTTCCAGGGTATCGAGGTCGTAGCTCAAGTCGCCGACCTGCAAGGTGCGGCGACCGCCACCCTGGGTACGGCGCATGACCGCCTCGATCCGCGCGGCCAGTTCCGACAGGGCAAAGGGCTTGATCAGGTAATCATCGGCACCGGACTTGAAGCCTTGCAGCCGGTCATCCAGTTGATCGCGGGCGGTGAGCATGATCACCGGCGTATCGCGTCGGGCGTCTTCGCGAAGGCGTTTGCACAAGGTATAGCCGTCAATACCGGGCAGCATGATGTCGAGCACGATCAAGTCGTAATGTTCGGTGGCCGCCAGGTGCAGGCCCGACAAACCGTCCTGCGCACAATCCACGGTGTAACCCTTGAGTCCCAGGTAATCAGCCAGATTGGCGAGGATATCGCGGTTGTCTTCAACCAATAAAATTCGCATCGGCATCTCCTCCGTATACAGTAACGGCCGTCTTGGCCCGCGCAGCTTAAGGCCAAGTGCTGCTCACGGCTAGGGCCGCGGGGTGCAGAGTCGGCTTAGGCGACCAAAGCAGCCAATTAACGAGTTTTTCACCCTCCGTTCACAAGCCCGCGACCGCTCTTGAAGTAGCATGGTCCTGATTGCTTATAAGGAATGATGCCAATGGATGTTTTAAAGACGGCGCCCATGCGTTTTCTACAGCTGATTGCCGGCACTTGGCTGGCCATTTTTTTCCTGACCCGAATGGTTTTGCTGCTGACTCACCTTGATGAGGCCGGTAGTGGTTTCCTTTCGGTTTTCGGTGTCGGGCTACTTTACGACCTTGGTTTCATTGCCTATGCCGTGCTGCCGATGGGGTTGTATTTGCTGCTCTGCCCGCCAGCATTGTGGCGCCGCCGTGGCCATCGCTGGTTTCTTCAGGGACTGTTGACCGTCAGTCTGTTCGCCATGTTGTTTACCTCGGTGGCCGAATGGCTGTTCTGGGATGAGTTCGGCGTGCGCTTCAACTTCATTGCCGTCGACTACCTGGTGTACTCCGACGAGGTGCTTAACAACCTGCTCGAGTCCTATCCGATTGGCACATTGCTGAGCATCCTCGCCGTACTGGCCATTGCCTTGAGCTTCGCATTGCGCAAGCCCTTCAATGCTGCGATGAACGCACCGTTGCCGCCGCTGCGCACCCGCCTGGCCAATGCGCTGGGCCTGTTGATCGTCGCTGGTCTGAGCGCACAACTGCTCAACCAGGATGCGCCGCGTGCCCAGGGTGGCAACGCCTATCAAAACGAACTGGCGAGCAATGGCCCTTATCAGTTCTTCGCAGCCTTTCGCAATAATGAACTGGATTACCAACAGTTCTACGCCACCCGCCCTCCAGCCATTGTCGCGCAACAGATTCGCGCCGAGTTGAGCGAACCCGGCGCCCGCTTCATCGGTGAGGATCCACAAGACATTCGTCGGGTCATCGACAATCCTGGCACGCCGCGCAAGCCCAACATCATATTGGTCACCATCGAAAGCTTCAGTGCCAAGTACATGGGCAGCAACGGCGACGAGCGTCATCTGACCCCGAACCTCGATGCCTTGCGTAAACAGAGCCTGTACTTCAACAATTTCTACGCCACCGGCACCCGCACCGATCGCGGCCTGGAGGCCATTACCCTGGCGATCCCGCCAACACCGGGACGTTCGATCGTCAAGCGTGTGGGTCGCGAAAGCGGTTTTGCCAGCCTCGGTCAGCAACTCAAAGCCGTGGGCTATGACAGCGTATTTGTATACGGCGGACGCGGTTACTTCGACAACATGAACGCCTTCTTCGGTGGCAATGGCTACCGGATCGTGGACCAGAGCAGCGTCGATGAATCGGAGATCCACTTCAAGAACGCCTGGGGCATGGCCGACGAAGATCTCTACAGACAAACGCTCAAGCTGGCGGACGCGGATCACGCAAAGCAACAGCCGTTCCTGCTGCAATTGATGACGACGTCCAACCATCGCCCTTATACCTATCCAGACGATCGGATCGACATCAAATCCGGTAACGGGCGCGATGGCGCGGTTAAATACACCGACTACGCCATTGGCGAGTTCCTCGATCAGGCTCGCAAAAAGCCCTGGTTCGACAATACAATCTTTATCTTCGTCGCCGACCATACCGCCGGCAGCGCAGGCAAGGAGGACTTGCCGATCAGCAACTATCAGATTCCGTTGTTCATCTATGCGCCCAAGCTGATTGAAGCCCGTGAGACAGCACAGCTGGCCAGCCAGATCGACCTGGCCCCCACGCTGATGGGGCTGCTGAATCTGGATTATGTGTCGACGTTCTTTGGTCGCAACCTGCTGCAGGACAATCCTCTGCCGCCGCGCGTAGTGGTTGGCAATTATCAGCATTTGGGCCTGTTCGACGGCAAGGACCTGGCCATTCTGAGTCCCCGTCAGGGCCTGCGGCGTCACGATGAAGCATTGACCGAGAGTCGCGAGTCCAGGGCCACTGCCACCGACCCGCTGATCACCCGGGCAATCACCTATTACCAAACCGCCAGTTATGGCTACAAGCACCAGCTGCTTGACTGGAAAGCGCCCATGGAGGGCACCGGTCAAGTCGGCGAACGTTAACCAAAAAGCCCCGGGCTGATGCCCCGGGGCTTTTTCAATTGCTCAGGATCCATCATGTCATCAACCGTTGTCCGCCCTGCCTCTCGCCCGCTTAATTTCTGGGTGTGCCTGGGCGTTCCCGCCATTGCGGCGATCACTCTTGTATTGCTGGAACTGACGTCCCTGGACATGGATCTCGCCAGGCTGTTCTACGACCCGGTAGCCGGTGAATTCATCGGCAAGCACAGTTACTTCCTGGAAAACATCCTGCATGACCGCGCCAAGCAAGTGGTCATCGCGTTTTCGGTTTTCGCCATCCTCGGTTTCATTGGCTCGTTCTTCATGGCCAAACTCAAGCCGTTCAAACGGGAGCTGGGTTGCCTGGTGCTGTCCCTTGGTTTGGCGACCTCGTTTGTCACCCCGATGAAAGCGGTGACGGCGGTGCAATGTCCGTGGAGTCTTGAGCAGTTCGGCGGCCACGAAACCTACAGCGAATTGTTGAGCCCTCGCCCGCACACCAATAAACCGGGTCGATGCTGGCCCGGCGGTCATGCCGCGACCGGGTTCACACTGTTTGCCCTGTTCTTCGTACTGCGCGACCGTCGGCCGCGCATGGCGCGTGCCGCGTTTATCTTCGCCTTCACCCTGGGCACGGTGTTTTCCCTTGGCCGGATGATGCAGGGTGCGCACTTTTTCTCGCACAACGTATGGACGGCGATTTTCTGCTGGCTGATCAGTTTGGGGTCGTATTACTGCATTCTTTATCGGCCGGCGATGAAAGCGCAACGCGAAGCAAACGCAGAACCTGTCGGCGCCTGAAACGACGCCATCTCAGGCACGCCGCGCGCCCACGCCGGATTGCTCTGTACCTGTGCAACCGCGGCCAGCCCGCGGTGGTAGCGACGCGGTCTATCGAGTCGCCAACGTGAAGCCAATAAAAAACCCCGCCTGCTTTCGCAGGCGGGGTTTTTTCGTACGGGGTAAGGCTGGCTTACATCATGCCGCCCATGCCACCCATGCCGCCCATGTCTGGCATGCCGCCGCCAGCTGGTGCGTCGTCCTTGATCTCGGCGATCATGGCTTCGGTAGTGATCATCAGGCTGGCAATCGACGAAGCCGCTTGCAGAGCCGAACGGGTCACTTTGGCCGGGTCCAGGATGCCCATTTCGATCATGTCGCCGTATTCGCCGGTCGCAGCGTTGTAACCGAAGTTACCCGAGCCTTGCTTGACCTTGTCGACCACAACGCTTGGCTCGTCACCGGAGTTGGCAACGATCTGACGCAGTGGCGCTTCAACAGCGCGACGCAGCAACTGGATGCCAACGTTCTGGTCATCGTTGTCGCCTTTCAGCTCGCTGATGGCTTGCAGGGCACGAACCAGTGCCACGCCGCCGCCAGGTACCACGCCTTCTTCAACGGCTGCACGGGTAGCGTGCAGGGCGTCTTCAACGCGGGCTTTCTTCTCTTTCATTTCGACTTCGGAGCCAGCGCCAACCTTGATCACTGCTACGCCGCCGGACAGCTTGGCCAGACGCTCTTGCAGTTTTTCACGGTCGTAGTCCGAGGAAGTTTCAGCAACCTGGGCACGGATCTGGGTGATGCGTGCTTCGATGTCGCCTTGTACGCCAGCACCGTCAACGATGATGGTGTTTTCCTTGGACAGGGTGACGCGCTTGGCGTTGCCCAGGTGCTCCAGGGTAGTGCTTTCCAGGCTCAGACCGATCTCTTCGGAGATCACGGTACCGCCGGTCAGAACAGCGATGTCCTGCAGCATGGCCTTGCGACGGTCGCCGAAGCCTGGAGCCTTGACGGCTGCGACTTTAACGATGCCACGCATGTTGTTCACAACCAGAGTCGCCAGGGCTTCGCCTTCAACGTCTTCGGCCACGATCAGCAGTGGGCGGCCGGCTTTGGCAACGGCTTCCAGCACTGGCAGCATTTCGCGGATGTTCGAGATTTTCTTGTCGACCAGCAGGATCAGCGGACCGTCGAGTTCGGCAGTCATGGTTTCCGGCTTGTTGACGAAGTACGGGGACAGGTAGCCACGGTCGAACTGCATGCCTTCTACAACCGACAGTTCGTTTTCCAGGCCCGAGCCTTCTTCAACGGTGATCACGCCTTCTTTACCGACTTTTTCCATGGCTTCGGCAATGATGTCGCCGATGGAGCTGTCGGAGTTGGCGGAGATGGTGCCGACCTGAGCGATTGCCTTGGTGTCAGCGCATGGCTTGGACAGGCCTTTCAGTTCTTTGACGATCGCGATGGTCGCTTTGTCGATACCGCGTTTCAGGTCCATCGGGTTCATGCCGGCAGCGACGGCTTTCAGGCCTTCGTTAACGATCGATTGAGCCAGAACGGTAGCGGTGGTGGTGCCGTCGCCCGCGTCATCGTTGGCACGGGAGGCAACGTCTTTGACCAGCTGCGCGCCCATGTTTTCGAAACGGTCTTTCAGTTCGATTTCTTTGGCTACGGAAACGCCATCCTTGGTGATGGTCGGAGCGCCGAAGCTCTTCTCGATGATCACGTTACGGCCTTTCGGGCCCAGGGTCGCTTTTACCGCGTCAGCCAGGACGTTGACACCGGTCAGCATTTTCTTGCGGGCGGAATCGCCGAATTTAACTTCTTTAGCAGCCATGATCGATATTCCTTAAATACTTTGTAGTAGCGGGAAAATGAGCGGGGAATCAGCCTTCGATAACAGCGAGGATCTCGTTCTCGCTCATTACCAGCAGGTCTTCGCCGTCGACTTTCACGGTGTTGCTGCCGGAGTACGGACCGAACACAACCTTGTCGCCCACTTTCACGGCCAGTGCACGCACTTCACCGTTGTCCAGTACGCGGCCGGTGCCTACAGCGAGGATTTCGCCGCTGTTGGCTTTTTCAGCAGCCGAGCCTGGCAGGACGATACCGCCAGCGGTTTTCTTTTCTTCTTCGCTGCGACGGATGACGACGCGGTCATGCAGAGGACGAAGCTTCATTGTCGATCTCTCCTAATTGTGGTTTTCATCGGCCGGTGTAGTCCCGGCGGGTTTAACAAAGTCCGGCGGTGCCGGGTGCGGTTCGTCGAGCGAACCGCGGAAGTCTGTCTGGCATGTTCGCCAGAAACCTTGCGGTGACCGTTACATAAGGGCGCATAAGCTTATTACAAGAGCGGGGATCGAAAAAAAATTCATCTCGATGCGCCGCAAACGAACACGGCACCCGAAGGTGCCGTGTCGATATGGGCGTTACTTGGTATCGCGATGCTCGAACTCGCCCTCGATCACATTGGGCTCCCGCCCCAGCGGTTCGCGAGGTGCAGGACCGCCGCGGGACTGAAGGTCATCGGCGAACGCACGTTGGCGGATCGCTTGCTCCTCGGCGCGCTGGCGCATTTGATTGGCGAGCAGACGACGGGAGACGGGCAGCAGCATGATCAGGCCCAGTACGTCGGTGACGAAACCCGGCAGGATCAACAGACCGCCCGCCAGGGCCAACATCAGGCCTTCGAGCATGGTCTGGGCGGGCAGCTCCCCACGATTCAGGCTTTCACGGGCACGCAATGCGGTTGCCAGACCGGCGATCCGCAGCACGAACACGCCGAGCATCGAGCCGAGAATGATCAGAAGCAGGGCCGGGAAAAAACCGATTGCCCCGGCCACCTTGACGAATACGAACAACTCCAACACTGGGAGCAGTACAAAGAGCAACAAAAAAGGGCGCATCAAATGGTTCCTCAACGCAAGAATGCCTTGCCAGTAATCCCTAGATGACGTCGCCGTTTCGTGAATTCAAGCGTCAGCCACTTCATTTTTCGGCCATTGCTCTGCATGAGCCAGGAAAACCAAGGCTTCGCGAACTTGTGTCGGAGTATTACATGGCACTTGGAACGGCAACCAGTGAAGCCCCTGGCCAATGCGCAGGTGCATGCCTTCGCTATCGATACCGACCATCTGCGCCGGTGAGGTTTTCGGTAATCCCGCCAGATCGACGTAATGGGCGATGGCCTTGGCGTGATCGGCATTCATGTGTTCGACCATGCTCACTTCGGCCCTGCCGGCAAAAGGATTGGCCAGGGTCAGTTCGTTGACCCAGTGAATGGCGCCAAAACCGCCGATGTAACGATGGCGCACAGGCTTGAGCACCCAGAAATCGAAATCATGGGCCTGATGATAGTTCTGCGATTCCGGGAAGTAGCGATAGTAACGCTCAGCGGCTGCTTCGATATCTGCCTCGTCCTCGAGCTGTTGCGCCTCGGCCAGGTAAGTCAGGCGCCCCACTGCTTGCACGTCTTCGGCCCCGCGTTCTCCGACAAAGAGCGAACATTTCGGATCTTTTTGCAGGTTATGGGTGTGTTGGGCGATACGGCTGATCAGGATCAGCGGCCAGCCCTGGGCGTCCAGACAGTACGGAACCACGGAGCCGAACGGAAAACCGGGCATTGCTTTGGAATGCGTGGAGAGTACCCCGCGGTATTCCTTGAGCAGCAACTCTCGGGCATGCTTGGCAGCTTCAACGCTCAATTTATGACTCCTTATATAGAATCCGTCATAAAAACGGACGGGCGCCTGGCGAAAGTACCAGATCGCCAACAGGGCAGCTCTCATGTGCAGCCGGGCCACGCCAGGCGCCGATCGAGAGGCTCTCGCCAACGAAACCACTCTAGACCTGCTACCGGGGCATGCGAATGCAACTCACTGACAAAGTAATCATTATCACTGGCGGTTGCCAGGGTTTAGGCCGTTCCATGGCCGAGTATTTCGCCGGCAAGGGTGCGAAACTGGCGCTGGTCGATCTGAACCAGGAAAAGCTCGACGACGCCGTTGCGGCCTGCAAGGCCAAGGGTGTCGAGGCCCGTGCCTACCTGTGTAACGTCGCCAACGAAGAGCAAGTGACCCACATGGTCGCCCAGGTCGCCGAAGACTTCGGCGCGATCCATGGCCTGATCAATAACGCCGGGATCCTGCGTGACGGCCTGCTGCTCAAGGTCAAGGACGGTGAAATGACCAAGATGAGCCTGGCCCAATGGCAGTCGGTCATCGACGTCAACCTGACCGGCGTGTTCCTGTGCACCCGTGAAGTCGCGGCGAAAATGGTCGAGCTGAAGAACAGCGGCGCGATCATCAATATCTCGTCGATTTCCCGCGCCGGCAACGTCGGTCAGACCAACTACTCCGCCGCCAAGGCCGGCGTTGCGGCGGCGACCGTGACCTGGGCCAAGGAACTGGCGCGCTACGGCATTCGTGTGGCCGGCATTGCACCGGGTTTCATCGAAACCGAAATGACCCTGGGCATGAAACCTGAAGCACTGGAGAAAATGACCTCCGGGATTCCGCTCAAGCGCATGGGCAAACCGGAAGAGATCGCCCATTCGGCGGCGTACATCTTCGAAAATGACTATTACACCGGCCGGATTCTGGAAATGGATGGCGGGTTGCGCATTTAACGCCACCGCAAAACAACGGTAGGAGCGAGCCTGCTCGCGATGGTGGGTCAGACACCACTGTGTCGAATGACACACCATCGCGAGCAGGCTCGCTCCTACAAGGGATCGTGCTTCAGGTCATCAATCGTCGCTGACAGTGATGTTCGGCATCGCCGGGGTCGCGGCTTCCTGCAACACGATCCTCGCGCCGACATGACGGGCGAGCTCCTGGTAGACCAGCGCAATCGGGCTGTCCGGCTCGGCGATCACCGTTGGCTTTCCACCGTCGGCCTGTTCGCGGATGGCCATTGCCAGCGGCAGCGAGGCCAGTAGCTCAACCCCATACTGGTTGGCCAGCTTCACACCACCGCCCTCACCGAACAGATGCTCGGCATGTCCGCAGTTGGAGCAGATGTGCACGGCCATGTTTTCCACCACGCCGAGCACCGGAATGTTCACTTTGCGGAACATTTCCACGCCCTTGCGCGCGTCGAGCAAGGCCAGGTCTTGTGGCGTGGTGACGATCACCGCACCGGCCACAGGGACTTTCTGCGCCAGGGTCAGCTGGATGTCACCGGTGCCTGGCGGCATGTCGATGACCAGGTAATCCAGGTCGCCCCACGCGGTCTGTGTCACCAGTTGCAACAAGGCACCGGAGACCATCGGCCCGCGCCAGACCATCGGCGTGTTGTCATCGGTCAGGAACGCCATGGACATCACTTCGACGCCATGGGACTGGATCGGCACGAACCACTTCTGATCCTTGATCTGCGGCCGGGTGCCTTCAGCGATGCCGAACATGATGCCCTGGCTTGGGCCATAAATGTCCGCATCCAGAATGCCCACCTTGGCCCCTTCGCGAGCCAAGGCCAATGCCAGGTTGGCGGCGGTGGTGGATTTGCCCACGCCCCCCTTGCCGGAGGCCACGGCCACCACATTCTTGACGTTGGCCAGGCCCGGAATCTGAGCCTGAGCCTTGTGCGCGGCTATGACGCTGGTGATCTCGACACGCGCGGTCGTCACGCCGTCCAGGCCTTCGATAGCCATCTGCAACAGTTGCGCCCAGCCACTCTTGAACAGACCGGCGGCGTAGCCCAGCTCAAGCTGGACGTTGACGCGGTCGCCCGCAATATCGACGCTGCGCACGCATCCGGCGCTGACCGGGTCCTGGTTCAGATAAGGGTCGGTGTACTGGCGAAGGACGGCTTCCACCGCTGCGCGATTGACGGCGCTCATGGGCAACTCCGATAACGAGACTGGAAAATCAGGCGGGTATCCTACGCCGGACACAGATTTGTGGCGAGGCTGGAAAATTTCCTGCGGCGAGGGGCTTGCAAAACAACTCCCCTGAGCCATGGGGTGAAAAATATGCGCCGGCGCTTTATAGTGGCCGACCTCCGTTTCATCAAGTAGCCGAGCCCCATGTCCGAGCCACGCAAGATTCTCGTCACCAGCGCCCTGCCCTATGCCAATGGTTCGATTCACCTTGGCCATATGCTGGAGTACATCCAGACCGATATGTGGGTGCGCTTCCAGAAGCACCGCGGCAACCAATGCATTTATGTCTGCGCCGACGACGCCCACGGTTCGGCGATCATGCTGCGCGCGGAAAAGGAAGGCATCACCCCGGAACAACTGATCGCCAACGTCCAGGCTGAACACAGCGCCGACTTTGCCGACTTCCTGGTCAACTTCGATAATTTCCACTCCACTCACGCCGAAGAAAACCGTGAGTTGTCGAGCCAGATCTATCTGAAGCTGCGTGATGCCGGGCACATCGCCACTCGCTCGATCACCCAGTATTTCGACCCGGAAAAGAAAATGTTCCTGGCCGACCGCTTCATCAAGGGCACCTGCCCGAAATGCGGCACCGAAGACCAGTACGGCGATAACTGCGAAAAATGCGGCGCGACCTACGCACCGACCGACCTGAAAGATCCGAAGTCGGCAATTTCCGGCGCCACTCCTGTGCTCAAGGATTCCCAGCACTTCTTCTTCAAGCTGCCGGACTTCCAGGAAATGCTGCAAACCTGGACCCGCAGCGGGACCCTTCAAGACGCTGTCGCCAACAAGATCGCCGAATGGCTGGACGCGGGCCTGCAACAGTGGGACATCTCCCGCGATGCGCCGTACTTCGGTTTCGAGATCCCCGACGAGCCGGGCAAATACTTCTACGTCTGGCTGGACGCGCCGATCGGCTACATGGCGAGCTTCAAGAACCTGTGCAGCCGTACGCCGGAGCTGGACTTCGACGCGTTCTGGGGCAAGGACTCCACCGCCGAGCTGTACCACTTCATCGGCAAGGACATCGTCAACTTCCACGCCCTGTTCTGGCCCGCGATGCTTGAAGGTGCGGGCTACCGCAAGCCGACCGGCATCAATGTGCACGGCTACCTGACCGTCAACGGCCAGAAAATGTCCAAGTCCCGCGGCACCTTCATCAAGGCCCGGACCTACCTGGATCACCTGTCGCCGGAATACCTGCGTTACTACTACGCGGCCAAACTGAGCCGTGGCGTCGATGACCTGGACCTGAACCTCGAAGACTTCGTGCAAAAGGTCAACTCCGACCTGGTGGGCAAAGTCGTCAACATCGCCAGCCGTTGCGCCGGTTTCATCCACAAAGGCAACGCCGGCGTGATGGTCGACACCAACGCCGCGCCGGAACTGACCGAAGCGTTCCTGGCCGCCGCGCCAGGCATCGCCGACGCCTATGAAGCCCGCGACTTCGCCCGCGCCATGCGCGAAATCATGGGACTGGCCGACCGCGCCAACGCCTGGATCGCTGACAAGGCACCGTGGTCGCTGAACAAACAGGAAGGCAAGCAAGACGAGGTGCAGGCTATCTGCGCCACCGGCGTCAACCTGTTCCGCCAACTGGTGATCTTCCTCAAACCGGTGTTGCCACTGCTGGCCGCCGATGCCGAGGCGTTCCTCAACGTGGCCCCGTTGACCTGGAACGACCATGCGACCTTGCTCGCCAACCATCAGTTGAACGAGTTCAAGCCGCTGATGACCCGGATCGACCCGGTCAAAGTGCAAGCCATGACCGATGCATCGAAAGAAGACCTGACGGCCAGCCAGACCGACACCGGCGCAGCCGCCACGACCGGTAACGGCGAGTTGGCCAAGGATCCGCTGTCACCGGAAATCGAGTTCGACACCTTTGCGGCGGTCGACCTGCGCGTCGCCCTGATCGTCAAGGCAGAACACGTGGAAGGGGCCGACAAGCTGTTGCGCCTGACCCTAGACATCGGTGACGAGCAACGCAACGTGTTCTCCGGCATCAAGAGCGCTTACCCGGACCCGTCCAAGCTCGATGGACGGCTGACCATGATGATCGCCAACCTCAAGCCCCGCAAAATGAAGTTCGGCATCTCCGAAGGCATGGTGATGGCGGCCGGCCCTGGTGGCGAAGAAATCTACCTGCTCAGCCCTGACAGCGGCGCCAAGCCTGGTCAGCGGATCAAGTAAGGTTACTGCGGCAAACCGATCCCACAGTCGTGCCTGGCGCGACTGTGGGATTTTCATGTCTGGCCCACCCTCCGCCCTTGCCGGATAATGCCTAAGCTTTTTAGACCGCTCCCGTTAAAAAGCCCCGTTCTAGCCGGCACGATCATGACCGAAACGCTTCTTACGCTTATCAGTGCAGCCCTGATCAACAACCTCGTGTTGCACTGGCCGCTGGGTGTCGATCCGCTGCTGGGCAGCAAGCGCCAGCAGGTCCATGCACTTGGCCTCGCGACCACGTGCCTGATGTTGATTGTCGGCACCCTTGGTCATGCGCTTTACCACGGGCTGCTGGTGCCGTTGGACATGGCATCACTGCGGCTGTTTGTGTTTCTGCCATTGAGCGTGTTGTTGATCGCTCCGTTGCTGACGTTGCTGGAGCGGATATTCCCGACACTCTCCTTCGAGGGGCTCTGGTTGTTGCTGCTGGGCAACGCGGGCGTACTTGGCGTAGCGCTGCTCAACGCCGAGGATGACCAAGGGCTCTTTCACGCCATCGCCCTGAGCCTGGGTGCCGGGCTGGGTTTCTGGCTGGTGCTGAGCCTTTTTCAAGACCTGCGCCAACGCACACTCGATAACGATATTCCGCTGCCCTTCCGCGGCCTGCCGATCGACCTGATCAGCGCCGGACTGATCGCAGTGGCTTTTCTCGGATTCAGCGGACTGATCAAAACATGAGTCTGATTCAACGCATCGACGCCCTCTTGCCACAGACTCAATGCGGCAAGTGCGGCCATCCCGGATGCAAGCCCTACGCCGAAGGTATCGCCAGCGGCGAGCCCATCAACAAGTGCCCGCCGGGCGGCAGCGAAACCATCAATGCCCTGGCCGAACTGCTGCTCGTACCGGTGCTGGAACTGGACACCAGCCGTGGCTCGGCTCCGGCGCAGATCGCCTATATCCGCGAGGCCGAATGTATTGGTTGCACCAAATGCATCCAGGCCTGCCCGGTAGACGCCATCGTCGGCGCGGCCAAACTGATGCACACGGTCATCATCGACGAGTGCACCGGCTGCGACCTCTGCGTGGCCCCCTGCCCGGTCGACTGCATTGAAATGCATCCGTTGCCGATCTCCACAGTGCTGCCGATTGTCGGCGGCCTGGCATTCAGCCTTGAAGAGCAACGCGCCCGGACGGCCAAACGCAATCGGGCGCGGCGCCGTTTCGAGCAACGCAACGCCCGCTTGCAACGTGAAGAAGAACTGAAGGCGGCCGAACGACAGGCCCGGGCGCAACGCGCCGCCCAACCCAGCGCAGCGACGCTTGACCCGGTGCAGGCCGCCCTTGAACGCGTCCGCGCGCAAAAAGCCGCCACTGCCGATGCAGCACTGAAGAAAGCCAAGATCGATCTGGCGATGAGTCGGGCGCAATTGAACAAATCGCTCAAGGCCTTCGGCCATCCGCCGACCTTCGAGCAGCAATCGCAGTTGGTGGTCCTGCAGCAGCAGTTCGAAGCGGCCGAGCAGGCCTTGGCGCTGCTGGAAAGCACGGCTGCGCCCGCGCCCGCCGTTGCGCCAGTAAAAGATGCCGATCTGAAACGGGCCAAGATCCAGTTGGCCATGCGCCGCGCCGAACTCAAGAAGGCTCAGACCCATCATGCGCCCGCTGAACAGATCGAAACCCTGGAGCGCGCGCTCAGCGAAGCCGAACAAGCCTTGCATGCCGCCGAAGCGCTCAGCGGACAACCCTTGCCAGATCTGACGCGCGTGGAAAAGCGTCCGATCGACAGCCAGCTTCGGCAACTGAAGACCGAACTGGCCTATGCCCGCGCTGACGTCAGCAAACTCGAACGTCGCGCCGACACCCCCGCCGAACAGATGGAAAAGGCCCGCGCTCGCCTGCAGGAAGCCGAGCGTCAGGTGGATGCCCATGTCACCCCTTGACGCGGTCGACGAGCGCCTTCAGCAGGCCATGCAGCGGGTACTCCTGGCTACGTTGCCGGGCATGCTCACGTTGTTCTGGCTGTACGGCTGGGGGGTCTTGATCAACCTGGTTCTGGCGGCGGTGAGCGCTTTGGCCGCTGAAGCGGCGGTGTTGAAGTTGCGCAAGCGGTCACTCCAGCCGACCCTGAGCGACGGCAGTGCACTGGTCAGCGCGACATTGCTGGCCCTGGCCCTGCCGCCTTACTGCCCTTGGTGGTTGACGGTCAGTGCCGCCGCGTCTGCCATGCTGTTGGGCAAGCACTTGTATGGGGGCGTGGGCAAAAATCCGTTCAATCCGGCGATGCTTGGCTTTGCCCTGGTGCTGGTGACGTTTCCGCAACAAATGACGCACTGGCCATCCTCCCACGGCATGGACCTGATGGGCGGACTCCAGCAAGTTTTCGGTTTTGGTCAGTTGCCGGATGCCTGGGTCCAGGCCACGGCGCTGGATGGCTTAAGGATCAACAAAAGCCTGACCATGGATGAACTGTTCGCCACTCATCCTGCCTTTGGCCAATTCGGTGGTCGAGGTGTGGAATGGGTGAATCTGGCGTTTCTGGCGGGCGGCGCATTTCTGCTGCAACAGCGCCTGTTCAGTTGGCACGCGCCAGTCGGCATGCTCGCCAGCCTGTTCCTTATCAGCTTGTTGTGCTGGAACGGTTCGGGCTCCGACTCCCATGGTTCACCGCTGTTTCATCTGCTCAGCGGCGCCAGCATGCTGGGGGCATTTTTCATCGTGACGGAACCGGTGTCCGGTGCGAAAAGCCCCGGCGCACGACTGCTGTTCGGCGCGGGGGTCGGACTGTTGACCTATCTGATTCGCACCTGGGGTGGCTATCCCGACGGCGTGGCGTTCGCCGTCCTGTTAATGAACCTGTGTGTACCGGCGCTGGAGCGGTTTGTCGCGTCCAGGCAGGAACGGATTTCGCCATGAGCCGAGCATCGAGCGTTGCGATCCTTGTGGTCATGGCAGGTCTTGGCATTGGCTCGACGTACTTCGTGCAACACACCAGCGCCTCCCGCATTGCCGCCCAACAGCACCTGATCGACAGTCGCAACCTGCTTGACCTGTTGCCGCCGGACAGCTACGACAATCAGCCACTGGAACAGCCGCTCGCACTCGACGTCACAGCCTTGACCAACAGCACTCTGCTGGGTGGTTACCTGGCAAGCAAGTCCGGCCAGCCCTATGCCGTGTTGCTGCGCAGTCAGACCCTGGGTTATGCCGGCGCCATCGACTTGCTGATCGCCGTCGATGCCAATGGCCGGTTGGTGGGGGTCAAAACCCTGAAGCAATCCGAAACTCCGGGGCTTGGCGCACGGATCGCCGATTGGCCGAATGCCTGGCTTCAGATGTTTTCCGGCAAGTCTCGAACCGATCCTGGCGACAATGGCTGGGCGCTGAAAAAGGATCAGGGGCAATTCGATCAGATCGCGGGCGCGACCATCACGTCAAGAGCGGTGATCAACGCCACCCATGACGCTCTGCGCTATTGCGATGAGCACCGGCAAGCACTGTTCGGGAGTCCTTCCCATGAATAAATCCTTCCTTGTGCAAAACTCGCTGATGCTTGCACCGTTGATCGGCGCTACCGGCTCGCTGATGACCGCTGTGGGCATCACGCTGACGTTCATCATGGTGACCAGCGTTTTCGCCCTGTGCATGAATGCATTGCGGCCTCGACTGCTCCCGGCGACGCACTTGCTGGCAAACGTGCTGCTCGCCGCCACATTGACCAGTTGCGCGGAACTCGGCGCCCAACTCTGGTCGCTGCAATGGCATCAGGACTTGGGCATTTATGCCGGGCTGGTTGCCTTGCAATGCGTGGTGTTGGACTGCACTGGATTTTTCCAGAGAACCTGGCCGGCTCGCCTGCGGTTGTATGGCTTGTTCGGCGCATTGATGGTGGGCCTGGGGCTGCTCCGGGAACTCATTGGCCGCGGGACCTTCGGCAGCCACCTGTCATGGCTGACGAATGCCTCGCCAGCGCATTGGGAAGGCTGGATCTTAACCACCGACGGTGGCTTGCGCCTGACCACGCTGGCCCCTGGCGGATTCATTCTGCTGGGATTGCTGATTGCCCTCTGGCAAATCTGGCACCGCCCCACACCTTAAATTGAACGTCTTCGAGGAAACTCACTGCCCATGAATGCCGCAAAACGTCTGGAAATTTTCCGCAGGCTGCATGAAGACAACCCGGAACCGAAGACCGAACTGGCCTATTCCTCACCGTTTGAATTACTGATCGCTGTGATTCTCTCGGCGCAATCGACCGATGTCGGCGTCAACAAGGCCACGGCGAAACTGTTCCCGGTCGCCAATACGCCGGCGGCGATATATGCCCTGGGCGTCGACGGACTGTCGGAATACATCAAGACCATCGGCCTGTACAACAGCAAAGCAAAGAACGTGATCGAAACATGTCGCCTGCTGGTGGAGCGCCATGCTGGCGAAGTGCCGCAGACCCGAGAGGAACTAGAAGCGCTGCCCGGTGTTGGCCGCAAGACCGCCAACGTGGTGCTCAACACAGCATTCCGCCAACTGACCATGGCTGTGGACACCCATATTTTCCGAGTCAGCAACCGCACCGGCATTGCGCCGGGCAAGAATGTGGTCGAGGTCGAGAAAAAACTGATGAAATTCGTGCCCAAGCAATACCTGCTCGATTCCCATCACTGGCTGATCCTTCACGGGCGCTATGTTTGCCTGGCTCGCAAGCCCCGCTGCGGCAGTTGTCGCATCGAAGACCTGTGCGAATACAAGCACAAGACCTCCGACGATTGAGGCACTATTGGATTTATTGATATATCGATTGAAAAAATCTTTTTTACCCGCCGGGAGATTGTCGATATAAGGAGCCCCAAAGGCAGTCTTAGCCTGGAGTAACTAAATGAGCACTGGCAAAGAGCAATTGGACGTAGAAGACGACTTTACCCCCATTGAGGCCGATGACGCTGAACCTGTGGTTGAAGTGGCGAAAACCAACCTGAGCAAACGCCGTACCATCGACAATCTGCTGGAGGAGCGCCGACTGCAAAAGCAATTGGCCGATTACGACTTTGACTTATGACACCTAAAAGCCTCCCGAAACGGAGGCTTTTTACTTTGGCTGCCCGGTAAATGCCGCCCATCGCTGCGCGTCAAATGCTGATGCAATCACACCAGCCCGTTGCGCTGGGCCAATTCAATCAGGTCCACCAGAGAGCGCGCATTGAGTTTCAACAGCAGGCGAGTCTTGTAAGTACTAACGGTTTTGTTGCTAAGGAACATCCCATCGGCAATCTCCTTGTTAGTCTTGCCCTTGGCCAACTGTTGCAAGACCATCATTTCCCGCCCTGACAGACGATCCACCATATCGGCTTCACTGGCGTTACCCAAACTAGCGCGTACGGTATGCAAGGCCTGATTGGGAAAGTAGCTGTAACCGGACAAAACGGCCTTTATTGCACTGAGCAACTCAGTGAGGTCCTGCTGCTTGCAGACATACCCGGCGGCCCCGGACTGCATGCAACGCATGGAAAAATGACCAGGCGCCTGGGACGTCAATATCAACACTTTCATTGGCATCGCAGTGGATGACAGGCGGGCAATGACTTCCAACCCGTCCAGTTTCGGTATTCCAATATCCAGAATGACAATGTCCGGCATATGTTCACGCGCAAGTTGCAATGCATCCACGCCATTATCTGTTTCTGCAATGACTTCGTAGCCATGACGTTCCATCAGCATACGTACCGCAAGACGAATGACGGGGTGATCATCCACGATCAGCACTTTATTCATGGGCAGTCCAATTTCGCTGTTCGAATTTTTAGAGCCCGCACAATAGCCTAGTCGTTTCACCCATGGCATGCCGCCCCCCCCAGCCACCTACACCGAGAGACATTCCCTACAAATATCGCGGATTAGTCTTACAAAAAAACCGTCTCAGCAAGGCATCGAAAACGAAACCCACGGGAAGACAATTCAATTCTCAACGGTTTTTCGTATCAATTTACGACAAAAAAGTTGAGCAAAAAATCGGAGCCATCGCAGTCTGGCTGATACAGCCCAGTCAACCACGGCCAAAAAGTAACCGATATTTTCCGCACTTATATTCATACCAGAAATATCACACACCACGTATCCACTTACTCTTACAGCGAAGAAAACCTGACAAACAATCATTACAAAGACACAATTTAAAACCCACTTCTAGCCAAGCCAAATTAAATCAACACAACGCTCACACACATTAAAATGGATATACTTCCTATACAAATCCAAATCATTAACAACACCAAACTAAAATATCTTTATTAACCCACCGAGAAAAGACAAATTAAATATGAGTGAAAGACATGACAAAACTCAAAAAAAGAATCACCAACCCCATGACCGTTATCGCGATATTCGCAACACTTTCTGAAACATCCGCAGCGATTTCTCTACCCTTTCTGGACAATAAGGAAAGAGAAATCTACATATGGTTCCTGATCAGCTTCCCCTTTTATTTACTGCTTCTATTCTTCGTCACACTCAACTTTAATTATCGCTCGCTGTATGCGCCTTCGGATTTTGACAAGGGAAAGCACTTCATAAAAGTGCTGGACAAGCCCAAGCATCCGGAAAACAGCCACTCAACGACGTCAAGTGAACATACTGAACGGCATAAGCCAGTGGATGCCGGGCGATCCGCTTCGCCCCCCTGCGCCGCTCAGGCCTCGCTCGTAGACCCAGGCTTGCAGGATCTGCCCTCGGTTGAACATCACATCCGAATGACCGCGCTGCTCAAGGAGTTATGCATCATTGACGCACGCTGCCTGAGCAAAAAAATCGAGTTCAGCGCTTTATTGGAGAATATCGAGAGGCCACGGGACAGGCAGGCACACGTGATTTTGTTTCTCACCTGCGCAGAATCGGAGGCCATACTGAAAAACTGTGCAATCAAACATTCCAAGCTGACGCGCAAGCGCCATAGCGCCATAGCGCCACATGTTGCGCTGCTTACAATTTGAACACACATGAGGTGACGGTCATTGACCATAGCGGCCAATCGATATCAGAGACGTGCGGGAAATATCAGAGGGAGACAGATTGTAGATAAAGAGGGTGACAAGAAAATCGCGATGTCGAAGGACCAGATAAACACTATTTCGGGCTTGTGGCCTCGTCGATGACGAGGCCACAAATTCCTTACCCGCTCAAAGGTCTCAGAAAAGCTTCCGGCCCTTGTTCGCAGCAATGCGCATGCGCAATGCGTTGAGCTTGATGAAACCTGCCGCGTCGGCCTGGTTGTAGGCGCCGCCATCTTCCTCGAAGGTCGCGATGTTGGCGTCGAACAACGACTCGTCGGACTTGCGACCGGTCACGATCACATTGCCCTTGTACAGCTTCAGGCGCACAACGCCATTCACGTGAGCCTGGGAAGCGTCGATCATCTGCTGCAGCATCAGACGCTCTGGGCTCCACCAGTAGCCGGTGTAGATCAGGCTGGCGTACTTCGGCATCAACTCGTCCTTGAGGTGAGCCACTTCGCGGTCCAGGGTGATCGATTCGATCGCACGGTGGGCGCGCAGCATGATGGTGCCGCCAGGTGTCTCGTAGCAGCCACGGGACTTCATGCCCACGTAACGGTTCTCGACGATGTCCAGACGGCCGATGCCGTGTTCGCCACCGATACGGTTCAACGTCGCCAGCACGGTAGCCGGGGTCATTTCGACGCCGTCCAGTGCGACGATGTCGCCGTTGCGGTAGGTCAATTCCAGATACTGCGGCTTGTCAGGCGCCTTCTCCGGGGAGACGGTCCAACGCCACATGTCTTCTTCGTGCTCGGTCCAGGTGTCTTCCAGCACGCCGCCTTCATAGGAGATGTGCAGCAGGTTGGCATCCATCGAGTACGGGGATTTCTTCTTGCCGTGACGCTCGATCGGGATTGCATGCTTCTCGGCGTAGTCCATCAGCTTCTCGCGGGACAGCAGGTCCCACTCGCGCCAAGGGGCAATCACTTTCACACCTGGTTTCAAGGCATAGGCGCCCAGTTCGAAACGAACCTGGTCGTTACCCTTGCCGGTGGCGCCGTGGGAAATGGCGTCTGCGCCGGTTTCGTTGGCGATTTCGATCAGGCGTTTGGCGATCAACGGACGAGCGATGGAAGTACCCAGCAGGTACTCGCCTTCGTAAACGGTGTTGGCGCGGAACATCGGGAAAACGAAATCGCGCACGAACTCTTCGCGTAAGTCGTCGATGTAGATCTCTTTCACGCCCATGGCCTGAGCCTTGGCGCGTGCCGGTTCGACCTCTTCGCCCTGACCCAGGTCAGCGGTGAAGGTCACCACTTCACAGTTATAAGTATCCTGCAGCCACTTGAGGATCACCGAAGTGTCCAGGCCGCCGGAATACGCCAGAACGACCTTGTTTACGTCCGCCATGCCATCACTCCACGGGGTTCTACGGAAAGCCGGGAAGTCTACCGCTCATGCAGGATAATTTACAGAGGCGCGACAGCTTATGACGACGAAGCGACAGATTATGTCGAGAGCGCGACGATGACCGGCGAGTCAGGAGGTCGCCGATGTGGATGGCTTCGTGGCTTGCGGGGCCACCTGCTCTGGCGGAGCTCCGCGTTCCAGGCGAACGGCGACCCGACGGTTCTTGGCCCGGTTGGCATTGTTTGTATTGGGTGCCAGTGGGTAACGCTCACCGTGGAAGCGCATGGTGACCTGCGATTCCTGAATGCCATTGGCCTTGAAGAATTCCATGACCGCCAGGGCCCGGCGCCGTGACAGGTCACGGTTGGTCAGGCGGTTGCCGCTGTTGTCGGAATGACCGTCGAGCTCGATGTGATTGACCGTCGGATCGGCCTTCATGTACTCCAGCATCACCTGCAGCTTGGCTTTCGCCGCCGCATCCAGGTCGATACCGCCACCAGGGAAACCGACTTCGGATTGTTTCACCTGCTCGAAGTTCTGCGGCAACAACTTCGCCACGCAACCCTGATAGTCGGCAAACGCCTTGCTGAACTTGACCGGAAGCAACCGCACTTCCGACACACGCCCATCCCCCGAAGAATGCCGGATCACAGGGCTGCGTCCGTCCATCAGGCCACTGATCAATCGCCCCGCCTGCACCTGCGAACTGTTGAACAGCACATTGCCGCTGCCGATTCTCACCGAACCCAGGTTGATATCGCCCCGCCCCGGTTGCCACGGCGCCGCCGCCGCCAGCAAGGTGGCCGACCCGCCACCCATCATGGCGTTGTAGGCATTCAGACGAAACGTCGCCTGCTCGCCAGCACGGCGCACGAATTGTCCCGAGCCAAAATCAGTGATCGGCTGGGTCAGTCTGCATTCGAACTTGTCACCTTCGACCGTCCACTCGATGCTCTCCAGTCGGGTCTGGAAAGTGAGCGCCATCGCAGGAAGGCTGGCAAACACACTGAGCAAGGCTAAATAACGCTGGCGCACGGGAGGCTCCACTGGCTTCTACAACAAAAAGACCGACACACATATGTTTACGGCATACCTGTTGGATATCGGAAGCTTCCCGTAAAACTTGATAGCGAGTGCCTGCAAGAGTCTTTTCCGGTAGCATTCCCCTCAGTTTGACCCGCCTGGAATCCCCTCATGTCCGACCGCCTGACCCTGCTGCGTCCCGACGACTGGCACATTCATCTTCGCGATGGTGCCGTGTTGACCAATACCGTTGCGGATGTTGCGCGCACCTTTGGTCGCGCCATCATCATGCCCAACCTGGTTCCGCCGGTCCGTAATGCGGCTGAGGCCGACGGCTATCGCCAGCGGATTCTCGCTGCTCGCCCGGCCGGCAGCCATTTCGAACCGCTGATGGTCCTGTACCTGACCGACCGCACCCAGCCTGAAGAAATTCGCGAGGCCAAGGCCTGCGGTTTCGTCCACGCCGCCAAGTTGTACCCGGCCGGCGCGACCACCAACTCGGACTCTGGCGTCACCAGCATCGACAAGATCTTTCCCGCACTGGAGGCCATGGCCGAAGTCGGAATGCCCTTGCTGATCCACGGCGAAGTCACCCGTGGCGATGTCGATGTATTCGACCGCGAAAAGATCTTCATCGATGAGCACATGCGCCGTGTGGTCGAGCGTTTCCCGACCCTGAAAGTGGTGTTCGAACACATCACGACCACCGACGCCGTGCAGTTCGTCAACTCGGCTTCGGCCAACGTGGGCGCGACCATCACAGCGCATCACCTGCTATACAACCGCAACCACATGCTGGTGGGCGGGATTCGTCCGCACTTCTACTGCCTGCCGATCCTCAAGCGCAATACGCACCAGGAAGCCCTGCTCGACGCCGCCACCAGCGGCAGCGAGAAGTTCTTCCTCGGCACAGACTCGGCGCCCCACGCCCAGCATGCCAAAGAAGCCGCTTGTGGCTGCGCTGGCTGCTACACCGCCTATGCCGCGATCGAGTTGTATGCCGAAGCCTTCGAACAGCGCAATGCGCTGGACAAGCTGGAAGCCTTCGCCAGCCTCAACGGCCCGCGTTTCTATGGCCTGCCGGCGAACACCGATCGCATCACCCTGGTCCGCGAAGAATGGACCGCCCCCACCAGCCTGCCGTTTGGCGAGCTGACCGTTATCCCGCTGCGCGCCGGTGAAAAACTGCGCTGGCGCCTGCTGGAGGAACACGCGTGAGTGAAGAGCATTTCGACGACGAACAGGAAGGTCATGGCGGCGGAGGCGGTCCCCGTCATCCAATGGCTGCCAGGTTTCGTGGTTACCTGCCCGTTGTCGTCGACGTAGAAACCGGTGGTTTCAACTCGGCCACCGACGCCCTGCTGGAAATTGCCGCGACCACCATCGCCATGGATGAAAAGGGGTTTGTGTACCCGGATCACACCTACTTCTTCCGTGTCGAGCCGTTCGAAGGCGCGAACATCGAAGCCGCCGCCCTGGAATTCACCGGGATCAAGCTCGATCACCCGTTGCGCATGGCCGTGAGTGAAGAAACAGCCCTGAACGACATCTTCCGTGGCGTACGCAAGGCCCTCAAGGCCAATGGATGCAAACGGGCGATCCTGGTCGGGCACAACAGCAGCTTCGACTTGGGTTTCCTCAACGCTGCGGTTGCGCGCCTGGACATGAAGCGCAATCCGTTTCACCCGTTCTCCAGTTTCGATACCGCGACCCTGGCCGGTCTGGCTTACGGCCAAACCGTGCTGGCCAAGGCCTGTCAGGCAGCCGATATCGACTTCGATGGTCGCGAGGCTCACTCGGCTCGCTACGACACCGAGAAGACGGCCGAGCTGTTCTGCGGCATCGTCAACCGCTGGAAACAGATGGGCGGCTGGGAAGATTTCGACGATTGACCTGTAGGAGCGAACCTGCTCGCGATAGTGGTCAACGATAACGCGGGGGATCTGGCTCTTTGCGGTATCCAGCGTTCATCGCTAGCAGGCTCGCTCCTACAGAAAGCATAAAAAAACACCCATAAAAAAACCGGCCTCGAAGGCCGGTTTTTTTGTACCTGGAACGTGCCTTACAGCGCAGCAGCGTGCTCAGTCAGGTAAGCCGCAACGCCTTCTGGCGAAGCGTTCATGCCTTTGTCGCCTTTTTTCCAGTTGGCAGGGCAAACTTCGCCGTGCTCTTCGTGGAATTGCAGAGCGTCGACCAGACGGATCAGCTCTTCCATGTTACGGCCCAGTGGCAGGTCGTTGACGATCTGCGAGCGAACAACGCCTTTGTCGTCGATCAGGAACGCGCCACGGAAAGCAACGCCGTCAGCGGACTGAACGTCGTAGGCCTTCATGATTTCCTGCTTGATGTCGGCAGCCATGGTGTAACCCACCTGGCCAATACCGCCGTTGTTCACCGGGGTGTTGCGCCATGCGTTGTGGGTGAAGTGCGAGTCGATCGACACAGCAACCACTTCCACGTTGCGCGCCTTGAAGTCAGCCAGGCGGTGGTCCAGAGCGATCAGCTCGGACGGGCAAACGAAGGTGAAGTCCAGCGGGTAGAAGAACACCAGGCCGTATTTGCCTTTGATGGCCGAAGACAGGGTGAAGCTGTCAACGATTTCGCCATTGCCGAGTACGGCCGGTACGGTGAAGTCAGGGGCTTGTTTGCCTACGAGTACGCTCATTGGATATCTCCTGGTGTAGAAACGTAAAAACAAGGTTGGTGCCAGCCTGCCACCCTCAGGCGACAGCCCTGTGACACAAACCCGTTTCGGAAAGACCGGCCATCATACACTGCGTGTTTGACCTGTCCTCAACGGTTTTTCCCTCGATGCCTGAAAACGCCAGGCCGGATTTCGTTTCACCCGTGGTGGAAGCAACCGTTCGTCAGTACCGGGAAAAGCGTTCATAAAGCACTTTGACAATCATTCTCGTTAACATTAAGATCCACGGCATTCGAGCATAAACAAGCGACGGTCTTCACTTATGTATGTTTGCCTCTGCACTGGCGTCACCGACGGCCAAATCCGCGATGCGATCTATGAAGGATGCTGCAGCTACAAGGAAGTCCGCCAGGCTACCGGCGTTGCCGGTCAATGCGGCAAATGTGCCTGCCTCGCCAAGGAAGTGGTACGCGAGACCCTGACGAAACTGCAAACGGCCCAGGCAGCGATTCCTTTTCCAGCAGAATTTACAGCAGCATAAATACCGTATTTCAAAAAACCGGACGCCTGTCCGGTTTTTTTATGCCCGCAAATCAATCGCTTATGTTCCAGACGCGGAACACAAACATTCTTATTCCTATTAATTTTCATATAAGTTTCAATAACTTAGGTTTGACACTATTAAGTGTGCAGCTCAAACTCCGACTTATTGATAGCTAATAAAGGGCAGGACCCCATCATGAAAGGCGACGTAACAGTCATCCAGCATCTCAACAAAATCCTTGGCAATGAGCTGGTCGCGATCAATCAGTACTTTCTGCATGCACGCATGTATGAGGATTGGGGCCTGAACAAACTCGGCAAGCACGAGTACGACGAATCCATTGACGAGATGAAGCACGCGGACAAGCTGATCAAGCGCATCCTGTTCCTGGAGGGCCTGCCGAACGTTCAGGACCTGGGCAAGCTGCACATCGGCGAACACACCAAGGAAATGCTTGAGTGCGATCTGCGCATCGAACGCACCGGTCATGCCGACCTCAAGGTGGCCATTGCTCATTGCGAAACAGTGGGTGACTTCGGCAGCCGTGAACTGCT